>JAIPHJ010000062.1 GCA_021735245.1 Candidatus Bipolaricaulota bacterium
AAGGGAGTGGATCTTTGAGCGTTAAGGACAAAAACATGCTATCATTTAATAGGAGCTTGAGCAAGTTTTTAGCTCTTATCACGGATTTTAAAATACCTTAATCTCAATTAAATCCTCCAAAATGGAAAGGAAGCCAACCGGTTATTTCCCTCAACCAACTCTTGTAAAATCTAAATTTTAATCAATAATGACTTCAAAAATTTGTATGAAGTGCACGCCGGGGAGCCACTCTTCATTTGATTATGATTATCCTCACCTCTGTTCACATTTTTCAAAACTCAACAAATTGTAATACCCAACAGCCTCCATCTCCTGGTACTTCAGGCGGAGGTCCAGGGCCTATAGGAAAAATGGTATTGCTTCAGAGGGTATCGTGAACTCAAATGTAATTTGAGGAAGCGGACCCTTTTCGGGTACCTTTTGCTTAACTAAAGGAGAAAACTCGTGGAGAAAAATTGGGTACTGTCCCTTGCTATATTATTTGTAATGCTGGCATTTTTTCAGAGTACCTTTGCCGAAGAGGGATATTTTCAATATAAGGATTATCAGATATGTTATGAATATTTTCCTGCCCGGACGGACTTCCAAGATAATACTCCCCTTGTTTTAGTACATGGGTTTATGGGTAGCCGGACAAATTTCTATCCTCTTATCACAAAACTGAGAGGGAAAATTCCGATCTTTACTCTGGATCTGTTGGGTTTTGGGGATAGCTCTAAACCGAAGGTTTTTACCTATTCACGAAGTAATCTGGCCGAATCCCTGGCTTCTTTTATCGAAAATTCAATTCTGGAGCCAGTTGATTTACTTGGCCATTCAATGGGTGGTGAAATTAGTCTTTTTCTTGCCCGTAATAATCCTCACCTGATAAAAAAACTCATTCTGGTTGATAGTGCGGCCTATTCATCGACTAATCATATCCCTGGCTGGGTTCTTTCTCTTAAACCCGTATCAGCACCCGTCATTGATATATTTTTGTTGAATCGCCCCATGATGAAGTATTTCTTGAAGCGGGGATTTTTATCCGGAAAAATACTTAAAGTAAGGCTCAATAGTTACGTAGATTCTGCACTAAAGTCTAAAGCAAGGGTTATCCTGGATCTGGCGAGAGATAACGAGGGTGGGATAAAGAAGGAGGAAATCCAGAAGATTACTACCCCCACCCTAATAATCTGGGGGGAAGATGATGAAGCGGTTCCCCCGGAAATTGGGCTAAGACTGGACCAAGATTTGCCTGACTCAAGGCTTGTTATTATTCCAGGAACCGCCCATCTTCCTTTTGAAGAAAAGCCTGAGGTTGTTTCTCGGGAAATCCTTAAATTCTTAAACTGACGTTCAGCCGTGACGCCGGATTAGAAAACCCGGGCTGTCTAAGGAAATCAATGTAAAACGGCACTAGTTCACGCTATTCAATGGTAAACTGATAAAAATTTTGACTCCTCCAGGGCACCCTGGTTAAATTAGACAGCTATTTCACGCAAGCGCTCCAATTATAGCTGTCTCACTACCCACTGTTGGTTGGGGTATCCCACCTTGTTGCGGTACCTAACATAGAAATCTGATGCCTTTCTTACCCTATCAATGGAATTTGCATAGACTTTCATTCTTTTTCTGCTACTAATTTTTTCTGTGTATTTTCACTAACTCCGGAGAAATTGGTTGCGTTATCGGAGATCATGTTGCTGAAGCCACTTAGCTTGCCGGTAAAGTCTTCCGGAATCGATATTTCTATTCCCGTGTCGTTATTTGTTATTTTCGCTCTATTTAACTCCAGCCTGGAGGATTCAGCCATTTGAACTGCTTTACCATTCTCTTTGAAGCTGGAGCTAACAACTCTGGCTTTTGAGGTCTTCTGGAGTAAAATACCGGCGCTTTCATGATTTTCAAAGCTCGAATCTTTCACCGTGGACGCAGAGCCCTCAAACAGATGCAGACCGTAAGAACCGTTTTTGACAAATTCGGTATTATACAAGTTAACTTTGGAATTAAAGACCTTTAATCCCGTCCTCCCGTTAGCTCTAATAGTGGAATATTTAAGCCTCACTTTAGAGCCCTCTCGTAGGTCACCACCGACTTCGTTTCCTTTGATAGAAACGTTCTCCAGGGAAGCACTGGTAACAAGAAAGTTCAGACCCAATTTGTTTTCCGAAATTTTCGAGTTCGCCAGTTTTACTTTTCCACCGAAGCCCCTAACACCAACCTCGCTATTGAGGATTTCCGAGCTTTCAATCAAAATTTTCGCTTGATTAGCTACCCACACCCCTACCTCGGAGCTCCCGGAAACCCTGCATTTCTTTATCTCCACGGTCGCGGAGTGACTGAGTAAAAGGCCGATGCGATTTTCAATCAGCTCCACGTCTTTCAGGTTAGCCTGGGAAGAATTTCGAAGTTCTATTCCTGCATAGAAAATGTTGCTATCCCCTTTTAGGTTTTCCCCATTTTTAGCCACTAGAGAATTAACAAGGGAGAGCCTGGAAGAGTCCTGCAATAAAAGCCCGTCTCTAGCATTTCCATTAATTTGAGCGTCAATCACGCTTATAGATACTTCTCCAGTAGCGGAGAGACCGACAGGACAGATCCCTTTGTCAAGATCGGGGCATTTACTGCCCGTAGCTCCTTTTATCGCCACCCCGGCTAGCTTTATTTTTGAGTTAGATGGGCCGGCTGAAATAACCGGCTCGCCCTTTTCCTTACTGACGATGTTCACGGTTTTTGGTCCTGGTCCTTTTATGGTAATTTTCTTGTTCAAGTTCAAATTTTCTCTGTATGTACCTTCTTCAACGTAAACTACGTCACCGGCGGAAGCTTTATTTATGGCCTTTTGTATTGAATGAAATCCGCCTCCCTGCTTTGAAACAACCAGAGACTCCCCAGAAGCCGAAAAACTCACCGACAGTATCAACAGCAAGACAACCCATGAAGTTAAATGCTTATCAATAGATGAGTCCACCATCTTATCGACCTCCGGTGATTATGTAATAAGGTATTAATTTTGAACATATCAAGGAAAAATTAGATCTTCCTGGGTGCCAAAATGATTTTTAATCAAGAGTCAGTGGAAAATTTGTATGAAGTGCATCCCGGGGGGATAGAGGGTTCCCTCTCTTTAGATGTCTTTCTTATCAAGAAGGAACCCTCTTTGAATATGGATATACCTTACCTACTACCCATTCCCACAACACCGAATATGGGATAAAATCTGTATCACCCGCTATAACGGTGTGTGATTATATATAAATTCTTACTATTCAATTTTAATTCTAGTAAAATCACCCTTCATGGGAGGAAGTTTCATAAGTTCGTTACCCTCGAGGTCAATTATCCTTAAGTCCCAATTTCCCTCCATCTTGTCTTCCCCAAGCTTGATTACGGTACCGGTAATCTCGAAAGTCCCCATAACGGAGCCTTCTTTGGTGACCAGTGACATTGACTTGAACTCATAGTGTCCTTTGGAAATCCACTTCCAGCTTCCCCGCATTTGCTCGGAAATCGTTATTATACCTCCATCTGGAGTGGGGTAATCCATCGGGGTGTTGGCAGAACAAATACCTGTTCCGGTCACTCCGGGTAAGGTTAGATCTCCTCGATACTGACACAACATATATTCGGTCTGCATTTCATTATAACTTTTGTGTAACCAGGTACCCGATAGATATGGGCTCGATTCACCAAAAACCACCAAACTACTTGCCAGAACCAACAGACTAACAGCAAACAAAACTAAAACGGAAAAACTAATGCGAGTTTTGTACATCATAGCAATGCCTCCTTATTAATACGGCAATTTCTTAATTTATAACTTTCAAATTTGATACCTTGTTTACTGGTTCATGACTCGAAGCATAAATACACGGAGTCAATACCTGAAGTCAGCCCGATAAGGTCCACCCACTATATCAACCTCTTGATAACCCACAGCAAGAAGTCTGCCAAAGTCCGCATGATACGGACCTCCTACTATGTCGACTACTGAGTCACCCGCTGAAAACAGCCTGCCGAAGTCAGCCCTGTACGGCCCGCATTTTCCTATATCCACGACCAGGTCACCTACCGAAAACATCCGGCCAAAGTCATGCCCATAAGGCCCTACCGCAAAAGTTGCTCCAGAAAAAGCTACCAAAACCGCAAAACTCAAAACTACCGCAATACAAAGCCGCAAATTTCCCCCGCAGTAACGCATAACAACCTACCTCCATTTTTGGAATTTTATTATCTCGGAAAGATACTGACTGGAGAGAGAAGACTTATAGTGAGAGTAGTAATAGAGGACCGTTGATATAAGTAAGGTTTCCCTTGTTCCATGCAAGCCCTACCGTGAATGTGTATTATTGATAGACACATTCCGGGATATTATTATATACAAGCATACTCCCATATCAGGAGTTTGTCAAGTAAAAACTTTGTATTGTTTATTATTATCCAGTTTAAGGTCGAATTCATTTGGTTATGTAAATATACCGATCCAACACTATCCCACTTCCTCCTTGTTTTGAAATCCCAGCCATCCCGAATTAAGCAAAGAGACACGACTGGATCGAGTATTGTAAATTCCAAATTCGGATTACCTTACAATTACGGAAACTAGATCTCAGTCAATAATGACTGCAAAAGTTTGTATGAAGTGCATCCCGGGAAGCCCGTGAAGCCAGGGATTTCCCACCACTTTTTACTTATCTTTTACTGTGTTAGCAGGACTATTAAAACAATAAAGAGGAAGGATTCCTCCTCCCTCTTTTGTCATCAAACTGTTTTTTGTATAGTTGGTTAAGTAAACTAAACTTCCACCCCATCCACCTGGATTACCTGACTTAGCGAACTGATATCGGGCAGGTCCACCTGAACCAGGTAATAACCCGGGGCTAAGTTGAGACTTTCAAAGGTTGATACGTAAGATGAGCTCGAGTTATCGTAGACGGCGGTAGTTACATCAACTAAATTATCCAGTTTGCCGTCTCCGTCCAGAAGAACTAGCGATACGGTGGGATTTATATCCACGGAAGGGTTGCCAGTAAAGTCCAAAAGAGCGAACCCTACTTCTCCGGTCTCCCCTTTTGTGAAGACCCCACCCACCCTCCTACCACCGATAGACCCCCCTCCACCCGCTAACAGGTTATTTGTCAATCCGGCTGCTCCACCTGCGGGTAGGCTGTAGCCGCCCAATAGCTCCGTAAACTTCGATGTAGTCTTTCCGTTGTTTATGGCGTTGGTTACCCGTGATAGACCGAACTGGGAAAGTAAACCATTCGCTTGATCGGGATTAAGCCCCATGCCGGAGAGCTTGCATACTGCCTGCTCGGAGGAGCTGCCGGCCCCACAAACCATTCCGGCAATTGCAGCTTGAGGGCTGGTTATACCATTTGTTTCCATGTAGGTAAGCATCGTACCCACCTTGGCGGGAAGGTGAGGGGTGTAATTAACTGATCCCACCGTCGAGTCGTCAGGACTGGTACTTCCCCACCAGTTGTAGGTGGCGTCCAGGGTCCCGGCCCCGTTGTTGGTCACGGTACCTAAGATGTTGTTCCAGTTAATGTGTACACTCGAGGCGTCCACTCCGCCTCCGACAGTAATACTACCGTTTATGGTAAACCCCCTACTTATGTAGTTGTTTACCCTCTTACCTATTGTGACGTTCGAAGAGTTTATATTTAACGTACCTTTGTCGATAAACGTATTGGCAGGTGAACCCAAAACACTTACTATTTCTACGCTTTCGGTTATCGGTTGAGGTGCTTCATAGGTTCCGTGGTTCACTATTATGGTATCCGTATCCGGATCGTTGTTTGCATCACCTATCGCCCTGTCCAGACTACCTTGGCGATCGTAACCCAGATAGTCCACCATGTAGGTCATGGGAGAGGAACCGGGTGTATCGTTTAGCCAGGGTGAATAGAGTATGTTTCCTGTATTGCCTGCTACACTGGGTCCGTCCGCACCCCAGTTGTTGAACAGGACGTCAACCGTACCTGTACCG
>JAIPHJ010000063.1 GCA_021735245.1 Candidatus Bipolaricaulota bacterium
AGAGGAGCGAAGGGGAGACGTCGGGCACGAGTCGAAGAATCCTTATTATGAGGGAAAAAAATATAAGGAACCTACCTACTGCCCGAACTGTGATCTTGTCTACCGGGAGGGGCGCTGGATAGACGATTCTATTTCTTCAAAAGAAGACCCTCATGAAGCTTTATGCCCCGCCTGCAGGAGAAAAAGGGATAGAAATCCCGAAGGTCTGGTTTATTTATCCGGTAACTATTTCGAGGAACATAAAAAAGAGATACTTCAACTGGTGAAAAATGACGAGGAGAAGGCGAAGCAGACGAGACCTTTGCAGCAGTTAATGTGGGTTGACGAGGAATCAAATTCTATGGAATTGGCAACGACCAATGAACATCTTGCAAGGAGAATTGGCAAGTCTATTGCAAGGGCTCACGATGGAGATCTGGATATAAAATCAGGACAAAATGAACGTCTGGTTAGAGTTTACTGGAAAAGGGAGGATTAACTATTAATGTCTGAAGAAACCGAGATAGACCCGAGACATCAGAAGCTGGAAAAATTTCTGTCTGACTTAGCTTCCAGCAAGCCCGCGCCAGGTGGGGGATCAGCTGCTGCGGTTGCGGGGGCTTTGGCTGCCGCTCTTTCGTCCATGGTAGCGAACCTTACGATAGGAAAAGAGAAATATGCGGAAGTAGAGGAAAAGTTTGAAGATATCTTAAAGCGGACTGACAATTTAAGGCGTGAATTCCTGGAAGCAATAAAGAAAGATATAGCCGCATATACCGAAGTAATGGACGCGTATAAAGCTCCCAAAGATACTTCCGAACAAAAAGAGGCAAGAAAAAAAGCAATTCAGCAGGCCCTCAAAGGTGCAACCGAGCCACCGTTTGAAATGGCAGAACTGGCGATAGAGGTTCTGGAACTCAGTAAGGAATGCGCGGTTTCCGGAAATCAGCACGCCGTGACCGATGCGGGTGCATCGGCAATACTTGCAGATGCTACAGTCAGGACATCCCTGTTAAACGTAGATATAAATCTCTCTTCGATTTCCGACGAGCGGTTTGTAGACGAAATGAGGGAAAAGAGGAACCGGTTAACCAAACAAGCCGGGGAAAGGTCCGAGGAAGTCGTAGAAATTATGACCGAGAAGATTTAGCCAACCTATGGCGGAGGAATTGCTGGAGCTTGCCCGATCGGCTGCAGAAGATGCTGGTAACATGTTGCTGGAGGGACTGGAAAAGTCCAGAGAAGTTTCGCAGAAATCCGGTCCCGCGGATTTAGTTACGGAGTATGACCATTCGGCTCAGGAACTAATAGCGAATAAGATCCAGAAGAAATTCCCAAAACATTCAATCCTGGCCGAGGAAGAATTCGAGGTAGAAAAGAGTTCTACGAAGTGGATTATTGATCCGCTGGACGGGACGACGAATTACATATACAATTATCCTCTTTTTTGTGTTTCCATCGCGGTTGAACAGGATGGGGAATTGACAGTGGGTGTTGTCCATTTACCGGTTATTGAGGAGACCTTTACTGCAATTAAAGATAAAGGAGCCTTTCTTAATGGGCGCAAGATATCCGTTTCCGGGACTGCCGATTTCTCTAAATCATTGCTTGCTACTGGTTTTCCGTACGATGAAGATAGATTACCGTCTGCAATAAAATCTTTTTCTGGTTTGGTCAGAAAGGCGAGAGGAATAAGGCGAGACGGGGCAGCTGCTATGGACCTTTCCTTTGTAGCCGCGGGAAGATTTGACGGCTTCTGGGAGATTGGATTGTCTCCATGGGATGTAGCGGCAGGTTGCCTGATAATTAAAGAAGCGGGTGGGGTGATTTCGGATTTTTCCGGAAACGGGTACGATATTTACGGTTCACGAGGGCTTGTAGCGACAAATGGAAGGATACAGGACGCACTTGTAGAAAGGTTAATATTTTGAAGGTTGGTGAGAGATGTGAAGACAATTTCAATTGGTGAGGTCGATCAATACGATGGTGAAGAAGTTATCATCAAGGGATGGTTGTTTAACAGGAGATCCAGCGGAGGAATCCAGTTCCTCCAGATAAGGGATGGGTCTGGGATCATTCAGGGTGTGCTTAAGGAGGGTTCGGTAGACTCTGACCTGTTTGAAATGGCCCTGGATCTGAAAAGAGAATCTTCATTAGTGGTTCAGGGTGAGGTGAAACGGGACGAGAGGGCTCCGATTGGTTACGAGCTTGAAGTCTCCGACATTTCCGTCCAGCAGTCAGTTAAGGATGACTTCCCAATTACCCCGAAGGAACACGGCCCCGGATTTTTGATGGATCATCGCCATCTCTGGATTAGAGCTAAGGGCTCAGCTCCCGTGCTCAGAGTTAGGCACGAGTTGCTCCAGGCCCTTCGGGAATTCTTTGATCGTGAAGGGCTCATAGCTACTGAAGGACCTATACTAACGGGTGTCTCCGTGGAAGGTACAACTACCTTATTTGAGACCGATTATTTTGGAGAGGATGCCTATTTAACTCAAAGCTCTCAACTCTACCTCGAGGCAACTGCTGCCGCTCTGGGCGAGGTGTATTGGATCGGACCCGTATTCAGGGCGGAAAAGTCCAAAACACGAAAACACCTGACTGAATTCTGGATGGCCGAGGCGGAACTTAGCTGGGTTGAACACGACGAGAACCTGGATTTTCAGGAAAAGATGGTTCATTACGTGGTAAATCGTGTAGTTGACAAACGGCGGGATGAACTCGAGAGTTTGGGAGTAAATACAGAAGCGTTAGTTAAGAAGGTTGAAAAACCATTTCCGCGAATTTCTTACAAGGAGGCTATTGAAATAGTTAACGAAGCAGGAATAGATATGAATACCGGTGAGGACTTTGGTGCTCCGGCGGAGACTGCTCTTGGTGACCACTTTGACAAGCCCGTTTTTATTGAAGCGTTCCCCCGGGAGCTAAAGCCATTCTATATGGAGCCCATGCCAAATGGTGAAACGGTCTATGCTGCGGATTTGATCGCCCCGGACGGTTACGGTGAGCTTATCGGTGGAAGCCAGAGGATAGATGATCTTGAACTCCTCGAAGATAGATTAGACGAGGAAGGTTTGCCACGGGATCCTTATGAATGGTACCTGGATTTGCGCAGGTACGGTTCTGTGCCACATTCGGGCTTTGGGCTCGGGGTGGAAAGAACCATTGCCTGGATATGTAATTTGGATCACGTTAGGGAGACAATACCGTTTCCCCGACAAATAAATAGGATTTACCCATAATTATGAGCATGAAAAGCTTTTTCCAATCGTTAAAGAACGTGTTCTGGTTCGGGTCAGTACCTGACGACCTCAAAAAAAAGCCTTCAGGGACCGCGGACGTACATGATGTGTTTTTTCAGGCCCAGGATGTAAATGACTGTAAAGACGATTTGAAGGATTTAAAGCCCTGGATTAAGGAAAAATTTGACGAGCCAAAAATTGTGCTCAACGACCCAGAATCAATGGAGCGATACATTGATCTAAGCCTGGATGTTGAGACACAGGAAGGCGAATTTCGGCTTGTTTACTACGAAAACGATGAACTGGTTTTGAGAGGAGACGGAGAGGTCGTCCTGGATCTGGAGGAACCCATCGGGCGGAAACTTGGGCTGGATTTCAAACGAGTTTGACCTGAAACAAGCGTTCTGTCACGTTAGCTTGAACGTGGTCGCTCGATTGCCGGGTATTCTATCATTAACAAAACAATCTACAACCAGGTAGCGATTATCGTATGGGCCCGCCATGTAGGCGGGCTTTTTGATTGAGAAGGGCAAAAAGCATTTCCACTAGAGGTGGTGTTAGAATGGATTTGACTTCAGATTCGTTCACGGATTTTAAGTTTCTTTCAGCCCCGAAGTTATCGACCAGCGGTAGGAAAGTCGCCTTTCTTGTTCAGGAAGTAGACGAGGAGAAGGAGGACTATAACTCCAATATTTGGCTTCACGATCTGGAAAAAAGTAATACGTCGCAGCTCACTAGCTCAGACCAGGACAGGGATTTCGCCTGGACCGGAGAGCATGAAATATTGTTTATCTCTTCCAGAGATAGAGAAGAGGACGAGGAAGTAACGGATTTTTACCGGATTGATCTAACCGGTGGAGAAGCGAAGAAAGCCTTCTCCGTTCCTCATGAGGTCAAATCTTTTCAGGTCGAAGGTGAAGAAATGGTATATAAGGCGGTTGTTTCAGTTGGAGAAAATGGTGAGGAAGAGGATGAAGGGGATTGTCTGATCCTCGATGAGATTCCATTCTGGGAGAACGGCGAGGGGTTTACCAATAAACGACGGAATCACCTTTTTGTCCGGAAGGTTACCGATGAAAATTCGGAAGTAAGAGATATTACTCCCGGCTCTACAAACGTGGAAGAATACGCCATAAGACGAGGTAAGATCGCGTTTGTCGGAGCGGAATACAAGGACAGGGCACCGATAACGAATGAAATCTACCTTGTGTCCGTAGACGGCCAACCAGAGAATCCGGAAAAGCTAACCAATAACCAGGGGAGATTTTGGCTGGTGGAGTTTGTCGACGATCAGAAATTGTTTGTGACGTTTACAGATATGGAAGATGCCGGGTTAAATGAAAACCAGCAGTTATACAGATACGACTTGAGTGAAGAGAACCTCGATCTTCTTACCCCCGAATGGAAAAATTCCTTTTCCAACAGGATATTGACTGATGTTAGATTGGGAAAAGGACAAAACAGTAAGGCCTTGGGAGAAGAGTTTTATTTTTTGTCTACTACTAAAGGGGTTTCGTATTTAACTTGTTCAAATCTCTCCGGTGATGTAACGCGGTTAACGAAGCCCGGGGGATCGGTGGACGATTTTGATGTAGAAAGTGGACAGAAAGTGTTTGTAAAGTTGACTGATCGGCAACCCCAGGAACTATATACGTTATCCGAAGAGGGGAAAGAGGAAAGGCTTACGAATTTAAACGAGGAGGCGTACCCGGAGAGTTCCCTCGCCCCGATCGATAGGTTTACCGTGGAAAGAGACGGGGAAGAAATTAATTCCTGGGTTCTAAAACCACCCGATTTCGATCCGGACTCGTCTTATCCGACAATATTGGAGGTTCACGGAGGTCCGAAGGCGGCATACGGCGACGTATATTTCCACGAAACTCAGTATCTGGCCAATAACGGTTACGTCGTCATCTTTTCCAATCCCCGGGGAAGTGACGGTAAGGGAGACGAATTTGCCGATATTCGCGGGGCTTACGGCGAAGATGACTATCTAGATCTCATGGCGGTGGTTGACCGGGCTCTGGAAAGGTATTCCTTTATTGACGAGGACAGGCTGGGCGTGACGGGAGGATCATACGGTGGCTTTATGACGAATTGGATAATTGGGCATACGGATAGGTTTCGGGCCGCAGTATCCTGTCGAAGTATCTCCAATTGGATCTCGAAGTTTAATACCACGGATATCGGATATTTCTTTGTGGCCGATCAACAGGGCGGGGATCCCTGGAATGATCATGACAAACTCTGGGATCAATCCCCGTTAAAATACGCCGATCAGGTAGAGACCCCTACTTTATTTATTCATTCAAGAGAGGATTATCGATGCTGGGAGGGGGAAGGTCTACAGATGTTTACCGCTCTTAAGTATTTTGATGTTCCGGCAAAACTTTGTCTGTTTAACGGAGAAAATCACGAGTTAAGTCGGGGAGGTAAGCCGAAAAACCGGATAAGGAGGTTGGAAGAAATGTTAGAGTGGTTTGATAGGTACTTAAAGTCTTAAAGCCTCGGCCAAAGAATAGAGTTCACGAATCTGCTTCTATTTTACGATCAAGGATTTTCGAGCTTATCCGGGCTGTAGCAAGAGTATTTCCTGACTTGTCTAAAATTTCTGACCTGGATTTTGCCACTCCGTGTTTCTGAGTTAAGACCTTTGCCCGAGTCGTAATTTCTTCTTCCAGGGGGACCGGCTTTTTGAATTCACAATTTAATTTAAAACTCGGTGCCAATCTCCCGGTTTTTGACA
>JAIPHJ010000064.1 GCA_021735245.1 Candidatus Bipolaricaulota bacterium
GCTATGGGTATCTTGCCCCTGTTTAGCCTTTACGCCCTTACTTTTTTACCGGCTACGGTTGTGTCAGCTCTTATGCGCGTAGCTCCGCTTTTCACAGTTGCCCTGACTCACTTCTTCCTCAAAGGCATCGAAAAGGTGGACTGGAAAATTGGCCTGAGCACCTGCCTGATCGTAACTGGAGCAGTTCTAGTCTCTTTACAGTAAGTCTTTCAATTATCAGTAACTTAACCTTTATCAAAATAAGGAAGGAGGGAAAAGAAGGATATACCTGATTTTCGGGACCCTTACCATCGCTTCTATTACACTTATATTCAAATTTAGCGAGGGCGGCAATATCGCAATACGGACAGGTACGTCGTCACCAGCTTCAAATACCTAACTAGCTCTCTTATTGATAAGCGACTCCTGACCCTTCGCCGATATTTAGAAATGTTACAAATTTCTTTATGGGTAGGCGGGATTAGGGCTGGAGGGACCATTAGTTTTCTTGGGTTTGATGTAATTCCCTAAATGAAATACATTTTGGATGTTTAAGACTAGCTGGCTTCATGTATATTTAACGAAGGTGATTCAAGGTGTCCGTAAAGTACGAGAATGAAATTGGAATGGAGTACGTTCTACAAAAACCAGAAGGCGAAGATGACCCTGGTTCATTCTATTTCTCCAGCCACGACGTTGGCGAAAAAGTAGATGAGATCCCGTCAGGTTACGAGATATACGAGGACCCGGAGAACGAACCCTTTTTGGTCCCTGAAGGAAAGAATCCTGTTCCGGAAGAGGATATAACCGCTGTAGAAAGTGAGCTCGAACAAATTGACCACCTCAACAAATATCCCGGTCAATCTCACGTTGAATCTTTCGATAATTCAATACGGGTTTACTTAATTGACCAAACACCGGAAGCTATAGTCGATGTAATAAGTGCCTTTCCCGAAGAAGGAGAGAAGATCCTTAATGAAATCTCTGAGGGAAACGTCACGTATACCGCTTATATGATGTTTAGTCGCGGTAAGGAGGACAAGGATACTTACTACGTTGACCGCAGAATGTTTTCGGGACTCCCGAAGCGGGACGCGGAAAAATGGCTTTTTGTGGCAGAAGAAAAGAATATCACGGAAGCAGCGAGTAAGTATCTTCCCCATCTGGAACAGTATTCATTCTTCGAGCTGGGTATCTGAACATTTCTTAACGGTAAACTTTCTTTGATTTAATTGTGCTTAAAGAGGTGATAGCGTGCTGCCAGCGGTGAACTTCGGTGTCATCGTCCTGAAGGCAAAGGAACCTTTCGTTGTATGGAATAATAACCTCGAAGAGGACGGGCGGAAGTTCTCCCGAGAAGAAGTAAACGAGAAACCCACCGCTTACATAATCCCCGAGATGGAGACACCGGGAGATCTGGAGAATTACCTCAAGGCGAATTTTAGGGACTTATTCCGAAATGAGCTAAACAAGTGGTGGCTAAACGAAGAGGATTGGCCCGATAATCTAGATTACGATAAATTCAGAGAATGGTTCGAAGTTCAGTATTCCCCGGTGGTCTTTGACGGACACCCGGGAAAGGGGCCGACACTTATCAAGCGGGAGTAATTCTAGTCCTATCTTGCTGAGGTACCCATAATACCTTCTTCGGACCGGATTTTGCCGAATTTGAATTACGCCAAACCCAGGCTATTTTCTCCATCTAAAGCAACATGAAAGCCTCTTTCGGCAGAAAATAAAGGTCATATTTTCCTTTTTCAGTTTCAACTTCTCTGTGGCCCTCAGGGTGATCGCTTATCACAATGCCATACCCACCATTAACTCTGGTTAAAGTTTTCAAAACCTGTCCGACGTCTTTACCACCCCAGCCGACCTCTACGGCAACTAGATTTCCATTCCTGAGCCTTAAGATAAAATCCGCACCACCCTCTTTATAATCGTAAAATAGATCCCCTAATGGACCCAGATATCTCTGCATTCTGATAAGAGAATTGGCAATATAGGTTTCCCATAACTTGCCTAACTGTTCAGAATCACCAGTCAATCCACCTATTCGCTCCCATAGGGACGCCCGTACAGTCGGTGAAGCTAGATAATACTCGTTCGCCTTTCTGGTCATCTCCTTTGCTGAACCATAAGGCTTCAGGATCTGGATAAGCCCTGCCTTCTCGTAACCCAGCAATAAGTTAGATACGGACTCTCTGGAAATATTGCCAATGGATTCAGCTATTCTACGAAGCGAAAAAGTAGGATTATCAGCAATAAGCTGCAATACACTCAAACCACTTTTAGCCACCTTGCCGCTTTTGCCCACGGAAGACACCAACGGCAAGTCCTCCTGGCCAATACGCTTACATACCTCCAAAATGTCCTCATAAATTTCCAATTCAGCTTGATCGACACAGAAGGGAAATCCGCCAGAGAGAAGGAATTTTTCTAGTTTTGGTTCCCAGGGGGATAATTTTGTGAGATAGTTGCTTCGTATAGCCGCGACAATATTACCGATCCTCCTTTTTCGCTCCGCTGGATCCATATCTTCGAAAATTGCACGTTTTAGTTCTTTAATCTCTTTTACTGGTGTCGATAGGTCCTCATCCCTATCCGTCATTCCCTTTATCCTTAAATATTCAGGAAAATTAAGGGGAAACATATCTAATTCTTTTTCTCGTCGAGCCAGGTCAGTTGTTATCTCGAGGGAAAGGGCCGAAGATCCTGTAACCACGAAGAATAGATTGTCAGTTCGATCGGAATAACTTTTTACTTTTTGTGCCCAGCCTCGTTGGTAGTGAGCTTCGTCCAACAATATCAAGACTTTTTCATCTTTTCCAAGAGACTCTAAATCACTCTGCAAGATAAACCTTTCATAGGCATCCAAAACTTCTATCAAATCAAGATCGAAGTTATTAATGTCATCGCATGCCAGATAAAGTATTTTTTCTTCTGCAAACTCGCTGTTAAAATGGTCGTAAGCTTGGAACAGAAGGGTGGTTTTGCCGATACCTCTTAGACCGGGTATGATAATTACATTTTTCTGATTTTCACTTTGCAAAAAGTTACGAATTTCTCTAGCAACGGACTGGAATATCCCTCTTTTAGGTTTTTCATCTTTGCCATCACCCACCCAGTTAATTAACTTACTTTCTGGTATATTAATCTGCCTTTCTAGGTATCTTCTTGGAGAAATTATTGCCATAATGGCCCCCTATTGTCATAAAGAAATGTCATAAACCTGATTTAATGTCAAATTTATTATGACATAAAGACTCGTTATTGTCAAAATTTTAATGACTAAAATATATTCAAAAGATTATGGCACGACTTGAGAAATGGTTTGCATAGAGAAGTCAAGACTCCCGACTTGTGGCGTGGTTGCCAAATTCATCCTTTTGTTGAGTAAAATATTCCTGTTGAATAATTATTCAACAGTTGTAGTTTAGTAAACATTTAACTAAGTGCATTATTATTCAGCATCCTCCGGGAGGCCGAGGACAGGATACCGTTTAATACATGAACGCCCCAGGGGCAAACAGGTCAGGAAATTGTATGAAATACGCCCGTGGCGACCTTCTGCACTTTTTAACCTCATTTTTCTACAATAATTAATTGTCAAATACAGCTTACTTGCGGTACGTCTTCTTGTATTCTTCAAAATCCCAAGCGTCAAAGAATTTACGGGCTGCTTTCCGTCCCGAACGGAAAAGCTTACGTCTATCCTTTTCGTCAAGGTTAAAATCAGTGGTCTTAATTCCGCACGAATCAATACCTATTGTCCTTACTCTTTGTGATTTTTCCTGGTGCCTTTCGTCGTGTGCTTCCATCATGGTGAAAAATATCTCTTTAGCGTAGGAAAAAACGCCGGAGATAGAGCCTTCCTTTTCAATTAGCTTAAATCCAAAAGTAGGCCAAGAAGGTTCGTCATTACCATCGAACAGCCAAACCGGAAAATTGCTGAGTAGCCCTCCATCAACGATAAACGAATCATTTCTGACTACTGGTTCGAAAAATCCCGGTATCGACATACTCATTCTCACTGCCTTCGCCACTGAGAGATCATCAGGGTTTTCCCTCAAATCGGTTATATCCTGAGGAAGAACAAGCATAGTTCGGCCAGAGATATTTGCAGCAATCACCCTGAGTCCATACTTGTACTTGTCCTCCTCATATTCGGTTTTTAAGTCTGAGAACGTGGAGACTCCCTTGTTATCGAGTTTTTCAGTCAACCAATCATGAAGATAACTCCCCTCGTATACCCCTTTTTCTCGCAAAAGACTAAGCAATGGTCCCAGGTAAGGAATGCGATCGATTATACCCTTGTCCCTGAATTTCGTGTAGTCTAGATCCATAATCAAATCTTCCAGTTCACTGGAGTCATAACCGGCAGCAAGAAGGGATGCTACAATTGCTCCGGCCGAAGTACCAGCTACATTCACCCATTCATCATAACCTTCTTCTTCCGCTACAGTTAATGCCCCCACCAAACCAATCCCTTTTACTCCTCCTCCTTCGAAAACTGCATCTGCTTTCATCGATCTCGCCTCCATCCCTTATCATAAACAAAATATGTAGAAATCTCCGCCCCCTCATGATGGCGAACTGAAAAGTTGATTCGTCAGTAGATGCAATTAAGCAAGTACCAGCTTTCCTGAGGAGACAAAATCAATTTCGTCTTGTTATTCTTTTAATTTCCCGGTTTAATCTCTCAAGGCTATTATTGGTTCTTAATTCTTCCTGGGTTTCTCCGGTAGGTTAAATGTGGTTAAGGAAATTTTTTAATTGACCCTTTCCTCTGTTACCATCACCTTAAGTGCAAACTCCATGGTTATCCAGGTCGCAGAAAGGGGTGTCTTATGAAAAGAGAGGTTATCGAACTAAAGCTGGTACCGGAAGAAGCCGATGAAACGTTTGAAGAGTTAAAAGAACGATTTATCACTGGGGATGCAAACTGCTACGAGATGATTCCAGTTCCGTCCCCCTACCAGGACGAGGGCTTTAGGTTAGTACCTATTTTTAATCAAAGTGAGGCAGAAAGATATAGAGATATACTCAGTCGGTGTGAGGAGCACCTGATAAAGATCAAAGAAGAAGGCGTTCCAAAGAGTTCCCTGAATCAATTGCCTCTAATAGAAGTCGATGGGTTGGTCTATGAGCCCGAACTCTTATACGAGTCCTGGGTGACTCTGGAGAAAAGCGGGGAAGAATAATTTATACTGGTAGAACAAATGAGGGGATTGTAGGGACCTTAAGCATTCCAATTTGCCAGCACAATCTAGTTCGTCTATTTGTTCGTGCCTACAAGATCCTGAGAAAAACCGCTTAGAGGGCCAACGATAAGATGGTTTTTTCGACTAATGATAGGGAGTTACACCGTATAAAAGGATTAACCCCTCGACTGGCATTACAACATCTTACTTCAGTTTTCCGAGTTTATCTTCCGTAAGTTGTATTTATTGTCCCGTGTACTTTAGATTTTAACGATAAGACTGTGATAATAAGCGCTACTTTGAGGAGAAAAATGGAAAATGATCTTACCTCATCCAGCCCTGTTTCCTATGAAAAAAACGAGCAGGTCGTTAATTCCGTAACACACGGTCTGGGAGTTCTAGTAAGCATCGCCGGACTGGTTATGTTGCTGTTACGGGGAGCCCGGTCCAACAGCCTATGGATGCTGACCAGTTTTTCGATCTACGGGGCCAGTCTAATTGTGCTTTTTCTTTCCTCTACACTCTATCATGCTCTACCTTACCCCAGAGTCAAATCGGTTCTTCGGTCTATCGACCATAGCTCGATCTATATACTAATTGCTGGTACTTATACGCCGTTTACCCTGATAAGTATTCGGGGCAACTGGGGCTGGGCCCTGTTTGGTACCATATGGGGATTGGCACTTGGGGGAATATTGTTCACTGGCTTTTTCCGCGAGCAATTCCC
>JAIPHJ010000065.1 GCA_021735245.1 Candidatus Bipolaricaulota bacterium
AGTTTATCGGGGCTACAGCCCAGTTGGCTCGCCACTACGACGTGCCGTGCCGGGGCGGAGGATCAATTACTGACTCCCTGCGTACTGATGGACAGGCAGGGTACGAGTCCATGATGACTTTTAACGCTTCTATGAGTCACGGGATGGACTTTGTCCTCCATTCAGCCGGTCTCCTTAAGAATTACATGGCCATGTCTTACGAGAAATTCATACTCGATGACGAGATATTGGACATGATTAACAACTACCAGAAAGGCCTGGAGGTAAGCGAACAGACCGTGGCCAAAGAAGCAATTCAGAACGTCGGTCACTCCGGTCACTACCTAAAAGAACCCTCGACTATACAACACATGAAGGACTTTCGCGTACCGGCATTGAGTAACAGGAAGGGGTTTGATTCAGAAGAAGGACTTAAACCCACGGTGGAGCGGGCACATGAGCGCTGTGAATCCATCCTGGACGACTTTGAGGGGCCATCCCTCGACCCGGAGATCGACAAAAAGCTACAGGATTATATGGAAAGAGTTACCTAGGATCAGGAGATCCGGCTTTAAATAGGATCAAATTTACCTTGCTATTTGAGCCCAACTCTAAATACGGATCCTTTGGTGGGGTAAAACTAATTTTGAGTATAAGTATCGCGAAGTTACATACCTTTCCTATGAACTATATCTTGTTCAACACTTAACAAACCAAGGAGGTTTTCATGACGAATTCCGTTGAAGAAGAAAGATCGTATGATCCTTATATATTTTGGATATCTGCGATTTTGATTTCACTTTTTGTTCTTTGGTCGATAGTCTTCCCTGGCAACATGGAGGACGTGATCAACAAAGTATTTAGCTGGATGACCCAATCCTGGGCATGGCTCTGGTTGCTGACCGTTTTTCTTCTGGTCAGCGGAGCATTTATCATGCTAGTAACTGAGTATGGCAAGATGAAGCTTGGAAAACCCAGTGACGAACCAGACATTTCCAAATTCTCCTGGTTTTCCATGTTGTTCGGCGCGGCAATTGCCGCAGGTATAGTCTTCTGGGGTCCGGCGGAACCTGCCTATCACTTCATGACACCTCCCCCGTTTTTCGGTGGCGAGGGGATGACCGACGCGGCAGCAAACCACGCCATGACCACTTCGTTTTTCCACTGGGGTTTGAGCCCCTGGGCGATTTACGCCATGTTAACGATTCCACTGGCGCACGCCTGTTATACCAAGGATCTGCCCTTCAGACTTTCCAGTGCTTTTTATTACGTCATTGGTGATCGTGTTAGAGGCTTCTGGGGGAAAGTAATCGACGTAATTGGGGTATTCGCAACAGTTGGAGGGTTATCGACGACGACAGGTTTGATAGCGTTACAGTTTTCGTCAGGTCTAAAGTACCACTACGGGCTGGAGCTTCCGCAATATGGCATCTATCTCATTATCGGGGCCTTAACCGCGATATTTACGATAGCCGTATATACCGGAGTAAAAAAAGGGATAAAGTTAATCGGGGATATCAACATGTGGCTCTTTATCGCGGTCTTTTTCTTTGTTTTCGTATTCGGTCCGACCCTGTTTTTTCTTAACTTAACTACTAACTCAATAGGTCAGTATATTCTAAATTTCATCCCGATGAGTCTGTTTACCGGTGGTGCCAGCGAAGGCGCCATGAACTGGCTCGGAGGCTGGACAATATTCTACTGGGCGTGGTGGATTGCCTGGGCACCGTTTGTGGCTCTATTCATTGCCCGAATTTCAAAAGGCCGGACCATAAGGGAAACAATCGCAGCTACTCTTTTGCTACCCACCCTGGCTAACTTCCTCTGGTACGGAGTAATTGGTGGGGCCGGGATTAGTTTTGACGTAACCGGAGTGATTCAGGAACACGGGGTTGAAAGTGCCGTCTTTGCAACGATCCAACATCTACCATTGACCCCGCTACTCGCGATAGCAATCCTCTTCTTAATTGCAGGCTTCTTTCTGACCAGTGCAAACGGTGCTGCAATGGCGCTCTGTATGTTCGTCTCCGGTCAAGAGGAACCAAGCAAACACATAAGAGTCTTCTGGGGTGTCGCCCTGGGAGTAATCGGTGCCATACTGGCCGGAACCGGTAGCCTGGAAGTCATTCAGACCGCTTCGATCGCCACGGCCTTCCCGCTCATGTTCCTACTTATTGTACTTTTGTTCGGGACGTTCAGGGGATTGGGTAGGTATAGGGAGAACAAGTTAGAAAGCTAACTTGACCGCGAGAGATAGAGAAAAATTCTAAATATATTTTGGCCCCATAACCGGATTGTGGTTATGGGGCCTTTTTTTAACACCTACTTGCAACCCGCTCTACCCACCTCCCGTAGTTGCTCCATTGCAAAACAGCGCTAGTTACCCGTAGCACAGGCGAAAAACTCATCACGGAAAGGAACTTCAGGTCAATAAATAGGCGTCTCGGAGGGCAGTATCAGTCAAATTTCCGGAGAAAGTGTATTATTAGAATACTCCAGACAATCTGTAACCTGGGACTTGACAGGTAAACAGGCTTTCGTTAGTATAATGTAAATCAAATTTTACCCAAGGAAGAGGATTGCCAATGATAAACAGAAGTAAGCTAGGAAACAGCCATATCTGTTTGTTCGGTTTTGATTTTTCCTCCTCTTCCGTATCCATCCAAACCACGTCTTACTCTATGACGGGGGGACCCACCCCTCTAATAGCCCTACTCTAATCAATTTTTCTATCCTCTTTTCGTTTTAAATTTTAGCCATTTTATCTAGACGGTGTTAGTAACAGACATTCAGGAGGTTTGCCATGGAATGGAAAGGTGTACTCGACCGTTATTTTGACTATTTACCGGTAGAATCACGAAAAAATATAGTAAGTTTATCCGAAGGAAATACTCCGCTAATTCGGGCAAGAAGCATAGAAGCGAAATTAAACGATGACCTGGAGGTATATCTGAAATACGAGGGAGCGAACCCAACCGGATCTTTTAAAGATCGTGGTATGACAGTAGCCGTCTCCAAAGCCGTAGAAAAAGGGGAGAAAGCAGTCATATGTGCTTCAACCGGTAATACCTCCGCCTCGGCGGCGGCTTTTGCTGCCAGGTCCGGGCTAGAGGCGATAGTTGTCATTCCCGAAGGGAAAATAGCCTTCGGAAAACTGTCCCAGGCGATGATGCACGGAGCAACCGTCGTTCAGATAGAAGGTAACTTTGACGAAGCGCTGGAGTTGGTACTGGAGATCTCGAATAACTATCCGGTGACTCTTGTAAATTCTCTCAACCCAAACAGGATAGAAGGTCAGAAGACCGCTTCGTTCGAGATAGCAGATTTTCTCGGACAGGCTCCGGATTACCATCTTTTACCGGTGGGAAATGCCGGAAATATAACGGCTTACTGGAAAGGGTACAAAGAATATTCCGATTCCGGGAAGACGACAAGACTGCCAAAGATGACCGGTTTCCAGGCCGCAGGAGCTTCTCCTATCGTCGATGGTAAAAAGGTCGAAAATCCTGAGACCGTTGCTACTGCTATCCGGATCGGCAACCCTGCCAGCTGGGAAAAAGCCGAGAATGCAAGGGACGAATCGGGAGGCATGATCGGCAAAGCAACTGATGATGAACTAGTTGAAGCCTATCGGGTACTGGCGGACTCAGAAGGTGTGTTTTGCGAGCCCGCTTCGGCAGCATCAGTGGCAGGTTTGTTTCAGATGGACGGAACCGGCTATTTCGAAGACGGCAGCGTCTTGACCTGTACGTTAACCGGGCACGGCCTAAAGGACCCCGATATCGCGATAGAATCCAGCAAGGAACCTGAAACAGTGGGTAATACCGTAGAAGAAGTACTGGAGGTCAGCGGTTTATGAAATACGTAGTCGTTCAGGGGGACGGCATGGCGGACCACCCTCAAGAAGAACTTTCCGGAAGAACTCCTCTGGAAGCTGCAGAAACACCAAATATGGATTCAATTGCTTCAACCGGGGTTCTGGGGAGGGTGACTACCGTCCCCGAGGGAACCCCACCCGGTAGTGCGGTTGGAAACTTGAGCTTGATGGGTCTTGACCCGAAAAAATACTATACAGGCAGAGCTCCTCTGGAGGCAAAGGGCCTGGGGGTAGCCATTGAAAAAACGGACATCGCTTTCCGGTGTAATTTAGTCCGGTTCGGTAAGAACGGAATTACCGAAATTATGGAAGATTATAGCGGTGGGCATCCATCGCAACAACTCTCCAACAGGCTTATAGATAGTCTGGACAAAGAGCTGGGGAATGAGGAATTTAGATTCTACCCGGGAGTAAGCTACAGAAACGTTCTTATATGGAAAGGGGGAAATCAGAAAGCGAATCTCGAAGATATAAACCTCACGCCCCCTCATGACATCACCGGAGAACCAGTCTTACATTATCTTCCAGAAGGACCCGGGAGTCAAAGGTTAAACGAGTTACAGAATGGAGCGAAAGATCTGCTGGGGGGAAAGGACGACGAGATAAACGGAGTATGGTTTTGGGGGGCGGGTATAAAGCCCGACATACCAACGTTACAGAACCGGTATGGCCTGGATGGGGCTGTAATAAGCGCAGTGGATTTGGTGAGGGGCCTGGGTTCTTATGCAGGTTTATCCCCGGTTGAAGTGAAAGGAGCAACAGGATTAATCGACACTAACTACGAGGGCAAGGTACAAGCAGTTAAGGACAATATAGCGGATGATTCATTAATCTATCTCCATATAGAAGCACCGGATGAGGCGTCTCATATGGGTAAGCTTGAGTTGAAGCTGGAGGCGATCGAACGAATTGATCGGAGGATTGTTGGCCCCCTGATTGAATATCTCAGAGAAGAAAACGATGCGAGACTCCTTCTTGCAACGGATCACATTACGGGTATCAAGTCCAGGACACATGAACGTGGGCCGGTTCCTTTTGCTATCTTCGAGCCCCAGAGAACAGGGAAAGACTCACGGAACGACTTTTCCGAAAAAAGTGCTGCCAAAACGGGTAGGGTATTCCCCAACGGACATGAACTCATGAATTTCTTTATACTGGAGGGTCAAAAATGAAAGAACAATCTGAATTTACGGCTCTACCTCTGGCCCAGATTGGCCTAGGCGCAGTAGGTTTAGAGCTAATCAAACTGGTAAATAAATGGAACAACTCATCCACCGAACGGCCAGAATTGAAGTACATTGGACTAGCTGATAGCAGCGGACTCTTGATTAACAAGGATGGTTTTTCCGTACGTGAATTGGAAGGGATAGTAGAGAAAAAACGTGCAGGGGGTGAACTAGCGGAGCTTGATCCCTCAGAGTTTGCCGAATTAGTAGAACTTGAATCGCTCTTTGGAAGTGTGGAAACTGGCGTTCTGATAGACGTTACCGACGCAGAGTCTCTTAATCAATTCTACCATAAAGGTTTCAATGAAGACTGGTCAGTTGTAGTAGCAAACAAGATACCCCTGACGAAAGTCAAGCCCGAGGAGTTCAGAAAGCTTCAGGAAGCTGGAATCCGTTACGAAGCGACAGTTGGTGCTGGATTGCCGGTTATTTCTACTTTGAACCATCTTCTGCGACAGGGTGATGAGATAAACGAGGTTGGAGCTATTCTGAGTGGATCACTTAGCTACATTCTCTCCAGAATAGAAGACGGGAAACGGTTATCAGTGGCAGTGCTGGAGGCGAAACAAAAGGGTTTTACTGAGCCCAATCCAATGGAGGACCTTGTTGGAAACGATGTTGTCAGAAAGGGATTAATCCTCGGGCGTAGCCTGGGAATGGACGTATCGGTTGATGACGTG
>JAIPHJ010000066.1 GCA_021735245.1 Candidatus Bipolaricaulota bacterium
CGCATCTCCGATCCCGTCTCTATTAATCACTACTCCTACCGGGACCCCGATTTCCCGGGCCACGTCAACGGAAAGCCTCAGATCATGTAGTCCGAATGGGGTAGGTTCAGTGACCAGAAGGGCAAAATCGCTCCCATGGAGACTCTCAATAACAGGGCAAGCAGTGCCCGGAGGCGAATCCAGAATTGAGATTCGATCGTGAGACGTCTTCTTCTTAAGTTCTTTAATGATAGGAGTAGCCATCGGCTCGCCTACGATCAAATCGCCCTCGAAATATTCGATACCCCCAGCTTTACCCATTCTAATTTCACCAATTTTTTTATCCTTCTCCGTTATGGCATCGACCGGACAGACAAGCGAGCACAAACCACACCCATGGCAAAGCTCGGGATAGACGAGAACGTTCTCGCCAAAAGTCGCTATGGCGTTAAACTCGCAGGCGTCCGAACACTTACCACAGTAAGTGCAGATTTCATCCGAGACTTCCGGTATCTTGATATTGACGGGTTGACTGGAGTCAAAATCGGGCTTTAAGAAAATGCCCGCATCCGGTTCTTCAACGTCACAATCTAAGAATTCCACATTGTACTCTTTCCGTAAGGCGAGAGCCAGGTTGGTAGCAACTGTAGTTTTCCCAGTCCCCCCTTTTCCCGCTGAGACCGTGATCTGCATGTAAACTCCTTGACTAATTGCCAGATTGAAACAAGCCGATCCTTCCCCCGGGGAGGTGCCCCGGGGGTTTCGACAAACTCAGTGTAATCGTTATAACGACGGGTTAATGGTGGTGATTTCCGCCAAATTCGTGGCGTTCGCAGGCATCAGACGCGGAAGCTGACTGCAATTGATTCTCACGCCACTCTTCCAGAGCTTCCTCAACCGTACCGCCCGCACCAATAAAGACCTCTATGCCGTGATCTTCAAAAAGCCTAATAGCTTTTCTTCCAAGTCCCGAGCAAACCATCACGTCCACTCCTTCACGGGCAAGAAGATCGGCTGGCAGGCCACTACCTCCCATGTGGGAACTTTCATTGGGGATTACATCAACCTGATCAGTTTCACTATCCACTATAGTATAGGTAGGAACTCTACCAAAGTGTTCACCTACGGTTCCATCAAGTCCACCATTTCCTTCTGTCGGAAAGCAAACTTTCATAGGACCTCCATTTTGTTTAATTTTTCCTTCCAGCTCCCCCCGACGCAGTGGGTTCGTTCGCCTGAGTCAGTTCGTCGTTTTTGAAGGATTCTATAACTTCTTCGACAGTTCCCGAAGCACCCGTGTAAATATTCAACCCGGCAGAGTCCAAAGCGTTAAAAGCATTAGGCCCAACGTTGCCTGTTGCAACAGCATCCGCTCCAGTCCCGGCCAGGGTTTCCGCTGCCTGAATACCAGCGCCGCTCCTGGCTTTTCTACTGGAGTTCCGAATCGCTTCGTACTCCAGTGAGTCCGGGTCAACTATAACGAAAAACGAGCACCTACCAAATCTTCCATCGCAGTTCGACTTCAGGTCTTCACCAGTTGCCGTAATAGCTAGCTTCATCTAATTCACTCCTTAGGCGTTACTTTCTTCATCCAGTTCCTTCATTCTCTGACGCATAGCTTCCAGCTCGTTCTGAAGAGCTTCTACTTCCCTTTCCAGGTATTCTTTTTCGGTTTGGGGTTCTTGATTCGCATTCCCAGATGCTCCAGCGTAATCGGTGGGAGCTGGCGCGGAAGGCACGTAACCTCTACTATATCCAAACCCTCGGCCAAATCCTCGTCCGAAACCAAACCCCCTACCTCGACCAAATCCTCCCCCTCCTCGGGGAACTCCTTTAGTGTATCCGGGGGTTCTGTATCCAGAGCAAAAGCCTAATCCTCGCCCAGTGCGAGGTCCTTCTCCTCTTGGGCCTGTCCTATCTCCAGCTGGCATAATAATCACCTCGAAATATTGATAATTGTTTGAAACTCCAAATTCCGGCTAATATTATCATATGCACAGTACACTGTCAAGGGACCGGTAAATTCCGCTCTCGCCGATAGGAGAAAGAATGAATTTGGAAATACCCGATATTTCAAAAGGTAAAATTTCCGATTTGTTACTTTTGCAAGGAGGTCTAATTTAGTCTACACTTGAGTAGGTTAGGACGATGCCAAATAAAGAGAAGCCAGAGATATCAAACGAAGAAATCGAGAATGCATTAATACATCTCTACCGTGGCGAGGTGCAGCGCGTCAATACATGGCGAAACCGCCTGGATCGCACGCCCTACTGGTCTCTGGTCATGGTAGCGGGTATGATATCCTGGTCTTTTTCGGCTCCAGAGAGGTCTCCCGCACTAATTCTCGTAACTATCCCCATAACTTCCGCCCTTTTGACCCTGGAAGCAAACCGTTACCAGATACACGAGGTATGGAGATCCCGCCTGCGACTACTGGAAGAAAATTTTTTTGCAAACCTCCTCGATCCCGATGCAACACTTCCCAGGACAGAATGGATGAAGGTGCTTTCGAGAGATCTCAGGGAACCCCAATACAAGGTCTCTTTCTCCGCCGCACTTGCTTTGCGCCTTCGAAGAATTTATCTCTGGATTTATGCCACTATTTTACTTAGCTGGTTTATGAAGATGGTTCTACATCCAACTCAGGCGAAATCTTTATCCGAGTCCATCCAGAGAGCGAGAATAGGTTTTATACCCGGACCTGCAGTGATCGTTTGTTTACTTGTATTTTTTGTTCTGGTCGTTGCTTTGGCCATTCTGGGTATTTATCCGGTAAAAGAGGAAAGGGGAGGAAAAGTTCTGGAAGAAGAACCAGGTTATGAGTGGCGGAGAGAGGAAAACGACGAAGAATGCGAGAGCTCCGATGAATAGCCTCGCACCCCGCCACCCTGCAGTGCACGTTATTTATATTTTCTAGTTATCGACTTCAGGAAAAAACCCGGAGGTAGTTATGAACGAACAACAGACCAGTCAAAAGAAAAAAACGCAAAGTGAAACTATAAATCTAAAGGATGTCAATCATTCCCTGGTAGTGATGAGCGGAAAAGGGGGAGTGGGCAAGAGCACCGTTTCCGCCAATCTGGCCGCTTCTCTGGCCGCGGAAACCAATCAGAGCGTTGGTTTACTGGACGCGGACCTTCACGGGCCGGACATTCCGAAAATCATGGGAATTGAAGACGAAAAACTGGGAGGGACCCAGAAAAAGATTGAACCAGCCAAACTGGATAACCTAAAAATAATCTCGCTAGGGCTAACATTGCCTTCAAAAGACTCACCCGTAGTCTGGCGAGGTCCACTAAAAATGAAAGCAATAAAACAGTTCCTTGGCGACGTGAACTGGGGTGAACTGGAGTATCTAATCATTGACCTACCACCGGGAACAGGCGACGAACCTCTGTCTATTGCCCAGGTGTTAGAGGATATAGACGGCTCGATCATAGTTACCACTCCGCAGGATCTCTCACTCCTGGACTCACGGAAAGCGGTGAACTTCTCAAAAAAACTCGATTTACCGATACTGGGAATTATTGAAAATATGAGTGGCTTTGTCTGCCCCCACTGCGGTGAAAAGACGGAGATTTTCAAGTCAGGGGGCGGTAAACAGGCAGCTAAAGAGTTAGGAGAAAATTTTCTTGGAGCCATTCCACTCGACCATAGAATCGTACGAACGGGGGACGAAGGCGAGCCATTCGTGCTAGCTTATCCGGATTCCGAAGCCTCAAAATCGTTCGCGGAGATCGTCCATAATTTCAAGAATTCAATTAAGAAATAGAAATTTTATCCGCGATAAATCAAGTTCGATTTCTTTTCATTCCAGATCTTCAGACTTTAAACGAATTGGGTGACCATAGATGGGAGACTTATACCCGCGTTCCCATATTGAGATAGACGGCCCCCTGGCCAGATATTATGAACAATTGTTGAACTTAGTCACGCTGGGGAAATATAGCACGTTTATCGAAAATGCAATTCGAGCCATGGACATCCAGCCTGAAGATAAGATCCTTGACCTCGGAGCGGGATCCGGATACAACGCAGAATACATGGTGAATTACTTGAACTCGGACGGAAGAATTCTCGGCCTGGATAAAAGCCGGGTAGGTATCGAACGGTTCAGGGAAAAGTTTCAAACCAATCCTTCCGTAAGAGTTAAAAATAGTCGTATAGATGAACCGTTACCCTACGATTCGGAATTCGATAAAGTGCTCACGTCTTTTGTCATCCACGGATTACCTCATCCCGCTCGAGAAAATCTAATAAAAAACGCTCGTAAGGCTCTGAAGCCTGAAGGAAAATTTTTCATCCTGGATTACGGAGAATTCGAGTTAAGCGAATTACCTCTCCAAATCCGGCTTCCTTTCCTGGCGGCAGAATGCGAATATGCTTACGACTACATATCTCGTGACTGGAAAGCCATCCTCGTTGACTTTGGGTTCAAACCCACGGGGAATAAAGAATTCTTTGACGGTTTTACCCGACTGCTGGAGGCGGAAAAGCAATCTGATCGAGAATTATAACTAAAAAACGTGGATAACCGTAAAGATCTAACGACATCTACTCCAAGAAACAGCTGGCAAAACTAACTCGGGGTGCTGGTTAGTGAAACATGAGACAATGGTTTTCAAACAGGACAGTCTGAAGTTAATTGACCAGCGAAAGCTTCCGAGCGAAGTGCAGTATTTCCAGGCGGACGATTACCGAGAGGTAAAATTTGCCATTTCAGATATGGTTGTCAGAGGGGCACCGGCAATCGGAGCAACGGCCGCTTACGGAGTCTACCTTGCTGCACTGGAATACTCCACTCTGGAGAAAGAAGAATTCATTCAGGAGGTAACTCGAGCTAGCGAAGAATTGAAACGGGCAAGACCCACAGCTGTAAACCTGGCCTGGGCAATCCGGAAGATGAACGAACTAATCTATCAAAACAGAGAGAAAGCCGTTAAACAAATTGTTCGTTTACTCCGGGAAGGTGCGGAAGAGATCGCCAAAGAAGACGTCAAGATAAACAAAAAAATGGCAAGGCACGGAAACAGGTTGATTCCTGAGGAGGCCGGAATTCTTACTCACTGCAACACGGGCGCTCTAGCTACCGTCGGCTATGGTACCGCCTTAGGGGTAATCAGGGAAGCACACAGGTCCGGAAAAGACATTCAGGTGTATGCGGACGAGACCCGGCCCAGGCTTCAGGGGGCCAGGCTAACGGCTTTCGAGCTGGTCGAAGAGGAAATCCCGGCCACGCTTATCGTTGACAGCGCGGCGGCCACTCTGATACGCGACGGGAAAATTGACCTCATCCTGGTGGGTGCCGATAGAGTCGCGGCCAACGGTGACACTGCCAACAAGATCGGCACATATAACCTTTCCGCTCTGGCCGATATACACGAAGTTCCCTTCTACGTCGTTGCACCAACTTCTACCATAGACTTCGAAGTCGAAAACGGTGATGAAATAGAAATAGAAGAAAGGGCGGAAGAGGAGGTAAAAGGTATTCAGGAAGTTCAGATAGCACCGGAAGCCGTAAATGTCTACAATCCCGCTTTTGACGTTTCTCCGGCCGAGAATATCTCGGGTATCGTCACCGAAAAAGGAATTGCCCGCCCGCCACTTGAAGAGTCCCTCCAGAAACTTGGTGGCTACTCCAAAATCTAGAATGGGGGTACCTTGGATTCTCCAGAAATTAGAAAGACAATTATCGATTTTGGCAAAAGAATACTCGAAGATGGCCTAACCAGTGGGACGGGAGGAAACATCAGCTACTCTCC
>JAIPHJ010000067.1 GCA_021735245.1 Candidatus Bipolaricaulota bacterium
CCGTCAATATAAATAGAGACGAGGTAATGGATATCGAAGCGTTTTCCAGCGTGAGTGAAATAGAAAACGAAGTTGATTTAGCGGTAATCGCCACACCCGCCAAAACAGTCCCTGACATCGTAGACGAGTGCGGTAAGTCAGGAATAGAGGCGGCAATCGTTATCTCCGCGGGGTTCAGCGAAACCGGAGATGAAGGAAAAAAGCTGGAAAATGCTATCGAGGAAAAAAGAAAAAGACACGGGATGAGAATCCTGGGACCAAATTGCCTGGGCACCATCAGGCCGGGCGACAACATAAACCTAACCTTCCTCCGCAAGGATCCATCAGCTGGCAAAGTTGCATTTCTCTCTCAGAGCGGAGCGATGGGATCCGCGATTTTAGATTGGTCTACCAAGGCCAAAGTCGGTTTCAGCGCTTTTGTCTCGGTCGGAAATATGCTTGATATAGACTTTGGCGATTTGATCGACTACTTCGGCCAGGACCCAAAGACAAACAGCATCATAATGTATATGGAGACGGTTAAGAACGCGGAAAAATTCATGAGCGCCGCGCGGGGATTTGCCCGGACCAAACCCATCCTTGTAATCAAAGCGGGAAAGTATTCAAAGAGTGCAGAAGCTGTTGCCTCCCATACGGGTTCTCTTGCCGGTGAGGATCAAATTTACGACGCCGCGTTCAAAAGAGCTGGTGTCACCAGGGTCTCCGACGTGGACGACCTTTTCAGTAGCTCTGAGACGCTAAGCAAACAGAATTTACCCGACGGGCCAAGTATGGCCGTGATAACAAATGCCGGCGGTCCCGGTATAATGACGGTGGACGCTATACTTGACTCCGACGGCGATGTAGCTGATTTATCCTCAAGTACGGAGGAAAAATTGACCGAGCTTCTTCCTCCCCAGGCAAGCAAGAAAAATCCGGTGGACGTTTTGGGAGACGCAGGTGCTCCCCGTTACAAGGAGTCCATAAGAATCTGCGCCGAGGACGAAAACGTGGATGGCATTATCGTCATTTACGCACCTCAGGGCGAAGCTACAGCGCAGGATGCCGCTAAAGCCGTAGCAGATGTTTCAGGGGACACCGAGAAGCCAATTGTTACATCGTTTATGGGAGCGGGCGAAGTCGATAAGGGACGTCAGGTTCTTAGAGAATCGGACGTACCCACAAGACCCACCCCTGAACAGGCGATAAGTGCTTACATGTATATGCACCGTTACGCGAGGAACCTGGAGTTACTCTATGAAACTCCAGAGGAACTCCCAACTAACAGCCAGCCTCCCCATCACCACCTGAAAGCCCTGGTGAGAAAGGTCCTGAGTTCGGATAGAACAACCCTGACGGAGGTCGAATCAAAGAAATTTCTCGATACTTATGATATACCCACTTCTCCTACCAAGGTTGCCGAATCTTCCGACCAAGCAGCAAATCTTGCCTATGAAATTGGTTATCCGGTCGTATTGAAGATCTATTCTCACGACATAACTCACAAGACCGACGTCGGTGGGGTTGAGCTTAATCTTCAGAACAAGGAAGAGGTAAAAGAGGCTTATGAAAGAATCGTTTCTCGGGCAAAAAACCACAGGCCCTCAGCGGAAATCCTCGGCGTTACGGTGCAAAAAATGGTTTCCGACGTGGACTACGAACTTATCCTTGGCTCGAAGAAAGATCCACTTTTCGGTGCTTCAATTCTATTCGGTAGAGGGGGGACGGGAGTTGAACTTTACAAAGATACCGCAGCTGGTTTCCCTCCACTTAATCAGGTACTGGCCCACAGGTTGATGGAAGATACAAAAGTCTACCAGTTGCTAAAAGGGTATCGGGGAAGAGAAGGTGCAAACATACGCGAGCTGGAGAAACAGCTGGTAAGGTTTTCCCAGCTAATAATAGACTTCCCGGAAATAAAGGAAATAGACATCAACCCACTCGCTGTTATCGACGGTTCGTTCAGAGCCCTGGATGCGAGGATAATTCTGGACGAGGATTACAAAGATAAGAAAGTTGAAAAGTCTCACGATCACCTGGCAATTGTCCCTTATCCCCGTGAATACGTAGAGGACTGGAGAATGAGTGATGGAAGAAACGTGACCCTCAGACCGATCAGGCCGGAGGACGAACCGTTGGAATTTGAACTGTTTGATTCTTTCTCGGACAAGACATGGCGTCAGAGATTTTTCGGACCGAGAACCGATATAACCCACACAGAAATGACGCGTTACACAAATATCGATTATAGACGAGAAATGGCGATTATAGGTATACTTGAAGAGGGTGGCGAAAAGAAAATGATTGGTGTGGGAAGACTGATCATCGGACCCAATCGAGATACCGGAGAATATGCCGTGGTAGTTGGAGATCCGTGGCAAAAGCTCGGACTCGGGGAGAAGCTTACCGACTCGATTATTGGTGTCGCGGAGGACAAAGGCCTTAAAAACATTTATGCTACCATCCTCAAAAACAATAAGCCGATGCTGCAATTGGCAAGAAAGATGGGGTTTCAGGAGAAAGAACGGGATTCCGATACTGTAAAGATGGTTTTGCCGTTGCGCTAACTGACCTTCCAACCTTCGGAAATCTGAGTTAGATGGAATCCTGGATCACTGGATAAAGGTCACCGGAATAGGCTTAAAATCCGGGCTTTGACCTGGTATTGTCTCTTCCCTTGTTGGGTTCGACGCGGTAAACCTGGACAATTTTTGGTGATCATCATGGCTACATCGTTTTTAGAGACTGGCTCCGGGGAAATCAGATACCAAACTAAAGGAAAAGAAACAAACGATCCTTTACTTTTTCTCAACGGAATTTTCATGACCCTGGACAGGTGGGAACTGTTTTCGAAGGAACTTTCCGAAGATTTCTTTGTGGTAGGCCACGATATGAGATGTCAGGGAGGTTCGTTCTGCCCGGACGAAGTCTGTCTGGATGATCACGTTAATGACACCTTGTCGTTGATGAACGAATTGAACATCGACAAAGCAAGCTTAGTTGGCACTTCATACGGAGGAGAAGTCGCACAACTGCTGGCTATCGAACACCCGGAAAGGGTTAAGGATTTAGCCTTAATTACTACGACTTCGGAAATACATGTAGAGATGGCTTTCACGGCTCTCAGGTGGAAAATGGGGGCAGAAACAGGAGACCCGAGAAAGTTTACACTCTCCTTCTTAAACGACGTCTATTCGGATCAATTCATCAGAGACAATCCGGGTATTCTAGAGAAAATTACTGCTCGGTTGGAGGAAGCTAGCTTTAATTACACTGGAGCTGTCAAACTTTTAGACGCTTTCCTTGATATACGAGAAAATCCCATAACTCCAGGATTAAACGAAATAGAAGTACCAACCCTGGTAATCTCAGCCCGTAATGACAGAGTAAAACCACCTGAATTTGGACGAAAGATCCACGAGGAAATTGAAGGTTCCACTTACAGGGAAGTAGAAGGTTCCGGTCACGGGCTAGTAGTAGAGAAGCCTCAGGAACTGCTAAATTTTTTAAAGGCCCATCTGGAGTCAGCTACCCTACCTTAAACGGCGCGTCTTTTGACTTAAAGTATAGATTCTACCAAGGGGATTTAAATGACAGAGATTCAGGAGCCAATTACCCCGCGAGCTCGGGAAACCTACGATAACTTACTCCGTTCAGCGGAGGAGATTTTTGAAGAACGAGGATTTTACCGTTCTTCCGTCGCTGAAATCTGCCGAAAAGCCAACGTCTCAAACGGTACTTTTTACCGATATTTCACAGATAAAAGCGATATTTTTGTAAGGCTTGCCGAGGGGTTGGGTGCCGATTTGACAGGGGAGATAAAAGGAAATTTTCTCGACTCGAAAGAACCATTCAACAATAGACTCGAGCTCCTCCTGCAGACCTATTTTTCCTTCTTAAGCGACAACTCTTCTCTATATCAGATATTTCGGCAGGCAGAGTTCGTGAACTGGAATACCCATCAAGCCTTTTACACAAGGTTAACCGAAACTCTTGCTTCCGGCTTTTCTCGGGGGATAGACAGTGGCTATTTCCGGGATCACGACCCTCAGGTCATGGCCCACTACCTGCTTGGAACTCTTAGCTTCGTCTCAATGAGATGGATTATTTGGGAGTCGTCTACAGTTAAATCTGAGGTAGTTAAAAACTTACTGAATTTCCTGACCGGAGGACTGAGTAGTAAGGACCGGGATTCGGCCTTTGATAAACCCTCGTTCACCCCGTTACAGGGAAGTAACGACCACGACAAATCCGAACTCCCATCGGAAACTTCTAACAAAACAGAGATCAAATTACTGACTGCCGCAGAGCACCGCTTTGGTGCTGATGGATTTTACGGAACTACCATTGGGGATATTACCCGTCAAGCAGAAGTGGCTCAGGGTACGTTCTACCATCACTTTTCGAGCAAGTTAGAGGTATTCGAAAGGTTGGTTCGCGAGATCAACGAGCGATGGCGGCGGGAAGTTAGGAAAAGAACCTTTAAACTGGACGACAGACGGGCAATAGAATTCGAAGGGTTTAGAGTTTTCTTCACGTTTATCGCGAACCACTCCGGTATGTACCGGATCGTCAGAGAGGCGGAATTCGTAGATAAATCTCTCGGTCGTTGGTATTACGAAAGTTTCGCCGAAGGGTATAGAGAAGCCCTGAGAAAAGCTTCAAAAAAAGGGGAAATTCGTGAAATTCACCCGGGCGTGCTGGCTTACTCGTTAATGGGTATCGGCCACTTCCTTGGCCAAAAGTGGTTTGTTCAAGAAAACCGTGATCGAACCCCAGCCCGAGAGTTCGAGACGATGTTTGACCTAATCCTTAACGGGCTAAGGGCATAGTCCATCTACCAGTATTACCCCAAACCTCCAAAACCGGTAGCCGTAATTAGTCAATAATTTGACAGAAGGAAAAATTCCTGTTACTATGTCGAAGGCTTAAATGAGAGTTGATTCAGGTATCAATATTCCTTTCTTTGACTTGTCCAATAAGAGGTAATTATGAATGAACCAGTAATTGTTTCTGCCACCAGAACTCCCATTGGAACCTTCGGAGGATCACTGAAAGAAGTGAAGGTCGCCGATCTGGGAAGCCTGGTTATCCAGGAGGTTTTAAACAAAATAAACCTGAGACCAGAGACCCCGCCCTGGATTAAAGATAGCCGGCCCGGTGTCTTTCGAGATGAGGAGTTGACGGAGTTGGAGGAGCAACATTCTACCTGGGACGAAGAGAGCAGGGGAATACCAATTTATGAGGTAATCATGGGTAACGTGCTCCAGGGCGGACAGGGAATGAACACAGCCAGACAGGCAGCTATACGTGGAGGGATACCTCGCGAGACACCGGCTTATACCGTAAACAATGTCTGTGGATCGGGTCTAAAAACCATTGCTTTGGCAGCCGAGAAGATAATCCTGGGTAAAGCAGAAGCAATCATCGCCGGAGGAATGGAAAACATGAGCGCCGCTCCCTATGTTCTTCCTGATGCCCGGTGGGGTTATCGGATGAACCCTGGTGGTTCAGGAGAAGTAAGAGATTTAATGGTTTACGATGGGCTTTATGAGATTTTCTATGATTACCATATGGGAAACACTGCTGAAAA
>JAIPHJ010000025.1 GCA_021735245.1 Candidatus Bipolaricaulota bacterium
TGCTATAGATAAACAAAATATGAAACGACCTTCAATTTCAATCTCAGCTGTAGATTTATAGCAATTTTGACGTCAATAGCAATCTGGGTGCTGGTGAGGGATATTTCCTTAACCAGATAAGTTTAACTGTTTAAGAGTGATGCTTCCTATAAGTGAATACCACTAACATGAAGGCACGGGTTTGAGCACGCGAGTCGGAAATTTCCCGGCCCGGGAAGCCCGGAGGTCGAATCGTACTTACCGGGGAACACGGGCTGCTAGCTTTGGGAAATATCCCGTAGCGAAATTCAAAACAAAGCGGCTTTCTAAATGAGGCTGGCATTAGGCCCGTTCGTCTACAATTTGAGCTCGATTGCCAGCGATGGTCTTTATTTGATCTCCGGGTAATCTTATTTCGGCCTTCGCTCCTATCAAGGATTCGGTTAGTTCGATCTTTTCTATTCTGGCTTCATCCATAACTACCGAGTTCTCTATCCCGGCCTTCCTAACTTTCACTCCCTCTCCCGCTGAAACGTGAGGCCCGAGGGTTGAGTCGACGATACGAGCTCCTTCCGCAACGTGAACCGGTCCCCGTAATTCGCTATTTTCAACTCTGCTACCTTCCGCTATGACAATTTCCGAACGGTTCTTAAGTTGCGAATTTCGAATTTCTCCTTCGATTGAGCCATCGACCTCTTCTAGCAGGACCCGGTTTGCCTTGAGGGCGTCCGAGGGCCGCCCTACGTCCAGCCACCAGCCTTCAAGCTCGGACGGGGTTACATTCCTCCCCTCGTTTATCAGACGGGCGATCGCGTCCGTTATTTCTAGTTCTCCCCGATCGGAAGGCTCTATCTGTTCGATTGCCGGGAATATATCCTGGTTGAAAAGATAGGCGCCCACGATCGCCAGGTCGCTGGGAGGGTGATCCGGTTTCTCGACCAGGTCCACTATCTTTCCGTCTTCGATTTCGGCGACTCCGAACCTTTCGGGATCATCGACCGGAGCGAGAAGTATCGATGCAGCCGGTTCTTCTTTCTCGAAATTACCGACCATCTCAGTAAGTCCGGAATGTAAGAGGTTGTCTCCGAGATAGACAAGAAAGGGATCGTCCTCTACGAAATCACGGGCACAGGCTACCGCGTGGGCAAGACCTCTCGGGTCCTCCTGGTGAATGTAAGTTATCGACGCCCCCCACTTTGAGGTCCCAAGCGTCTCGCGATAAAGGGATTCCATCTCGGGAGAGACGACGAGTCCCACTTCAGTTATCCCGGCATCGATGACTTTTTCTACGTTATACTGCAGGATTGGCTTGTTCGCCAGCGGAATGAGGTGTTTTGGTGTCGAGTAGCTTATCGGGCGCATTCTCGTGCCTTTCCCGGCACAGAGGAAGACTCCTTTCAAAATAATCACCTCGATTGGACTAGTGGTCGGAGCCCTGTAATTTGTTCCAAAAGACATGATGAACGGAGAGGAGACTTTTTTCAACTGCAAATTTCCCGATTCCAGGATTGATAAATTGTTGAAACGCAAGCGGCTGGTTCGACCCGTCGCGAGACTCTATTGTTTTTAGATAACCCTGGCTTAAAATTTTATCGGTCGTAATACTGAACTGAAGAAGGGGGAAAATAACATGGCTAACCAGCCAGTTGTGGCGATATACGGAAACTCCGATTCCGGAAAGACCGAATTGGTCGTGGATCTCGTTAAAGAGTTCGCTGGAGAGGATCTTGAAGTCTGTACCATCAAGCATAGTCCGAGCCAGCTAAGCCTGGACGAGGAAGGTAAGGACACCTGGAGGCACAAAGAAGCGGGCTCACGGATGACCGTTCTTGCGACAGAAGTGGAGACCTCCTTTCTCGTACCCCGGAAGATGGAGCTGGAAGAGGTCGAGGAGATGCTAAAAAGGATGGGGAGTTTTGACCTGGTCATAGCAGAGGGGTATAAGGACGCAGACGCTCCGAAAGTTGCCGTCGGCGATATTGACTCCCGGGACAATACCCTTCACGAATACGACGGTGATTTCTCGGAACTTAAGCGGAAAATAAATGACTTGATAGCCCTGAAGGACTTCGAAAACGAGCTTCCCGGCCTTGATTGTGGGAGGTGTGGCTACGATAGCTGCCAGGAGCTCGCGAAGGCTATATACGAGGAAGATAAAGAGCTTTCGGATTGTGACGTTAGAGAACAGCGGATGGTGGATCTGAAAGTTAACGGAGAGGACGTTCCGCTGGAGTACTTTCCCGCACAGTTTGTCGAAGGAGGGCTAAAGGGTATGTTGCGGGCTCTTAAGGGTGTAGGCGACGAGATAAACCGGCTTTCTCTGGAAATTCGCGACTAGTTTTTCCATATTTTTTGAGGTAGCGAACCAGATAATGACCGGATCAGCCCTTGTTAAGTTCGAACTTTTTACGGCTAGCGTGGTAGATCGGGACAGCAGGGTTACTGTCATTGGTTCGAGCCAGGGCAGGGAATTCAGAGCTCATCTGAGAAATACCGGCAGGTTGAAGGATCTTATTTACCCTGGAGCGATCGTTGCCTGTGAGTGGAAGGAAAGCGGAAAAACTGATGCCAGAGTTATCGGAGCAGTAGATGACGGATCGTACGTACTTCTGGATACCTACGTTCAGGAGAAAGCGTTCGGAAAAATCCTGAAGGAGGGGATCCTGGGGTGGTTTCCTCCGGAAATCGAGGTTGAGAGTCAGGTTTCTTTCGAGGGCAAGAGGTTTGACTTCGGCGTTAGGACAGAGAAAAATATGGGTTACGTCGAATTAAAGTCCGCCGTTACGTGCAAAAATGGTTGGGCAAGCTACCCCGATGCTCCTTCGGACCGAGGTCTCGAGCACGTGGAGTTGCTGGGTAAGCTCTCCAGCAACGGACATCTCGCTTACGTGATTTTTATCGTTACTCATCCGAATTGCGATCGGTTTAGGCCGAATGGTGAAATTCAACCGGAGATGGTTAGCGAGTTGAAATCCGCTCGAAAAGAGGGCGTGAATATCTTCGGGCTTAAGATAATATTGACGGAATCCGGTGAGATTTTACTGAAGGATCCGGACGTTCCAGTCAGTCTGTAGTTCCGATTTCAGCTACTCTATCCGGGATCAGCGGGGCTTTCACCTTCCAAATTACTGAAGTATAATTATTAAGTTAACCATGAAAAAAATCTCAATAAAAGGTGCAGGCGAGCACAACCTGAAAGACATAGATCTGGACGTTCCCCGGGACAAATTAATTGTGATATCCGGGTTGAGTGGTTCCGGTAAGTCGTCCCTTGCTTTCGACACGATATACGCCGAAGGCAGGAGAAGATATCTCGAATCGCTTTCGGCTTACGCCCGGCGTTTCCTGGGTCAGATGGAGAAGCCCGACGTGGACTTCATAGAAGGACTTTCACCGTCGATTTCCATAGATCAAAAAACAACCGGACATAATCCGAGGTCCACAGTCGGAACGGCAACCGAAATATACGATTACCTCCGGCTGCTTTACGCCCACGTCGGCCTGCCCCACTGTCCAAACTGTGGCAGGGAATTGTCCACACAAACAGCTGAGAGAATAATTGATCAAGTTATGGAGCTGGAAGAGGAGTCCAAGGTCTACGTACTGGCTCCGGTAGTCCGGGGCAGGAAAGGAGAATATCAGGACCTGTTCCAGCAATTGAGCGATCAGGGATACCTCAGAGTTCGGGTCGACGGGCGGATAAGGGAGCTGGAGGAAGATTTCGATCTCGAAAAATACGTAAAGCACGACATAGAAGTTGTTGTCGATCGGTTGATCGTGAAAGATAGCGTTCGCCCTCGGGTTGCAGATTCGGTGGAAACCGCTCTGGACCTGGCTGAGGGTAATCTAATAATAAAGGTGAAAAACGGCGAGGAGTTGACTTTCAGCGAGAAGCAGGCCTGCTCGGACTGCGGTATAAGTGTCCCGGAACTCACCCCCCGAATGTTTTCGTTTAACAGTCCCTACGGAGCCTGCGAGGAATGCGACGGTCTGGGCAAGAAGGCGGAAGTCGATCCCGATCTCGTACTTGACAGGAGTCTATCGATCGATGACGGGGCGATACTTCCCTGGCGAAAAAATCCGGGTAAGTGGCGGAAAGCAATTCTATCTGCCTTCTGCAAGAAGCACAATATACCCAGGGACCGGCCGCTTGGAGAACTCTCGGAAGATAAAATCGATCTGCTCCTTTACGGGCACGAGGAGAAGGTGAGTTTCCTTTATACGAACCGAAAAGGCCAAACCAAAAGACACAAAAGAAAGTTTAAGGGAGTTCTGAAGGAACTGGAAAAAAAGTACAGGGACTCAAGTTCCAATAGCAGTAGAAAGAGAATAGAAGAGTACATGGCAAAACTTCCCTGTCCCGAATGCGGGGGAGGCCGATTGAATCCGAAAAGCATGGCGGTTACCGTAAACGGGAAAAACATAAAAGAAGTAACCGGTATGTCAATCGACGATGCCTACGAGTTCTTCAACTCGCTGGAGCTTAGCAGGAACGAGAGCTTGATCGCCGGAGAAATACTGGATGAGATCAAGGCGAGACTGGGATTTCTCCTCGACGTGGGGCTTGATTACCTAATGCTGGACAGGGAAGCGGGAACTCTTTCCGGTGGTGAAGCACACCGGATAAAGCTGGCTACCCAGATCGGATCCGGTCTAACTGGAGTCCTGTATATCCTGGACGAACCGACTGTAGGGCTTCACCAGCACGACGTTGACAGGCTTCTCGATACACTGAAAGACCTTCGGGACATGGACAATACGGTAATAGTCGTCGAGCACGACAGAAAGACCATGATGGAGTCGGATTGGGTCATAGAGCTGGGCCCGAAGGCCGGCGTTAACGGAGGAGAAGTAGTACACGAAGGGTCTCCGGAAGGGCTGTTAGCCAACAAAGAATCGTTAACCGGGCAGTTTCTCCGGGGAGAAAAGGAGATCCCTATACCACGGAAAAGACGGCACTCACCGGGTAAAAAGCTCTGGATCCGCGGAGCCCGGGAGCACAACCTCCAGGATATCGACGTGGGGATACCCCTGGGTCTGTTCAACTGCGTGACGGGTGTCTCCGGCTCGGGTAAATCAACCCTGATTAACGATATCCTCTTCCGTCAGCTCGAACGGGAACTCCACAATAGTGGGGCAAAGCCGGGAGAGCACGACGAAGTCGACGGGGTCGAGCACCTCGACAAAGTGATAGAGATAGACCAGTCCCCGATTGGCCGGACGCCACGGTCGAACCCGGCGACGTACATCAAAGTATTCAGGTATATCAGAGAACTATTTGCCGAGACTCCTGAAGCGAAGACGAGAGGCTACGAGAAGGGGAGGTTTTCCTTTAATCGAAAGGGAGGTCGGTGCGAGGAGTGCAAGGGTCGGGGACACAAGGAAATTGAAATGCACTTCTTACCCGACGTTTCCGTACCCTGCGAGGATTGCAACGGAAAGCGGTACAACAAAGAAACGCTCCAGATCACCTACAAGGGTAAGACGATCTCCGACGTCCTGGAGATGACCGTCGAAGAGGCACTGCACTTCTTTGCCAACCACGGCAAGATAAAGAACAAGCTGGAGACTTTGATGGATATCGGACTTGGTTACATGAAGCTCGGTCAGCCGTCAACGACCCTTTCCGGGGGCGAGGCCCAGAGGATAAAACTCGCCCGGGAGCTATCCCGCAGGAGAAAAGGGCACACGCTCTACCTGTTTGACGAACCGACTACCGGCCTTCACGCCGAGGATATCCGGAAACTTCTGGAAGTATTGCACAGGTTGGTCGACGACGAGAATACAGTGGTAGTAATCGAGCACAACCCTCACGTCATAAAAACCGCCGACTGGATAATAGATCTTGGACCAAAAGGCGGGAAACACGGGGGAGAACTGATCGCGGAAGGCACCCCCGAAGAAATAAGTAAAGTCGAGAAGTCGTTTACGGGAGACGTTCTCGAGGGCATTTTCTCGGAGAAGAGAAATGAGTTGCTGACCAAATGCAGCTGAAGGAAGAAGTCAAGAATTTCCCACAGCAGCCGGGTATTTATATGATCCGATCGGAAGGAAAAGTAATTTACGTGGGAAAATCTGCCTCGCTCCGCGACCGAGTTAAAAGCTACTTTAACTCGGGTAAAGCGGGTTCGGTTAAAACGAAGAACCTGAGGGAAGAAGCGGACGAGGTAGACTACATAGTAACAGATTCCGAAGTAGAGGCTCTGATCCTGGAAGAAAACCTTATAAAAGAGTATAGACCAAAGTACAACATACTCCTTAAAGACAACAAACGATATCCCTACATAAAACTTACTGACGAGAAGTTTCCCCAGCTGAAGGTATCGCGAAAGCGGGGCGACGAATCGGGTGAACTTTACGGTCCCTATATAGATTCCGGGGCTATGAGAGAAACCCTTGATACCATCGAAAAAATATTCCCGGTCCGAGACTGTAGCTGGAAGCCTGAAGACGGATATCGGCGTCCCTGTTTGCGATACCACATAGATCTCTGCCCTGCTCCCTGTGCCGGAAAGGCGGACAGGGATAGCTACATGGAATCGATTGAAAAAATTCGGAACTTACTCAAGGGAAAAATTGGTGAAATAGCAAGCCAGCTCAGAGAAAAGATGGAGCTTGCTTCTAGTAACAAGGATTTTGAAAAAGCTGCTGAATGGCGCGATAAACTGGAGTCACTGAAAAAAATATCCCGGGACCAGAACGTTCGATTGTCCGATGAACTTGATCGGGACTTTATTGCCCTTTCAGTTGAAACTGGAACCGAAAAAGATAGAGAAACCCGGGGAACAATCCAGGTGTTTTTCGTCCGGGCGGGACGGATAACCGGCCAGGATAGCTTCGACCTGGAATTCCCTCCCGAAGAAGACTCACCCGCTATCCTGAGCGGTTTTATCAAAAAGTTCTATTCGAACCGAAGAGTAATACCGGCGGAGATTTACGTGGAAGAGAAGCCCGAAGATGCCTCCACCATCGAAAGGTGGCTGGAAGAATCCAGGTCCGGGAAGGTCGAGATAAAGATTCCCAAACGGGGACAGAAGAAGAAAATTCTGGATATGGTGAGCCGGAATGCCAGGTACGGTAGAGGTAAGTCGAGGGAGGTTGATTCAGATACAGAGCAGACTCCCGGGAACAAAGGAGTCGAAGAATTAAAGAGAGTTCTGAACCTCCCGACCCCTCCTCATCGCATAGAGGGATACGACGTATCAAATATTTCCGGTACGGATTCCGTGGGATCCATGGTCGTATTCGAGGGGGGTAGGTCGACCAATAGAAAGTACAGAAGATTCCGAATAGAGGGTAAGGACGGACCGGACGACTATCTGATGCTTCAGGAGGTGCTGCGGAGAAGGTTCACGCACGGGCTTGACACCGATGGCTCGGATAAAGACAAAGACAGGGAAGCCGACGAGAGCTTCTCTAAGTTCCCTGACCTGATCCTAATTGACGGGGGCAAGGGCCAGCTGAGCGCGGCAACGGAGGTTCTGGAATCGCTGAGCATGGACAACATTCCGATCGTTGGTCTGGCAAAGGAGTACGAAGAAGTATTCCGGCCCGGTAAACCGGCGCCAATAGGATTTTCGCGTGATTCGGAAGGCCTCAAGCTGCTTCAGCGGATAAGGGACGAGGCCCATAGGTTCGCCGTGGATTACCATAGGCGGTTGAGGCAGAAACGAACGGTCAGGTCCTCGCTGGACTCCATTAAAGGAATTGGGCCGAAGCGGAAAAAGGTCCTTTTAAACACGTTCAACTCAGTGGAGAGAGTAAGAAATGCTTCTCTGGAAGAGTTAAAATCTATTTCCGAAATCCCGGATAAGGTGGCGGAAAGAGTGGCGGAGTTTTTCGAGGAGGACCCGGGAAAGAGATCTAACCGAAGTAATTGAGGATCTCATCGACGATCTTTTTCGATGCGTTCCCCTGCCCGAAGGGGTTCACCTGCTTTACCATTTTTTGATAGCTATCCCTGTCCCCGAGCAATCGACTTGCTTCCGAAACTATTCTCTCCGTATCGGTACCTACCAGCTTCGCCGTTCCCGCTTCCACGGCTTCCGGGCGCTCGGTCTTCTCTCGAGCTACGAGAACCGGGACTCCGAAAGAAGGTGCTTCCTCCTGGATCCCGCCGGAGTCCGTTATTATTAGATCCGCAATTCTCATTAAACCGACAAAAGTCAGGTAATCGACCGGTTCCACGAGGTTTATCCTTTTCCTATCCTCGAGAATATCGTGGACGGCCTCCTGGACTTTGGGGTTCAGGTGTACCGGGAAGACGACTTCTAGTTCGGGAAACCTGTCGGATATTCGCTTGATTGCTCGCGCGATTCTCTTAATTCCGCCATCTAGGCTCTCCCTTCGGTGAGCTGTAACTAAAAGTAATTTTTTTTCATCGTTCTCAAATCGAGTAACGTCGAGAGGATAAGTCGGCTGGACCTCACCGTTCTCTATAGATTTTTCGATTCTGAGAAGGGCGTCGACGACGGTATTTCCGGTAACGGCGATCGACGCGTTTGGAAAGTTTTCTTTTAAGAGATTGACCCTGGCTCCTTCCGTCGGGGCGAATAGCAGGCCCGAAAGAGAATCGGCCAATCTGCGGTTTATCTCTTCCGGAAAAGGATTGGCCTTATCACCGCTGCGCAGGCCGGCTTCCACGTGGCCGACGGCAGTGCGATGGTAAAACCCTGCAAGGGCACCTACGAAAGCAGTTGTAGTGTCACCCTGAACGAGCACTATATCGGGGCTTTCCGACTCGATGGTCCGAGCTATTCCTTTTACAGCCCTGGCTGTAAGGCCCGAAAGACTCTGAGACTCCTCCATAAGTTCCAGGTTGTAGTCCGCAGTTATATCGAAAACTTCAAGAGCTCCGGTTAACATTTCCCGGTGTTGGCCGGAAGAGCAGAGTACGGATTGGATCTCTTTCCTGTTGGAAAGTTCGTTAAGTAAAGGTGCAAGTTTTATCGCTTCCGGCCTTGTGCCGCATACTGTCAAGGTTTTTATCATCACAGTCGTAAAGAATATTCGATTAAGCGTTCTGGTGCAACGGGCGGGGGTAAAAACTAAGCTCAACCCACCCGATAATGTCTTAGGTAAAAGAGTAGTGTAAACGGCGGTTTAGCTGGCCCCGGGTATTTACAAATCGTAGAATTTTTCTAAAATAAACTATCATGAACGAGAAAGTCAGGTTTTTCCCTGAGAAGTTTTTTATTTTGATCGCTCTTGGGCTGGTCGTATTTTCGCCGGTCGCGAAGCCCGCGGAGGTCACCGTTACGCCTCTGCTCGACACCCCGAATAACCAGACTTATTACGACAAATTGCTGGATTCAGTAAGGGGAGCTGAGTCATCGATAAGGATTATGATGGCCAGTGCTAATTACTATCCCGAGTATCCCGACGGACTCCAGAACAGGCTGTACGATGCTCTCGTGGATGCCAAAAATCGGGGTGTAAGAGTAAGAATAGTTCTCGATAAAAGCGACTGGTCCGAGGAGATAACCAAAACTAACAGAAAGACCGCGCAATATCTCAGGGATAGGGGACTCAGGGTTAAGTTCGACGATCCGGAGGTCACCACTCACACAAAGACCGTAATTGTTGACGAAAAGGTGGTCTTCCTGGGCTCAAGCAATTGGAATTTTCCAACCTACACTGAGACATATCAGGCCAACCTCAAGATCGTTTCAGGGGAAATCGGTCGGTTTTACGCTCGGTTTTTTGACGCGGTCTGGCTGGGCGAGACCCCGGAACGTCTGAGACTCCCCGAAATTTCTGGGGAGAAGTCGATAATTCCACTAATTAGTACGAGTGAAAGCCGAGCTTACTACGAGACCGCGAAACAACTGATAAAAGACGCTAAAAAGTCGATTGACCTGGTGCTATTTAAAATTACCAGATACTCAAGGTACGGCCAGAGCAAATCCAACCTGCTAACGAAGGAGCTGGTGAAAGCCCGGAACAGAGGAGTCCAGGTCAGAATTGTCCTTGACGTCAACACCTGGTCGGATGAAATAAACCAATCGAACCGGGAAACGGCCCTCTGGTTTCTCGGCAAAGGGGTTAATGAAGTGAAGTTCGACAGCCTGGAGGCCACCACCCACAGTAAAGTACTGATAGTTGACGAAGAGTCCGTTTTGGTTGGTTCGAGCAACTGGTCCTACTATTCGCTCGCCGAGAACCTCGAGGTTGACGTGGTTATTAAAAAGCTTACCCCGGTAGCCAAAGCGTTCGTGACTTATTTCGAGGAAGTCTGGAAAAGGGCTGAAATACCGTCCAGGATAGAGTTAAGCGGGACCCCTTGAACCTAGGATTCTACAACAGGCTTCCTTTCGAGCTGGTAAGCGATAATTTTCATGATCTCCTCGAAATTTAGCTTTTCTCCTCCCGTGTAGGGGACGAGTTCGTCTCTCAACCAGAGTTCTATCGCTTTTTTCGCCTGGGGCTCGGAAATATAGTTATCCATGGTCAAATCGAGCTTTCCGGCCTCGATGCTCCAGCGTGAAATGACGAGGTGGATCGGGAGAGTTCGGGTCAGGTTTAGAGAACTTTCACCTTTTATCCGGCTGGAACTTTCGGACCAGCTTTCACTGAACATCCCAGATATGGCAAAAGAGCCCGATGGCGCGTCAAGGGGAATCCGGACGGTATAAGGTATCGAGAACTGTTCCCCGGATAATATCGGTCGCTTGACCACCCATTGATCCGTGGAAGCTTTACGAGCTAGATTAGCTGTTCTTCCGGGTACAATTTCCCAGCTGTCTGGTAGTTCCTCTTCCAGTCCCACCCCCATCAAAGTCCTGTTCCGTGGTTTTATTGTGACTTCGACGTCAAATTCGATAATACCCTCGCCCTCGACTGCCAGAGGGCTTTCGGGATGCACAAATAGGAGGTTCCCGGGTAGATCGTGCCCTATCTTCCTTGTGACCACGGGATCACTTCGCCCTACCCGGCTTATCCTGGTGCTAGAGTCCAATCCTTTCTGGTGATAGAGCAGGGCTTTCCTGACAAATTCAAAGGTGATTTCCTCTTCGTCGATCCCCGGTAGGCTCTTCCCGGTTCGCCAGGAGTTAATAACTTTTTCCATCTGTGGATCGGAAATCTTGCCCGATAGCCCGAAGTCGAGTTTCCCTTCATCGACGTCGAAATGGGCTAAAGCGTCGAGTGGATCGACTTCAGGGGATACTATTAGGCTTGAGTCACCCTCTATACCTCCGAAGAAGTCGGGACTGGCGCTGCTGATCTTCCCGCGAAGCTTTACCTTATTTAGTGAGCCATCGTCTAGTTGAGACCGCGAAGGAGCCCTCATCCGGAAACTAATCCGCCTTTCCTCTCCGGGTTCTAACCTGGCCGGCAGCAGCCACTGGTTGGTGGAGGGTTTATATATAGCCTCCTCGCGGTCATCCGGAATTAATTTCCAGCCTTCGGGGATCGATTCCTTTATACCTACACCCGATACCTCGGTTCGCGCCGTGATTTCTATAGCGCAATTGACGGTTTCTCCGGGTAGGATTTTCCGGGTGGAGAGTTTCCTTTCTGCTTCGAGCGGGCTTTTCATCGTGGTCACATTTTTCCGCTTAACTGCCTTATTTCCTCGGTTGTCAGTAACTCTGAGGGCGATTTCGTGGGTCCCCGGATTGGTGAAAGTGTAATTTGCTACGGGTTTGTGAGAGGCGTAAGAATAATGCCCGTCACTGTCGAAGTCCCATTCGTATTGAGTTATTTTTCCTTCCGTAGCGGTCGAATTTGAAGCGTCGAAAGTTAAAGGCTGGCCCGGGCGGGAAAATTCCGGAACCGAGAAATCAGGTGTTGGTCTCAGGTTCTTTTCCACGCCCCGCAAAGTGAGCTCGGTGCTCGGGTTCAGGTTCATTACTTGAGGATTCTCAGGATTACCAGTAATTATCAGGACCCCCTCAACGTTTTCGACGAGGTCAAAGTCCAGGGTCAGATCGGGATTTTCCGCCAGGTTACTTATAATCGCCCCGTCGGCAAACCTAGGATTCCAGAACCACTGAAAGTTCGCTACCGGAGGATCGAAGGAGTATTCGTCGTTCGGGTCCAGGTCGGGTGGATCATCTCTCAGTATAAGCTCGGACCCTTCGGAGAGCCCCGTTATCTTTACCTGGCCCGTTCCTCCACGAGAGGACCCGGGGTCACCCATTATAACGATCAGACTGGTTCGGTTCGAGGGTGCTCGATAGGGAATTACAACACAGCTTCGGGCGCTTTCCAGCCCCGTGTTTGGTCGGGATTTATAGTAGTTGTAGAAGTCATCGGCTGGTATGTTTCCCTTGAAGTACTCCAGTTTGGACGAGGTTTTCCTGCCATTTTTGGTCTCTACCACCAGATAATTTTCGGCTCCTGCGTTAAAGATAGTCAGAAAGACAAGACAGGAAGTTCCCAGAAGGATTATCGTTAAAAACTTTAGTAGTTTATTGCGACGATACTCGAGCACTTTATCCCCCGTTTATCGATCTAGGTATCATTATTTTCTCTAGTTTACGGAAAAGGCCAAGTTTTAGTCAAGTCAAGAACCCCGCAGCAAGCTACGGGGCTTGTAAAAAACCATTTAACCACATACTTCGGTCTTTTACAAAAGAAGACCCAGCAGTCAATCCTCCAGCACTCAAACGGACCCGGGTATCTTGATTAGTCCAAAGGTAATGATTAACTAAAAACAAGCAATCGAACCTCTCAAAGAAAACCAGTTCCCGTTTGAGTGCTGGAGGACAAAAACCAGCCGATTCCTCCCCACAGCAAGCTGTGGAGCTTCCTCGGCAAGTTTTGGTGAAAACGGGTCCGTTTCCGGTTAAGTTGGTAAATTCTGGCCCCAAGTTACCGTTATAGAGACTTCCGGGAGTCTCTAATCCCGACCTTAGATTGGGCCCTGGTAATAGAAAATGTATATTGGTATAATTCTTCTATATTGATATACATAATAGTCTCGAATAAGTATTAATTCTTCTTCTTACTTATGTAGTTTAAGAGGTGAGAAAAAATGTATAGCAGAAAGGTTCAGATTACCGGTGGTTCAACCTTTATGGTTACGCTGCCCAAGGCGTGGGCTGAGGGAATTGGCCTGGAGCCGGGAACAGAAGTCAATATGGTAAGCATCAAGCCAAATACAATGGTGCTGCAGCCCCAGACGAAGCTTGAAGAAGAAGACAAGGTTGGTAAGCTGAAGATAGGAGATAAAGAGGGAGCAGTTCTGACCAGGAGCATAATTTCTCTCTATATAGCGGGTTACGAAGTTATTAAAATCGAAGGAAAACAGATAACTTCTGAGCAGAGGGGAACGATTAGAAAGACTACCCAGTCCCTCATAGGACCCGAGATAGTTGAAGAGTCGTCAAATCAAATAATAATCCGGAATCTCTCGGATCTTTCCGAACTTTCGATAAACGAGACCCTGTCGAGAATATATCAGATATCCCGGACTATGTTCGAAGACTCAGTTGACGCCATGATTCAGAGCAACCACGAACTCGCCAGGGACGTAGAAGACAGGGACGACGACGTTGATAGACTCTACCTCGCTTTATCCCGAAGGTTCAGGGTTATGCTGTATACCATAGTAGAGCGAGACGGGAAAGAGGTAAACAGGGCCCGCTACTTCGATTACCAGACGGCAGCCAAGCAGCTGGAAAGGATAGCGGATCACGCAAAGAAGATAGCCAGCATTTCTCCTGCACTGGAAGAGGATCTACCGGAGGAAGTCAAAGAATCTTTTAATGCCACGGCCGTTGAGGCCCTGTCCATAGTGGATAAGTCGGTGAAATCTCTTACTCAAAGGGATATCGACCTTGCTAACGAAGCTCTGGCACGGGGAGATGTGATAGAGGAAGATCTGTTCGATCTGGACAAAGCGCTGAGGAAACTCGACCCTCAAACCGCCCAGTTGCTGGGCATAGTATCTGATAGCATAGAAAGAGTAAAAGAGTACGGAAAAAACATTGCGGAAACCGCACTAAACTCCTCCTGTCCATTACCTGGTGAGGGTGCCGGCTGGGGGGCTTAACCTCCTCGACGGACGGTTTGCTGTTGCATTTACAGGTCTTCGTGTCTTAATTTTAATTACATTAAATAACTTGGAGGTAAATATATGAACGAAGAAGAGGAAAATAAAGAAGAAAAAGACGAGAGCAAGGAGTCAAGGGAGAAGGAATTAGAAGAGAAGATGAACGAGATGTCCGGCGGCATGGGAGGAGGAATGGGCGGACTGGGACAAATTATGAGTCAAATGGGTGGCATGGGAGGAGGAATGGGCGGAAGATCAGGCCCTGACCCACAAACCCTAAAATCAATTCAGGAACTCCAGAAAAAGATGGAGGACCTGGAAGAGAAAATTGACGAGATAAACGAGAAGCTATAGATTTTTGGTGGAGATGAGCGGACTCGAACCGCCGACCTCCGCGTTGCGAACGCGGCGCTCTCCCGGCTGAGCTACATCCCCATAATATCAAAGCTATTATAAAAGAAGCAGTAATTTCCCTCAAGAGACATTTGTATCGGTAATGCGCCTGGATCGGTGTGCATTGATAAAAGTGGACTATAATAGTATAGTTTTGCAGGAGGTAAGAAATGAACGAGCTCGTCTATCTGGATAACGCAGCGACTACACCGGTTGCTAAGTCCGTAAGGGAAAAGATGTCAGAGTTTTTTAGGGACAAGTTCGGGAACCCTTCCAGTCTCTATTCGGCCGCAAATACGGCGAGAAAGGAGGGGCTGGAACGGAGCAGAGAAAGGATCTCCGACTTTCTTGGAGTGAGGCAGGAAGAGATCATTTTCACGTCAGGTGCCACTGAATCCGATAACCTGGCAATTAAAGGCGTGGCTCTTTCACGGGATGAGTCCGCTCATTTTATTACTACCGAGATCGAACATCACGCCGTTCTACATGCATTCGAATGGTTGGAGGATCAGGGACACGAAGTAACTTTTCTCGGAGTAGATGAAGACGGACGCGTAAAGCCGGAAGATTTGTCGAACGCCCTCCGCGATGACACGGCTCTCGTCTCGATTATGTACGCAAACAACGAGATTGGGACAATCGAGCCGATTGAAGAACTCGCTGAAATCGCTGCCGAAAAAGGAGCGTTGTTTCACACTGACGCGGTCCAGGCTTACGGTAAGTTTCCTCTTGACCTTGAACATGTTGATTTACTGTCTGCATCGGGCCATAAAATTTACGGCCCAAAAGGAGTGGGGTTCCTCTATCGCCGAAAAGGAGTAAGAATGGAGCCTTTGATCCACGGCGGAGGGCACGAAAAGGGATTGAGGAGCGGGACGGAGAACGTTCCCGGAATAGTAGGGCTGGCAGAGGCTACCGAACTAATGGCTGAAGAACAGGCGCAAGAAATCCCCCGAGAACAGAAGTTAAGGGACAAAATAATCGAGGAAGTTCTGAAGATACCGGATTCGAGGTTGAACGGACCGAAAGAAAACAGGCTACCGAATAACGCAAACTTTAGCTTTAAAGGCATCGAAGGTGAATCGATAGTGATGAAACTGGATAACCGAAACATTGCGACGAGCACGGGTTCGGCGTGTTCATCCCCGAGTCTCGAGCCAAGTCACGTACTTCTTTCCATAGGACTACCGCTTTCTCTCGCCCATGGTAGTTTGAGAATTACTCTTGGGAGAGAAACCACGGAAGAAGATGTGGAATACCTTCTGGAGGAACTTCCTGATGTCGTAGAGGAGCTAAGACGAGCCTCTCCTCTGTCAAACTAACGGAGAAAGACCGCTTAGAGGTGGTAATGGTGTATTCAGAAAAAGTCATGGAACACTTTAACGATCCCCAGAACCAGAGAAAGATGGAAAATCCCGACGCGATCGGCAAAGTAGGGAACGCGCTCTGCGGGGACGTAATGTGGATTTACATTAAAATAGGTGAAAACGAGGATGGGAAAGAAATTATCGAGGACATTTCCTGGGAAACCTTCGGCTGTACGGCAGCAATAGCCACTTCTTCTATGGTAACGGAACTGGCAAAAGGGAAGACACTCGAAAAAGCCCTGGAGATAAGCAACGAGAAGGTAGCAGAGGAGCTGGATGGTTTGCCTTCGGTAAAAATGCACTGCTCAAACCTGGCTGCCGACGGGTTAGTGGAAGCAATTTACAATTTCCTGGATTCAAGTGAAAAAGAAATACCCGAAGATCTGCAAAAAAGACACGAACAAATCGAGCAGCACATGGAAAAGGTCCAGGAGGAGTACGGGGACTACGTGGAGATGGAAGAGGAGATGCATCGGACTAACTAGGTCCCGTTCCGGAACAACAGGTATTCTTTGAACTCTTGGAATAGGTCCGCCCTCAGCTCGGTTATGGGTCTCCACAAAAAAGGAGGATCATGGATTTAGTATTCTCGGAAGAAGCACTACAGTACCGCTCAGCCGGACATCCCGAAAGCCCAGATCGCGTTAAAAGTGCACTCGGTTATTTAAAAGGAAAACACAAGATAAGGAAACCGTCTCAGGCTTCAATTGACGATTTGCTTCTCGTTCACGACGAGGATTTTGTTCAGAGGGTCAGAGAGGGCAGGTTTTCGGACCCCGATTGCCCCAATTACGACGACCTGTTCTTTTACGCGACTCTTTCAGCGGGAGGAGCGATAACTGCTCAGGAGACCAGGGCAATGTCCCTGATGAGGCCTCCCGGTCATCACGCCGGAAGGGATTTTCTCGGTGGTTTTTGTTACTTTAACAATTTAGCAATAGCGGTTGAGAGATCAGAGTTAAAAACTTTGATAGTGGATTTTGACGCCCATCACGGCAACGGGACGGAAGATATCTTTCTGGGCAATGAACACGTAACTTATCTCTCTCTCCATCGTTCACCCGGCTTTCCCGGTACAGGTAAGGAATCACGCCAGAACGTAATCAACCATCCGATTTCGGCTACGATAGGCGATAAGAAGTATCTTGACTTATTGGCCGGGGAGCTCGAGAGGTTGAAGGAAAGGGAATTCGAGCAACTGGCGTTATCAGCCGGATTTGACGGACATAAGGACGACCCGCTGGCCTCGGTCGGGCTTTCTACTTCCGCATTTCGAGAAATAGGAAATTATTTGAGTGAAATGAACCTCCCCACGTTTGCAGTCCTGGAAGGAGGTTACGTCGGTGAGGATCTGGGAAGAAATATAGACGCCTTTCTGAGAGGTTTTAACGGTCGGGGTTAACGGTCGCTAAATGAAAATACTTGCTTATTCCAAAGCGCTTTATTCCAGCTGGCTCTACTATAGTCCGGACAGGATTCTATTTGATGCCGGAGAAAGCGTAAGCAGCATCATGGGGAACAAATCATTTGCAGTTGAAAACGTCTTTCTCTCTCACGGCCATACGGATCACATAGCGGGCCTTGTCAGCCTCGTTAACATTCGAAATAACGCTATGGGTGACAAGAAAAAGCCACTGACGGTATACTATCCTCGTAACAATTTTCATATATCCGAATTGATAAATTACATCACCCGGACCAATAGTAACGTGAAATATCCCCTCGAGTGGGTGCCACTTGAAGCGGGCGAAGAGATACAGGTCTACGGAAAGGACGGTTCGAGAAACCCCCGGTTCGTCACTGCTTTTTCGACCGAGCATTCCCGAAGCGAGGTATCGCTGGGTTACAACGTCATCGAAGAGCGCCAGCGTTTGAAGGACGAGTACAGTGACCTTTCTCAGGAGGAGATCAGGGAATTGGCCGAACGGAAAGGCAGAGACGGACTGATGGAAACTTATAGACAGAAGATATTTACGTACGGAGGAGACTCCGTGCCCCTGGACCCGAAGAAGATAGAAGGTACAGAGGTTCTCTGTCACGACTGTACCTTCCTCGTCGAAGAGGATAGGAAGATGTACAAGCATGCCACCCTGGAGGAAGCAATAAAAGTGGGGAAAGAAGCTGGGGTGAAGAAGAAATTTATAGGTTTTCATATTTCCTCCCGGTACAAGGATAAAATACAGGGACTTAGAGAAGAAGTTATCGACTCGGAAGATCCGCCGTTCGAAACGGAACTGGTTTCACCGGGCAGGATCTATCGCGATGACTGATCGTCCTTCAATTTTGGGCTCCGGCCGGGAAAACTCTTTCCTCTCATTTCTTTACAGCTGTTCGGAAGCGAGAGATAGGTCGTAATAAACTTCTATATTTTTAGCTCAATCTTCCGGCCCTTACCTTGTTGCCGGGATTACCTCTACTGCTAAGCGTTAAGGTTAAATCAGTTGCCAGGTAGGGCCAGAAGGCAGGTGTGGACCGGACAGCGATGTACGACGAAGGTAAAAGAACTGAGTTCTCTTTCCACACTCAAGGTGCTCCCAAACGAGCTGGCGGAGGACGTGAGCAAGTTCGGTCAGCCGGCGGGCAACACGTAAAAGTAGATCGCATAGAAGTGGCTGACGCTCCCACCCATTACGAATAAGTGCCAGATCGTGTGGTTATAAGGAAGACTGTGCCAGCCCAGGAAAATTAATCCCAGAAGGTAAATCAAGCTGCCGAGCAGGACCCAGAGAAACCCGACGAAGGGCAATCCCAGGTAAAGTTGTTTCATTATCAACGTGGAGAGAGATCCCATGATGATGTAGGTGCTAGCTTCGAATCTGGGATACCTGTTTATAAAGAAGATTTTGAATACGATCCCTCCGAAGGCGAAGGCCCAGACCAGGGCGAACATGATCCAGCCTAATGCTGGCTTCAAAGTTACCAGCAGCAGAGGAGTAAAGGTACCCGCGACCAGGAAGTATATCGAACCGTGATCGACGAACTGGAGGATTTTTTTGTATTTCTTCTCGGGGATAATGTGATAGAGAGTTGATGCTAAGTGAGCAAGTATCATTGACGTGCCAAATATTACTACGCTGGCGAGCCGCAACCGGTCCTGGAGGGGGAGGGTTCGGAGGATCATTAGGATTAACCCGACTGCGCTCAGGGCTGTTCCCAGCCCGTGAGAAATACCGTTGGCAATTTCCTCTTTCCTCGTATGCAGGAGCCGAAATTCTGCGCCCTCCGGACGGTCGTCGAAAATCATCTTACTGTAATTTAGCCTCCAGTTTTTCTATCATGTCTTTTACCATGGATTCCAATCCGTAATTCGGTTTCCAGCTCCATTCCTCCCTGGCCGGTGAGTCGTCGATTGAATTGGGCCAGGAGTCGGCGATTTCCTGACGCTCGTCCGGCTGAAAATCGTACGTAAAACCGGGGATGAATTCCTCTATCTTTCGAGCAAGTTCTCCGGCCGAGAAGCTCATCGAAGATACGTTGAAGTCACAATGGTGCTCCAGATTATCCAGGTCCGCCTCGGCTAAGTCTATCAGGGATTTCACACAGTCCGGCATATACATCAGTGGCAGAGTGGTATCCTCCCGGACGAAGAAAGTGTAATGTCCTTCTTTAATTGCTTCATAAAACACTTCTACCGCGTAATCCGTAGTTCCGCCACCCGGGAGGGTCTTCGAGCTTATTATACCCGGTAGTCTAAGCCCTCGGACGTCGAGGCCAAATTTCTGGAAGTAGTAATTACCGAGCAGCTCGTCAGTTACTTTTGTTACCCCGTACATTGAGGTCGGCCGTAGCACCGTCTCGTTGGGCGCGTTTTTGGTCGGCACCTCGGGACCGAATACGCCTATCGAGCTGGGTATCATTATCCTGGTTAAGTCGAACTTTCGCCCCAGTTCCAGCAGGTCAAAAAAACCTGAAACGTTAACTTGAAAAGCCTTTGCCGGAAATTTTTCGCCTTTGGCTGATAGTATAGCCGCCAGGTTAAACACGGAATCAATGTCGTACTTTTCGATGAGCCCTGCCATTCTATCCCTGTTTAGAATGTTCAGCTTCTCCAGTGGACCTCGGGCAAGTTCTTCGTCCGGTTCTTCGGTCAAAAGATAAGTGGCAACCACGGATTCGTTTCCGTATTTTTCTCTGAGAGCAGGCGTAAGCTCTGAACCTATCTGGCCCGTCGCGCCGATAACCATAATGTTATCCATTTCCGCCTCCATATAGAAACCCTCCAGGAATGTTTTATCAATTATAGAAACAAAAAAACAGACAGGCAACTACCGAAACTGGCCGAGAAGCCCCAGGGCTTGCCCTCGAGGTTAATCGGCTGGTTGGTCTAATTATTCGCCTGGACCCAGCCGGCCGCCCTTTCCAATTTGACCCCTATACTCTGCTTCGGTATCCTTATGCACAAAGTAAACAAACCTGAGGTGAGGTATATGCCGCTTGACAAGATGGAAGAGAAGGTAAAGGAGAATCTAAACGAACTGGAGGAAGAGGGGAGTTTAAAGGGGGACGAATTAGTAATTACGGGAATCGAGAGATCTCCCGACGGAAATGCTCCGCGCTATCGCGTCGAGGGGGAAGAGGGAGCGTTTCTGAAGATGAATTCCAATTCGTATCTTGGGTTGCATTTAAACGAGAAAGTTGTTCGAGCCGAAGAGGAGAGTTCCGAAAAGTTCGGCTCGGGACCCGGAGCCGTTCGGTTTATTCACGGAACCTACAAGCCGCACGTAGATCTGGAAGAAAAGCTGGCTGATTTTCACGACAAAGAATCCTGTGTAATTTACTCTTCTGCGTACGCGACTATGACGGGAATTATCCGTCCTCTGACGTCGAGCGAGACGCTGATTCTTTCCGACGAACTGAATCATAACTGTATAATCAATGGCATAAGAATGGCCAAGCCCAAAGGAAAGGATATTTACTCCCATCTAGATATGGATAGCCTGGAAGGAAAGCTTCAGGATGCAGTAGGAGATTACGAAAGGGTGATCGTAGTTACGGACGGTGTCTTTAGCATGAGAGGGGATTACCCCGACCTTCCGAAACTCGCCGGCCTGGCCAGAAAGTACGATTCGGAATTTGACGACGGCGTATTTACAGTAATGGACGATTCTCACGGCGTTGGAGCTTACGGGGAAACGGGTAGAGGGACTACCGAGGTAACGGGTGAAGCCGGAATTGACCTAATTGTTTCCACGATGGGCAAGGCACTTGGGGTCAACGGAGGCTACGTCGTTACGAAAAAACCAGTTACCCGTTACCTTAGGGAGACATCCCCTTTCTACATCTATTCAAACCCGATTACGGCCCCCGAGGCTAGCGCAGCAATAAAAGCACTGGAGATACTGGATAGCGACCGGGGCAGGTCTATGCTGGCCCACCTGAGCGAGATGACCAATTACTTCGAAGAAGGGCTAAAGGATATTGGTCACGAGGTAATCGAGGGTCCCCACCCCGTAGTACCGTTGATGATCAGGGATACCAAGGAGACTAGGAGGCTTGTGAATTACCTCAAGGAAAACGAAGTACTCGCAACTGCTATCGTATATCCCGTCGTTCCAGAGGGAGACGAATCCATAAGATTCCAGATATCCGCCGACCATACCAGGGAAGATCTTGATTACGTACTGAAGAAAATAGACCAGTTTTAACCGGGTTCAGTGAGCTAAAATCAATAACCTCAAAGCAAGGTGCGGAGTTTACTCGGTGAGTTTTGGTGAGCAAAGTGGACCGTTCAGGAAATAGTTACAAGGTAATTGATTGCGGATTAACCCGCTACGGGGAAAATTACGAACTTCAGAAGGAACTGTTTACCGGTAGGCTTGAAGGAGATGGCGAGGATACATTACTGATTACCAGGCACGAACCGGTGGTTACTCTGGGCAAATCCGGCAGTAACAGGGACTTGCTTGTGAGTAAGGACCTTCTCGCTGGCCGCGGGGTTGACTTCGTAGAGATAGACAGGGGTGGAGGTATTACTTACCACGGACCGGGTCAGCTGGTACTGTATCCGATATTTGATTTGAGAAATTACGGTAAGGATCTTAGAAAATTTGTTCGAAGATTGGGGTTAGTTGCAAAAAATGTAGTAGCTGAATTCGGGCTGGAAGCCGAGTTCAGGGAGGGCGACGAGATCGGTCTCTGGGTTGAAGGCGAAGAGAGTAAGAAGCTTGGATCACTGGGCTTGAGGGTAAAAAAATGGTATACGATGCACGGCTTGGCGCTCAACGTCTCTCTGGATAAGGAGAAGGCCGGGTTGATAAGGCCCTGTGGAATAGGGGGAGCTGAACTTGTATCGATCGCCGATTTCGTCGGAGATGTAGAATTGGATGAAGTTAAGCAAATTCTGCTGGATAAATTCTCTCGTGAGTTCTCTCAAAGGTGATAGATATGAATGCCGGGCCCGAATGGATAAAGGCAACTGCTCCGGGACTGGAGAGCAAGGAAAAGGTGGGGAACAAGCTTAGGGAGTTCGATCTAAACACGGTTTGCCGGGAGGCTAACTGTCCAAATCAGGGGGAATGCTGGGGTCAAGGCACGGCGACCTTCATGCTTATGGGAAGCGTGTGTACAAGAAACTGCCGGTTCTGTAACGTTGAGGCCGGAGACCCCGAGGGAGGCCCGGACGAAACCGAACCGGAACGATTAAGAAGAGCAGTCGAAGAGTTTGACCTCGATTACGTGGTTTTGACCTCCGTGGATCGAGACGATCTGGCTGGCGGGGGCGCGAAACATTTCAAGAGAGTCGTCGAAGAGATCAAAAAGATCCCGGATCCTCCACTGGTGGAGGGGCTGATTCCTGATTTTACGGGAGACCTCCAATCACTAGAACGAGTAGCCCGGAGCGGGCTCGAAGTGGTAGGCCACAACATCGAGACGGTGAAGCGGTTGAGTCCCGGGGTAAGGGACCGTCGGGCCGGGTACGAGTTATCACTGTCCGTTCTGGAAAGAGTCAACCAAATTGACTCGCACCTCGTTACCAAATCCTCGATAATGGTTGGGCTGGGAGAAAGCGAAGAAGAGGTTCGGGGAGCGATGGAAGACCTCCGGGGGGTCGGAGTGGACATCGTAACCGTCGGCCAGTACCTCAGGCCTACGGAAGAACAACTTCCCGTCGAGGAGTTCTGGAATACATCTGACTTCGAAGCGCTCAAGCGGGCGGGCGAGGAAATGGGATTTTCGAGCGTGGTTACCGGGCCGTTCGTCAGGAGTTCTTATAAAGCGCGAGAGACTTACCTGGAGGCTCGGTCTCGGAGGACGCGATGTTAGGGTATACTACGGTTGAGGTGAAATAACTTAATTCATGAATGCTGAGGCAGGACAGAGGGATAATATTTCGGACGACCGGGAGCGGGTCAGGGTAATAGAGGACCTTGAACTCAGAAACCCTGCGATGAACATGGGCCTGGAAGAAGCTATCGTGGAGACGGTTTCCAGGGGCCGTTCGCTTCCGACTATAAGACTCTGGCGGAATCCTCACTCGGCAATTATCGGAAGGTCACAGGAAACTGAGGTAGAGATCGACGTCCGGAACTGTAAGTCGGCCGAGATTCCGATAATTAGAAGACCAACCGGGGGCGGGGCGGTTCTTCATCATCCAAACAACCTTAATTACTCTATATATTTACCGGAAAGTTCCAGGTTTAGCGTAGAAGAGGAATCGGTAAAGATGTCGGAGCCCGTGGCTTCCGCCCTTTCCGAGTACGGGCTTGACGTTAGAGTAAAACCCAACGGACTGTTCTCTGGCCCGATCAAGCTCGGGGGAACCGCTCAGTCCCGACGCCGTGGTCTGTTGCACCACGGAACGCTGCTGGTAAAAAATGACAGTATCATTGAAGAAATGTCCTCGTTTCTCAGGGCCGGTAAAGGAGGATATAGTGAAGTAGTATCTCGAGTTGCCTCGAAGCCCGACACTGTATCTAACCTGGAAAATCTGGTGAGGGGAAGGATCCGGTTGGGAAATCTGGTCGAGGGTATTGCCTATAAACTGGGAGATATCCTGAATTGGCGTCCCGCTTATGGACGGATTAGCGATGAGGAGTGGAGAATTGGATCTCGTCTGGCTGACGTCAAGTACTCTTCGTTGGCGTGGAATTTTAGGTTTAGCGAAAAGAGCGTGGAGGAAGAATTATTAACGAAAACTGGAAGTGGGAGTATCGAATGAAAAAAATAGATTTGCGAAGTTTGACGGTTAGTTTGTTGGGTCTGATGTTGGTTTTTTCTTTAGTTTTTTCGGCCGGTCTACGATCCGAGGCCTCCGAGAAAGCCCGTCTGGGAAGTTCTCTCAGCGAAGTATTGCTGCACTGGAGGTTAATGGTGGTGAAAAATCAGCCCTCTTATGCTGGGGAAAGCGGCCTCGAATCTTCGCTTGTTTCTCTGGAGGATTCGCTCAAAAGTCTTAATTCACCTGGCTGGCTGAGCGGTAGGATTCCTCCCCTTCGGGAAAAGCTGGAAAAGGCCAAGACCGGGGATTTATGGCCCTACCAGTTTGGTTTTTGGAATTTTGCCCTGGAGGACTCAACCGTATCTCTCTCGGGAGCTGAAAGAAACGAAGATATTTTGGTGGATGGAAACAGTGACGATGGAACGAACTCCAGAGGGTTGAAGTTTCCGTATCTTAAGTTTTCTGATGGCCAGGACAGCGCAACTATCGACGTTGGGGAGAAGTTAGATAAGCCTCTTTCGGAAAGCTTTACTCTAGAGTTCTGGGTTCGGGTAAGGGAAAGCTCGGTCGAGAAAGTAGTATCATCTGACAACTGGAAACTCAGCCTGGAAGACAACCTGCCCGTATTGAAAAATTCTTCGAACGAAAAAATCCTGGAGGGTGGGGAAATACCGCTGAATAACTGGACGCACGTGGGGCTTATTAAGGATAGTAATCAAATAAGGTTATACTTAAACGGGAACGAGGTAAGTAGATCCGGATCTTCAGGATCGCTTAATATTTCAAAGGTGATTGACTTCGGGGGCGGTCTGGTGGGAGATATTGACGAATTAAGGGTGAGAAATAAGGCCGTGGAACCAGAATATCTCAATTTTGATAGACCGATCAATTATTTAATAGGTTTCCCGCTCCTGGATTGGGCCCAGGCTAGCTTTACACCCGAGGAACAATGGCGTTTTTACGCGGGATTGTTGACTTCCAATATTAAACTAAAGATGGATGGAGGGATTGACTCAATCAACGGCGAGGGCGTAAACCAGGTGGCAGAATTTCTTTTATCGACAGACGAACCAAAACTGGAACTTCCCTCGGATATACCTTCGGGGCTCGTCGAGGATATGAAGGAGTTGCGAAAACTGGGAAATAATGACGAATTAACGGAGGAGGAAAAAGAGGATATAGAGAGTTTTATCGAGAACCTGACTGGTTATCTTGACCTTGGTTAGGCCCCGCCTCTTCCCACCAGGTAACCAGGTGGTTGAGTCTTCCTTCCCGTTGTTTCTCTTTCAGAAATTCTCCGATTTGCCTTCCTGAGTCCGTTTTCAGGGAAGGCAGAGTATTCGTAGCCCACTTCTCCGCCAGCGGGTTTCCCTGATGGGCGATTTCGAATGCCTGAAAAATAAGCTCCAGTAGATCCGCGTCCCTGGCGACTTGTTTAACGCCTTCCGATTTAGTGGAACCGTCAAGTAGCTCCTTGAGGCTCCCCTTCAATCCCTTCGGGAGCCCGCTTAACTGGTCATTTACGACGTCAGAGGAGATGTAGTCCCTTTTTTTCAGGTAGTCCTGGGCGAGCCAATCGAGGTCCAGAGTTCTGGTTTCTGCCATGTCGTGGAACAGACAATAACCGGCTACTTCGTAGGAATTCTCACCTTCAAGCTTTCCGAGCAGGAAACCGATGGCTGCCGTCCGGAACGAGTGTTCGGCTACTGATTCGGGGTTATCCACCCCGAGTTTGAGCCATCCCGAGCGAGGGGTTCGTTTTAACTGTCCCAGTTCGAATATGAACCTTGCGATGTTGGCTAAATCTTCGTCGTTCATCCAGGACCTCCATTAATTTTCTTATTAAATATAACCTCAATCCGTGACGTCAATTTACTGTAACAACTACCAAACATAGAGTACAATAGGTTCATGAGGGATTCAACTTCCTCAAAACCTTCACCAATCGGGTGAAAAAACGATGGCCATCTTCGATATAGAAGTAACCGA
>JAIPHJ010000068.1 GCA_021735245.1 Candidatus Bipolaricaulota bacterium
AGACCTACTACCATGAAGAGAACAGTTTGAGCACGCGAGTCGGAAATTTTCCGGCTCCCAAAGCCCGGAGCATCAGACGATTAAGTACGGCGGTGGTGAGAGGATTGAGTTAGTGAGAAACATTCTCGAATTTTTGCAACGCAACTACAGGGGGTCGGATGACATGATGCAAGTTGGAAAATATGGTGAGATTATCTACAAGTCTGATTAAGGTACGTTATTTCTCTCCTTCTTCTATTATTGTTAGTTCGCGCCGGCATTCAGGACAGAGGACCCTAACTCTATCGCTTCTATGACTGGGTCTTTCGTTTAGACGATCTCGCCGGGCAAGATCCAGGTTTTCCAGGTAGGTAAGAAATACACTTGGGTTTGAGTAAGCCAGACCTCCCAGTTTGCTGTATAGCCAGAGAATATGCTCTTTTGTTCCTATAACCTCTCCACAGGCATCACAAATCACGAGATCTTTTTCAGTGGTGGAAATTGGCCCCTCTTCACCGGTGAAGGAAAGCGAATACTCCTGAGACAATTCTATTCCTTCCCCGGTAGTACAGTATTTTTCACACTGCCCACAGTAGATGCATTCTTCCAGGTCGACCTGCAGGTGTCTGGTCCCGCTGGTTCCGTCCACGGTGTCTTCCAGTTTAATGGCTCCTGCCGGACAGACGTGATAACAACCTGTGCAACCGACACATCCTTCGTCCGAATACTCAGGAGCGCCCCTGAAAGTTGGGGCTACATCTGCTTCCTCTGCCGGGTACCTGGACGTATATCTCCGGGAAAATATCGCCTTAATTGCTTCGTTCAATTCCCTGATTTTAGGTTTTTTCATGACCCTTCCTCCTCGTACTTATCTACAACGCTACCTTCCCATAGGGGAACGCCGGCCCGGTAGGCTCCGCGTGATAGGGCATGAGCCGCCGTCGGAGCAGTGATGGCAATAAATATAATTGCTGCAAGCGCTTTCATTCCAGTGGGACCGACTCCCGAGCTGATTAACACTCCGAGCAATATCGAACAGGTACCGAGAGTCACGCATTTTGTTGCCCCCTGGAGCCTGTTGTATACATCGGGCAACCGGATCAACCCGATACACCCAAATAAGTTAAACAGGGTACCGACAATTATGATCGCTTTCCCTGCTAATTCACTCATCGAATTTCTTACCCTCCAGATGTTTGGCCAGTGCCGTCGTTCCGATGAAACTGAGAAGTCCCCAGGCCAAAGCGATATTTAGGTAGAAACCCCTTCCGGTAAAGACCGCAAAAAGGGCACAAAAACCGACTACGAGAATACCCAGAATGTCAATACCGACCATCCTGTCCGCGGGTGTGGGCCCTGAACCTATTCGATAGAGGCAAAGAAACCCTGATAGGGTTAAAAGGCTTAAGGCAAAGTATATCATTCGAAAATCCTCCTCAATATCGGTTCAAACCTCCCCACGACCTGATGAGTAGCTTCCTCGACATCGGTTGAGCTTACGTTTATCCAGTGGACGTACAGATATCCGTCGTCCGACAGATCAACCGTCATAGTCCCCGGCGTAAGGGTAATTGAATTAGCCAGAGCAGTTTTGGCTGACTCACTTTCCAGGTCAGTCTCGACTTTTACTATTCCCGGATTGATAGGTACGTCCGGATGCAGTACACGGAAAGCCACGTCCAGATTGGCCATTGTGACCCACCAGGCAAGTACGAATATGTAGCAAACTCCCCAGAAGTATCTAACGGGGTTCAAACCCCTTCCGGGATGCCTTGTTGTCATCTTTCCCAACAGTACCCCGGAAATCATGGCTACCAGGGCACCGGCTATTATCATCGGCCACTCAATTGGAGCAAACGGCCAGGTGAACAGAAGCCAAACCGCTAGTGTAACGCCAAATACGAAAGCGCTCCTCGAGATCTTTGAGTTGCTTGTTCGTTCTTCCACTGATATCACCTTGTTATAGGCCGAGAACTAATTTAGTGTATTCAGACCCTTCCTGAAGAGCCAGAGCTGCAGGTTTTAGCACTATTCCCCTGATTTCCGGCAAATAGAGTAAACCAAGACCAATGCAACAGATTGCCAGTATTAACAGGGGAATGTAAAGACCGGCAGAAGTTTTAACTGACTCGGAAACGTTTCCCGTTGACTTTCCCATAAAGAGTTGACGCTGAACTTTTAAATAGTAAGCTAGAGTAATTGCACTGGTGAAGAGGATAATTCCCGCCAGGGGATAGAGTTTACCCCAGATTGCTGCAATAACTATAACCAACTTGCTCCAGAATCCGTTAAACGGGGGAACGCCCGAAATGGAAAGAGTCCCGATGGTACCAACCGCGCCGGAAACCGGGCTTACACTGTTTAGTCCACCGATTTCAGACAGATCTCTGGAGCCAAAGATTTTCTCGACACTCCCGCTGAATAGGAATAAGAGTGATTTATAAGTTGCGTGGTTTACGAGATGGAAGATACCTCCCATCAGGGCTAGTGTTGCTATCCCCGGTTTTCCCTGACCTATCAATATTCCACCCATACCAACTGCCAGTGTTATATATCCCATCTGAGAAATGCTGGAGTAGGCAAGCAACCGTTTTAGGTCTTTTTGACCGAGAGCCAACATTCCACCGATGAACATCGAGCCCGCTCCTATCCAGGTCAAAATTGACGGCGCTATTCCGGGAAGGTTTAACCCATTGAACAGAAGCCTTGCCAGGGCATAAATTCCAAGTACCTTTATCAATACTCCGGATAACATAGCGGATATGGGAGTAGGGGCTGACGAGTGCGCGTCCGGTAGCCAGGAGTGAAAGGGAATAAAGGCGGCCTTTAGCCCGAAGCCGACTATAAATAGAGCCGTGCTAAGAACAATGAACGAGTCATCAGGTAGTTCGCTTACCTTTACTGAGATATCGGCAATATTGAGCGATCCAACGGAACCGTATAATAGGGCTATTCCCAGCAAAATGAACACGGAACCTACGGCCCCCATGATCAGGTACTTGAATGACGCTTCGATTTCCTCGGCTCCCCTGTTAAATCCGACTAACGCATAGGAACTTATCGCGGCCACTTCCAGATAGACGTACATGTTAAAGATATCGCCCGTCAGGGCGACTCCGTACATTCCAGCGAGCATTAGAGAGAAGAGTCCGTAGAACTTGCCCAGGTTCTCGTATTCTTTCATATAAGTAATAGCGAAAAGAGTCGTAACAAAAGCAATTCCGCTGATAACAACCAGGATCAGCGAACTGAGGCCATCCTGAACGAAATTAATTCCAAACGGCGGAGCCCATCCCCCCATCCGATAGATACCCTTATCTCCAAATTTAATCAGAGAAAGAGCCAGAAGCCCCCCTGTCTCCAGCAGGACAAATAGGCTAAATAATCTGGTTCGATCCCTGAATTCTTCAATAAGGGGCAACAGGAATCCTACCCCTAACGGTATTGCCACGAACAGCGGGAGCATGCTTTATTACCCCCTTAATTTCCTTATTTCCGTTATATCAAATGTTCCGTAGTGTTGGTATAGTCTTATAGCAAGTCCGACCATCAATGCCACCACGCCCAAACTAATGACTATAGATGTAATAACTAATGCCTGGGGAAGTGGGTCAACTGCAGTACTCAAAAATTCCGAAATGGAAACCCCTTCTTCGACTATCGGCGCTTCTCCAGACATCCTATAACCAACGAGGATGAGGAAAGCATTGACCGCGTGTTCCATGATAATGACACCCATGATAATTTTTATCAGGTTCCGTTTGTTAATTACGCTATATAACCCGACTGCAAAGAGAATAAATGCAAGCAGATACGTAAGCATGTTTAATCCTCCTCGATGGCTCGAAACAGGGCGAGATAGGCAAAGACGGCGAATAATGACGCCCCGACCTTAAGACCGATCGCGAGGTTTATTATCGGCATATTTCCTCCGCTCAATAGCCGGAAGGAGGTTCCGGGAAATCCACTCTGGATAAAGTTATTGAAGAATCCACCTCCAAAGACGTAACCGAGAAATCCCATACATAAAAAAGCAAGGGCGGCTAAACTATCCGTAACTGCAGACGATTCCAGGTTAAATAGCCCGAAAGTGGTTTCCTTTCCATAAGCCAGTGTTAACAGAATGAAGCAACCGGCGATGATCACGCCTCCCGGAAATCCTCCGCCGGGAGTTAGATGTCCCGTCAGCGCTATGTATATACCAAAGGCGAAGATGAATGGCGATACCCACCGGGTAACCGTCTTTACGATTGAACTCATTCCAGTCATTGTTTCTCCTCCCCGCTATCTACAAATACTTTTCGGTTGAGAAGAGTGATCGCACCTAGGATCGCGGCAAAGAGAACCGTCGCTTCTCCCAGAGTATCGAAAGCCCGAAAGTCCAAAAGAATATCGTTGACGATGTTAGGACCGCCAGCTTTGTCCAGTCCAAACTTAAGATAGAACTGACTTGCCGGGTTGGAAAAGGTCTCCATAGCGGACTTTCCGAACTCGGGGAAATCGCTAAGGTAATTGGCAAAAAAGGCCGACCCCAGTCCGAACAAAATTAGACTTCCGATAAGTAATGTCTTGCTTTCGTTTCCCCTGATTTCTGTTACGCCTCTCGCGATTGTAGCCCTTATGAGAATGACGAGCGTGACTATTTCCACTACCACCTGGGTAATTGCAATATCGGGAGCTCCAAGCCAGAGAAAGGCGATGCTCAAACCAAAACCTACCGCTCCCAGAGAAATTATGGAAGAAAGTGCAGACGGAGCCTCTACCGCCACTAGAGCGGCAATTATCGCAAAGACCAAAAATACCTGGATAAGAACCATCCTGACCAACCCCGTTATTGTGTAGTCAAAAGCCAGAGCACTGCTATCAGACCGGTGAAGACCCAGACCAAATAGCGAGAAAGTATCCCATTGTGCGCCCATTGGAATGATCTGGTAACCGCTTTTCCAATCCAGCTTGTTGCTACGTAAGGATCAATAAAGCTCCTTTCTTCAGCGACGTATAACCAATTTATAAGCCTAGAATCCCTCAGGCTATTGTAGATTTCGGTCGGGTTTATCCTGAAGTTAACTTCGTCCACGTAAGGGAAATACAGCTCTTCGTCGATTGTTTCCGCGTTTTCTCCTCCGAAGAAAGCTGGCTTCCGCGCTGAAGTTTTCTTCAACCCAAAAACGAAGTATGCAACTGCTCCTATAACGATGGCCCCGAGCAAGAATGCCGCTGCCATATAGGCAACCCAGGTACCTTCAAAGACGGGAACCCCACCGATTATCGGTTTAACCGAATCAAGCAGTAATTTGGGGTATACACCCAGCGCCACGCACAGAATGGCTGGTACTCCTACTGCCGTTTTCATTCCCCAGCCCGGTAGTCGCTTTATTTCTAATTGCTCTTCCCCGAAAAACGCCGAAAAAAGGAACTTTGAAATATAAATTACCGATAACGTGCTTCCAAACAGAGCAGCAACGAGAATAAACGAAGCGAATCCCCGGTTGAAATCCAGGACAGCCTGGTAAACC
>JAIPHJ010000069.1 GCA_021735245.1 Candidatus Bipolaricaulota bacterium
ACTATACCCCTATCCTTCCGCCTTATCTTGCCAGGGACTCGAGTTACTACACCTCGGGCCAGCTTCCCAAGTTCGAGGAGGATTTATATAGAATTGACGATCGAGGCAAGGACGATGAAACACTCTACCTTAACCCCACAGCGGAAAGTATAATTGTAAACTACTACGGGGACGAAATTTTGGACGAAGAAGAATTGCCCGAAAAATTCGTCGCTTTTACGACCTGTTTTCGAAGGGAAGCGGGGAGCTATGGAGAGGAAGAGAGGGGTTTGATCCGAACTCACCAGTTTAACAAGGTCGAGCTATTCAGGTTCGTCCGCCCCGAGAATTCTTACTCTCCTCACTTTGAGGAAATTATTGAGGACGCCGAATCAATTCTGCGAGAGTTGGGACTCCACTACAGAAAAGTATTACTGCCGACGTGTGATATGGCCCAGCAATCCAGTAAGACAGTAGACCTCGAGGTCTGGGTACCTGCCCAGGAAAGGTATTACGAGGTTTCTTCCATAAGCAACTGCGAGGATTTTCAGGCGAGAAGAGGAAATATTCGCTATAGACCAAACTCTGAGGCAAATAATGGTTCAAAACAAAAACCAGAGTACCTCCACACTTTAAACGGTTCGGGCCTTGCTACTTCCAGGCTGATGGTCTCGTTGCTTGAAGTCAACCAGACCGCCGACGGTAATGTAAAGTTACCCGATAATCTGGCAGACTACCTGGGAAGGGATCTATTACGGTGAATTCAAAAAGCATAAAAGTTCGAACGGTCGATTTGACGAAGAAGTTTAAGCTTAACAGAAAAGAAACCATAACAGCGGTAGAAAAGATGAACCTGGAGGCGACTTCCGGCGAGGTGCTCGGGATACTTGGACCTAACGGGGCGGGCAAGACGACCGCATTGAGGATGATTTCTACCATACTCCAGCCCACGTCCGGAACCGCTGTCGTCGAGGGTCAGGACGTGAGAGAAAACCCGCTTAAGGTTCGACAGTCGATTGGATATCTGGCGACTGAAATGGGACTATATGGTAGGTTGACACCCAGGGAAACTCTGACTTTTTTTGCCCGAATTAACGGTCTCGAGGAAGGGCTAATTAAATCCAGAATTGAAGAAGTATTTCGTATTTTAGATATGGAAGAGTTTCAGGGGAGGAAGGTAAATAACCTATCGACCGGTATGAAACAGAAGCTGTCACTGGCAAGAAGCATAATTCATGATCCCTCGATTCTTATCTTTGATGAACCCACTCAGGGGCTCGATCTCATGACTTCCAAGACTGTAACCGACTACATACAGGACTTTACCCGGGAAAACAAGACGATTATACTCTCTACTCATATAATGCACGTTGCCGAAAAACTATGTGACAAGGTTGCCATACTTTTTGACGGAGAAGTCAAGGCTTTTGGAGGAATGGAACAGTTGCTGAAGAGGCACGATGAAGAAAGCCTGGAATCGCTGTTTTTCAAAGTTGCCGAGGATGGGAACAATTGAGAAATATATGGCTTCTGTTTAAGAAAGAGATTCTTGCAGCTGCAAGAGATAGAAGGACTGCGATCCTCGTACTTGTATTCCCGCTGATTTTCTATCCAACCATGCTCGGTTTGATTTTTCACTTTACCGCCCGGAACGTACCAAGCGGGCAAGAAACGATCTCACGCGTGGTATTTCAGAATAAGGAAGTCTCTCCCGTTCTAGCAGAGTTATTTAAGAAAGAAGATAACGTGGTAACCACTTTTTACGAGGACGAAGGTAAAGCCAGGGAGGCGTACGAGGAAAAGCACGGAGATTTATTGGTGAGGGTTTCAAAAGACGAGTCTTCCGAGTTGAGGGTTGATATCTCCTACCGTAAGTACGATCAAAATTCCGAAATTGCCCTGAGTCGGTCGCAGAGGGTGCTGGAAGAATACCTCAAACTGGTGATGAAGCAAAAGCTGGGAGGAATGGGTATCAGTTACGAAGATATTAAGCCCCCGCTGAAGATAGTTGCTGAAAGCACGGGCAATGCTCAATCCGCGATTGGTGAACAGATGTTACAGATGATGTTGCCCTACTTCGTCATACTATCTGTAATCACTGCGGCCATGGGCCTGGGCGCTGAGATAACTGCTGGAGAAAAGGAGAAGAAAACCATCTCTACCCTTCTGGTCTCCCGCCTCTCTCGTGAGGAGATCGTGCTGGGAAAATTTCTAACGGTATTCTCGGTTGCAGCCATCGCGGCCCTGTTCAGCGTGGTGGGGCTAATTTACGGGCTGGGACTGTTTGGAATAGATCTTCCTCTGCAGGGGCTAACTCCCGGTATATTTATCGCAATACTGTTCACCGTTTTACCCCTTGTTGCGCTGCTATCTTCCTTGGTAATTTGCATAGGTTCGTTCTCCCGCACGCAAAAGGAGGCAAACGTTTATCAGACTCCAGTTCTCATGCTTGTAGTACTCACCGGAATACTCTCAATGACCGGCGGGATTAATCTGGGTAAGTACTCGTACTTTATTCCACTGCTAAACTCACTTGAGACGTTCAAAGAATTGATTTCCGGCACGGTGAACGGTTATCACATTGGTGCGACATTCCTTACCATGGTTCCTCTGACGCTGCTGTTGATCTACCTTGCGATAGGTTTATTTAAAAAAGAGGACATATTATTCAGGTTGTGAGCTAAAACTCGACTTTAGTTATCCCCGCCAGTTGGTTGCTTTATACAAAAGGAAGGGCATCCCGGTCGAGGAAAGTTGATTGAAAGTGCCATTAAAGATAAGATATTATCCGGATACAATAAACGTGATACCAATCCCCGGGGGCGGTGGGTGAATTTGCGTAAACTAAGACCAGACTCAATGATGAAATACGGCGATTACAGAGAATTACTACTCATTTTGTTACTGTCTTCCTCTTTCTTTTTTCTCCCGTATCCATATCTCCCTTCGAGCACTGTAACCTATTCTGCCGAATACACTGATGTCTCGGGTGAACTGGTTGGTGCTGTAGAGGCACTGAAGGAGGAGAATTTTGGTTCGGCGCTGAAGGTACTATCTGATTATCCCGAAGACAAGCCTCTATCATCCTATGTTCGTTACCTTCATGCAAAGGCCCTTGTGGGTCTGGAGGATTATTCCGGGGCACTGGAGGTTCTCGAGGGGATCGAGACCGGGGGTGACAGAAAGCCTACGGAGTTCGAAAAGTATTTTCTAAGAACCAGAATCCTCTTCTCACTGGAACGTTACGACAGTGCCTCAAAGAGTGCGCAGCTATCATATCAGTTCGGGGAGACGTCGATTGAAAAGAGGAAAATACTTGATCTGGAACTTTCTATCGCTCTACGGCGAGAGAGGTTCGGTGTCGCTCTGGAGAAAGCAGTAGAGTTGATGGAGGCTACAGAGCTTAGGTTTATAGGAAAAAATCGGGATCGTCTTTTCGATATTATGGAAGACGAAATAATTCCCGAGTTAGGTTTTGAAAATCAACAGGAATTAGAATACCTATATCGTTATATTGAAACCCTGGTAGACTATCGAGAGTACAGGAGAGCGAGGAGCCTGCTATTGCGGAATATGGGAAAGTGGAATGGCTCCCTCAAACCGAAAGCTTACTTTCGGCTTGCCTGGTTGGACGGATTTAAGCTTGACTTCCCGGAGGAGGCTTCGTGGACCTTCAATAGGTTACTCCATCTAGATTTAACGAGTTCGTATGAAGCCAGGGCAAGATACTACCGAGCGCTTTTTAAAGATGCCGTAGAAAAAGATTTCGATTTAGTTGAGGCTCTGGTAGGGGTAAATAGGAGCTTTCCCGCTACTTACTTCGGGAAAGTAGCTGCTGCCAGGGCATTTCGTGAAGAGATTGAAGATGTAAATCTTGTCCAAATGGATGAAAAACTGGAGAGGTACAGAAGCTACCTTTCGCGAGCAGCCGTCAGAGATGCAACCTGGCAACTATTTTACAGAAGTTTTACGGATCGCAAATTTAGAGCAGCGCTCACTTACCTGCGGGTACTGGAGTCTTATTACGATGAAATCCCTCCACGAATATACTTCTGGCGTCATAAGGTTAGGCGTGTTCAATCTGGCGACGACCAGGGAAGTTATCTAGAAGTCGTTGCTTTCCAAAAGGATGACCCGATTGACTATTACTCTCTACTGGCCGGAGCTAAGGGCTGGCCCCAAGGTAACTTTTCTGCCAGCGATACCTGGGCCGAAAAAGAGCTGGAATTAGACCAAAAGGAAAAACAAGTTATAAACGGCGATCTTACAACTCCGAACCGAAGGATCCTCAAATACGCGATCCAGTTAAGAAGACACGGTCTTTACCTTCCTGCTTTAACCAGGCTGGAGAAGGTTAAAGAAGATCTTTCTTACGACGATTATCTCTTCTTGAAATTCCAGTGGAAAAGGCTGGCCGGGCAATATAGAGAATCCCTAAAAGCAGCAACTGAACTTCTCGGCTGGTATTATGACCACAATCAAAGACCCTCTATAACCGTAATTGAAGCTGCCTTTCCCCGGTATTATTCAGAAGAAGTCCGGAAAACGGCCGGAAAGTTTGGCCTGCCGGCAGAGTTGATTTATGCAATTATTCGCCAGGAGAGCGCGTTTGACCGGGAAGCGTATTCCACCGCAAAAGCCGGAGGGCTAATGCAGGTAATTCCTTCTACTGCGAGATCAATTGCAGAGGACCTGAGTATTGAGGATTTTCGGGTTGAGGACTTATTCAGCCCAGAGATAAATATTCCGATGGGAAGCTATTACATAGCCAAACAAATTTCCAGATGGAGTGATCCTCGTCTCGGACTTGCGGCATATCATGGTGGACCGGGCAATCTGAGGAAGTGGGAGAATGAATTTGGGTTTGACGACATCGACTTATTTATCGAACAGATCCCGCTTGGTAGCACCAGGAATTACGTTAAAGCAGTCTATCGGAATTACCTTGTGTATAGAGAATTAGGCTAAATCGGTAATTTGGACGGAGAACAAACTGTGTTGTCAAAAGAAAAATCGTGAAACGAGATAGATCAGAAGGCCAAGCCCCGCAATTCCCAGCGTGATAGCTAAGAACAACTTAAAGGCGAACCATTTTGCATAAGTCCGAGCTTCGTCAGATAAATCCGGATCTTTGGGGTTCTTCATCTTAATTTTGTTGGCCTTTTTTCGTTGTTTTACGGATTTACCTACCTTACCCAGCTTCTTGTATACTACCGCCAGATTATGCTGGGCATTTACGTGTTTTTCGTTCTTTTCAACTGCTTGCTCGTATGAATACTCCGCTCTATCCATATCCCCTGAATCGAAGTAAATATTGCCCAGCCGGTAATAGATTTCGTCTTCATTTACCCCAAGCTTCAATGCGTCCAGTAGCAAGTCAATTCCCTCTTTATAATCCCCCTGTTTCCGGAGATTCTTTGCCTTTTCCAGTGAACTGGATACCTTTTCTTTCTTTTCCGATAAGGATAAATTCGAACTGGTGTCTACCT
>JAIPHJ010000070.1 GCA_021735245.1 Candidatus Bipolaricaulota bacterium
AGTGTCGGCACGGCAACGCTGCTAACCTGGCTCTTCCTCGGTCAGGTCTTTTCCTTCTCTTTGGAAAGGATGGTTACCGTAATGGTGATAACCTGCCCTCACGCACTCGGTCTCGCCATCCCTCTCGTGGTTGCAGTATCGACTGCTCTTTCCGCCAAGAACGGGTTGTTAGTCAGGGACAGGACGGCGTTCGAACGTACCCGTAACGTTGACGCGGTAATATTCGACAAGACCGGGACTCTGACAAAAGGTGAGTTCGGCGTAACCGACGTCGTCTCCCTCGGAGATTACTCCCGTGAGGATCTCCTGCGCAGCGCCGCCAGCCTGGAAAGCAGATCGGAACACCCTATCGCCAGAGGTATAGTCAACAAAGCCGAAGAAGAGGAACTAGATTACCCGAGTCCGAAGAACTTCGAGGCGATACCCGGTCGAGGGGCAAAAGCAGATGTCGAAAATAAGACCCTAAAGGCGGTAAGTCCAGGATACCTTCACGATAACGATCTGACAATCCAAAACGAGGAAATCGATAAATTAGCAGAAGAAGGAAAGACCGTGGTCTACTTAATTGAAGACGATAGCGTCCAGGGGGCGATAGCCCTTGCCGATATCATCCGAGAAGAATCCTACGAGGCAATAGAGACCTTAAAAGAGATGGGGGTTCAGGTGATGATGCTCACCGGAGACGCGGAAGACGTAGCCAAATGGGTGGCCAACGAACTTGGACTTGACGACTACTTCGCCGAAGTCCTGCCGGACGAAAAGGCGGACAGAGTAAAAGAGGTAAAGTCAAGAGGCCTCACTGTCGCCATGGTAGGAGACGGGGTAAACGACGCTCCGGCCTTGGTCGAAGCCGACGCCGGAATTGCTATCGGTGCAGGCACGGACGTGGCCATAGAGGCAGCCGACGTCGTCCTGGTTCGGTCCGATCCCCGTGACTTTACAGCAATAGTACAGCTCTCCAGAGCTACCTACAGCAAGATGGTCCAGAACCTCTGGTGGGCCACCGGATACAACGCCTTCGCCATCCCACTCGCAGCCGGGGTGCTCTATGGATTTGGAATACTGCTCTCACCAGCGATGGGCGCGGCTCTAATGTCCCTTTCCACCGTTATAGTAGCGATAAATGCAAGACTTCTCGGTAGGGTAGGGGAAGAACTGAGCGGTAGAAAAGAGGCGGCCGAACCGGGAGCGGCTCCTGCCTGAGAATTAGCTTCGGCAGAACAAGCTGTCACATACATTCTCGAGAGCGACGGCTTAATGCTGGACCCAGTACCGAATCTTAAAATTGCAGGTTCAGTTCCAATTCATTTATGTGAGTTTATACTATTTGCGGATACAGCTGATGGGGCATATTACGGTTCAGGGAGAATAAGCAAGTATTAGAAGTGGACGATGGCCGACAAAAATGACTTATCTCGACCCACTCAATCCCGCTACGACAGGATTGCTACGATATATGACATGATGGAATCCCCGATGGAAATTTTTCTGGCCAGAGGCTGGCGAGAGTTGGTCTGGTCGAAAGTAGTGGGAGATAACTTTCTGGAAGTCTGAGCGGGAACGGGAAAGAATATACCTTATTACCCCGAAGAATCTTAACGGTGAAATCATTCAACAGGTACCTGAGTATTTGTGCCCAGAGCGCCACATCCGACGATTATGACCCTGGAGTCGCCTAGGTGATCCTGAGTCCCTTCATCCCACTGAGTCAGAATTGTTTGACGATCGTAACGTTTTTCTTCTTTTTCCATTTTTATCCCCTTCCTAAAGCAGAAAATAACTCGCCCATGTCTTCCTGTTTTCTCTCTTCTAATTGACGCTCCGGCGGGTTGGTCCAGCTTATGGTATAATTCCGCCAATCCGTGCCGCGGAGCTTTTTTGCGTGGTCACCAAAGAAAGGGTAAATTTCTTCGTCTTCCAGTCCTTTCTCGGCGGGATCAGAAATTACGAGGGAGGGAAGCTGGTGTAAATATCTCTTTCCGGAAAACATATACGCTAACATGGAATGATGACCGTCGAAACATACCAGTTCGCCCAGTTTTGTTTTAACGACCTTGACATTTGGCAAACCATCAGGCATTTTAACGTGCTTCCCGGAGTTAATCTTTTCCAGCATCTCTTCTATGCTTGATCTTCTCTTAATTTCTTCGGCGTTGTGAAGGTTTACAATTTCTGCCAGGGACGTCTTATTCCGAACGAATTCAACCCGGAGGTCCTCGTCACCTATTTCTGGGAAAACCTCCTTTCGGAATTTTTCCACCGTGGAGTAAACGTCCTCGCTTGCCCGGTGATCAAACGCGCAGGTGAAAGTTTTTACGCCATCGGAAAATTTATTCTTGTCGACATTTTTCGGAAGAAGTAACTTCACTTTTCTTTTCTTCATGACAGTTAATAGTCGGGCAGATTTGTCTTTAATTAAAGAGAGAAGAGATTTGCCAACCCTTTATACTCCTGGAGAAAGTCATTTACCTTAAAAACCCCCAGCCACAACAACCTTGAGTCAATTACCCCGCACCAAGGTACGGGTCACCTAAAAAAACAAGTTTAACTACGGACTTTGTTCTTTTACAAAAGAAGACCCAGCACTCAAATGAGATGTGCAACTTGGCTCAAGGACTTTAAGTTGGTTCCAAAATTGTCCAGCGAATAGGTACAATTAACGATTTCCTGGGCCAAGCAGCTTTCCTCATTTGAGTGCTGGAGGTAAACCAGCCGATTCCTTCCCACAGCAAGCTGTGGGGCTTCCTCGGCAAGTTTTTGTGAACCCCTTTCCAACTTAAAAGGATAATAAAATTTATAAGCAGGAAAAGGGGGCAGGTCTGGTTTGTTTTCCTGAAGTAAGTGGGCCTTGAAAAACAAAATCCGTCGAATAACATTGGATTAGCAGAGTCCAGCATACTCTGCTAATTTTGCGAAATCAATGATTAAAAAGGAGATGAAAGCATGAGAAAAAAGACAGTATACGTAAATAATCTGAGACCAACTCCGTTCTCAGCCAAGAGTTTAATCGGTAACCTACTCAATGACCTGGGAAGCAGTTCCACCAGAACCAGGAAAAGTCAACTTCGGAATGCGGACATCTATGAGAAAGACGGGAAGTTAAATTATGAACTGGAATTACCAGGATTTAGCAAAGAAGATATCCAGGTAAAAACCAGAGACAACAAACTCCTAATTACGGGAGAAAAAGACGAAGAAAAGATCAACAAAGACCGGAATTACCTTTCCAGGAATAGGGCTCATAGCAAAGTACAGAGAAGTTTTCCCTTGCCCGAGAAAATCGAAAGCGCGAACGAATTAGACGCCAAATTCAATAACGGTGTGCTTCACATTATGGCACCATTGTCCAGAAAAGAAGAGCAGGAAACGGTAGAGATAGAAATCAAGTAGACCAGCTTTCGTAATAAGTTCCCCCCCATTATTTAGTGGGGGGGAACTTTAACTCTCAGTAACAAATATATCAATTTATATTCAATAATCTTTTGCTCCCATTAGAAAACCTGGAAGCCAAACTTAATTTCGCTACAAGCCAGCGGTCCCCTGGACTACTTTAAAAGTCCCCGCCTTATTTTTTCTGAATTTTTCTGCGAAAGGACTTCCCTGCTAAGCCCAATCAACTTTTTTCTTCGGCTAAATTGGGAGGACAGCCTCCCGTAACTTTCCCTCTCCCCTGAAGAGAGATTCGAGCTCCTCTCTTCTAATACGTCTAAAAAGATTTCAACTACCCGAGAGTCAAATTGACTATCCTTGTTCTCCTTTAGTTCCCTAATTGCTTCCTCTTTTGACAGAGCATCCCGGTATGGTCGATCTGTCCTCATTGCGTCCCAGGCATCGACCACGGCGATGATTCTGGCCTCCAGAGATATCTCTTCCTTTTCCAGTTCGTTAGGGTAACCTCTTCCGTCCACCCGTTCGTGAGATTGCTCCACAATTTCCCCAACCCTCCTCAGGTGTTCAGCTTCCGCCAGCATCTCCCTTCCCCATTTTGTATGCTTTTCCATTATCTCCCACTCGTCAGGAGTTAACTTTCCTTCCTTTTCGAGGATTCTGTCGGGAACCCTGGCCTTGCCCAAGTCGTGAAAAAAGGAAGCATATCTTAGATCGGCCATCCTATCGATCGAAAGGCCCAGCCTTTCCCCCACCTCGTGACTCATTCTAACCAGTCTTTCGGAATGGCCCTCCATTTGTTCTGTAGATTCTATTTCCTCAGACAACCGAAGGTAGTCTTCTATCTCTTCTCTTAGCAAATAAAAAGCGGGTTGGTTGGAGGTATATAGAACGGTGACGTCCGTTTTGGTCTCAAACCAGGATTCCTCCGACACGTTCTCTCTGGATATATAGTCACCGGCTTCGAGGATTATTGGCGGGTCGGCGTCGGCATACTCAAGCTTGCCATCCAGTAAATAGATAAATTCAAACCCCTGCCAGTCTTCGGCTGAATCCAGGTAGAAAGTTGAACCCTCGGCGATCTTTTGTTTCATTACTTCCAAAGAGTTATGGCGGGCAAGAAGTCGAATGTCGGTATTGCCCTTTGACACCCGGTCCAGACACTCTTCTCCTTGATGAATAAAAGATGGTTTTTTCATAAACTCACCCAGGTAGTATAGTTGGGGGTATCGTCCTTTTCAATTTTTCCTCACCAGGAAAAACCACTTACAGCTGAGCATAGAATTTGCAGGGGGTTCAATTCTCAGTGTTATCCTCAATTATCCCATTTACGAGGTCATCGTCCACGTAATAGGGCAAGGTAGCATGCCCTATTGCACCTTTTTCCTTGTTCCATCCAATCATCGTCTCTACGGCGTGATCATTTCTCGCCCAGGCTCGGCGGGCAACTCCACCATGGACGTCCCAGTCAATTGCCGACTTTATGATCTTATCTACCCTCTTACTACCATCGAGCACGAGGCCGAAACCGCCGTTGAAACATTTACCTATCCCCACCCCGCCGCCATTGCTCTCGACGGCCATGGTCATGCCACGGGCGACGTTACCAGCAAAGTCGTGGACGGACATCTCGGCCATAATGTTGCTTCCATCCTTGATATTGGAGGTTTCTCTATAGGGGGAATCCGTCCCGCCGGGATCGTGGTGGTCCCGTCCAATCATTACCGGTCCGATCTCTCCTTCACGAACCAGACGGTTGAACTCCAGAGCCATTTCAACTCGTCCCGGTCCATCACTGTAGAGTATTCGGGCCTGGGATCCGACGACCAAATCGTTCTCCTCGGCGTCCCTTATCCAGACGTAGTTATCGTAGTCCTGAGATCGTCTGTCGGGATCGATTATTTCCTGTGCAGCTTGATCCGTCCTGCGTAAGTCTTCTTTCTTTCCGGAAAGACAGACCCAGCGATAAGGTCCGTAGCCGTAATCGAAGAATACGGGTCCCATTATATCCTCCACGTAGGAAGGGAAAATAAACCCGGAGCTCGGATCCGACTCGTTCTTCG
>JAIPHJ010000071.1 GCA_021735245.1 Candidatus Bipolaricaulota bacterium
GGATCTCCGCCTCGTAGGAAATCGGTACTCTGGCTTTTGGACCGATATCGATATTTACTTCGTCCTTCCCGGCGTAACTGGGAACTATCATTATCTTCCTCTCTTCTTCGGTCTTCTTCCCCTTCTTCACGTATGCCATGCCCACCTGACCTTCACCGGTTTTGGCACAGCTGGTCACGTACCCAAGGTACTTTCCGCGGTCATCGAAGACCGGGCTTTCCTCACGAATCATTCGAGAACCTTCTTCGGTGACTTGGAACCGAATTATCTGTTTATCGACGTGGTCGAACGATTTTGCCTTCTCCTTGTACCTATCGCGGCCGATAAAGAACGGCTTGTGGAACTTTACGTAGTAACCAAAGACGGCTTCGGTGGGAAGAATTTCGTCTTCTCCACTCAACTCGTGCCCGTAAAGCGGGAGACCGGCCTCTATTCTAGTCGAGTCACGGGCACCAAGCCCTGCCGGCTTTATCCCGTATTTCTCCCCTTGGTCCAGAAGATCGTCCCAGAGTTTTGGAGCATCGTCGGGGGGAACTAGCAACTCGTACCCTACCTCTTCTCCCGTGTAACCCGTCCTGGCAACCATCGTCCTCGCCCCGTTAAGATCGTAGAAATCCAGTTCGTTTCTCAACATAGTTTCCAGCTGGCGGGTTTCTTCTGGCGAGGTCAACTCCTGCAGAATCTTCCTCGAATTTGGTCCCTGAAGCGCCAAGTCCCTCAAGGCTCTCCCTCCCGCGTCCTCTGATTTAAGGTTAACTACCTCGGGAATCTGACTGGGTTTAACCCAGGGCCTGTCGTGATCCAGCACGTAATCGCCGGATTCCACGGCCTGCAACCAATTCCAGACCTTCTCCTCGTTGACGGCGTTGGAAACAATGATATACCGTTCCGCGTTTATCCGATAAACCATGGCATCGTCGATGACCCGTCCTTCCGGGTCCAGGAAGTAGTTATACTGGGCTTCCTTATCGTCCAGCCACCGAATGTAGTTGGAGGTGACACAGTCAAGAAAGTGGGTAGCTCCCTCGCCTTTTATCTCGTAGACCGCCATGTGTCCGACGTCAAACAGACCCGCCGTCTCTCTAACGGCTCGATGCTCGTCCTGAATGGTGCTGTACCAGAACGGCATTTCCCAGCCAACGAACGGGGCAATTTTCGCCCCCAGTTCCTCGTGCTTATCCAGCAGGGGAGTGGATTTTTCCGCTTCCTCGCTTTCTTCCGGATCGTAGGAAAATACCTTTTCGGGTCCTTCGGGAAATTCGGACCTGTCCAGCTCGTTCTCCAGCACCCGCTGTCCGACAAAATACGGTCGAACGAGATCGAACAGTTCCTTCTTCTCGTGGTAGACTTCGTGACCCGGCCTTCCAGAATAGTCCTCCCCGACGTCCGCTTCTAACTCTAGCTCGTCGGCCAAAGCTTTCAGGTTTTCAGGGTCTAACCAGAAGTAGACATCTTCCGGTTCCTGCTCGGACCGATAGACGGCCAACTCTTCACCGTTTAGGTCCACCGAGCTAACGGTTCCCGAATCAATTTTGCCAACTACCGATTCAAACAAACTTTCAGGGTTCACGGGACCGTAAACGGCGAAGTTTTCTCCTTTCGCGTTTCCGTCCTCCAGATCGTATACCTTGACAGGTCCTTCTACCTTTTTCATGTAATCCTGCCTGTCGAAGGTTATGTATCCGTCGGAGATCCCACGGAACCAGTCGAGCACTCTTCCCTTCCGTTCGGGCGAAGAAATTACGAGGTAACTCTCGCTGTCACCTTGGTCTTTCTTAACTATCTCTATTTCATCGAGCACGTCTCCGTTTTCGTCCAGCAGCAGGGCGCTCTTTCCGTTTCCTCCTTCCAGGTCCAGGATCTCCCTGGTCGATATCTGATCCAGAAAAGCAGTCGGCCTGTGGCCGCTTATTTCTATAAGCGCGGAACGAGGCCAGTCCGGGTCAACCGTGCCAACAGCTTCTTTCTCCTTCGCCTTCTCCTTCTCGCCGATTTTTCCGTTTACGGGATAGTATTCCGGATACTCTTCTTCTCCCTCGGGGTAAGGAGGAAAGTCCGCCAGAAGATTTGCCACCCTTTCCCGGGCTTCCATCAACAGGTCCATGTCGATTTTACCACGGGATAGCGGGGAGATCTGGCCGATATATTCGAATGACTTTATTCCATGAAGAACCTCGGCAATGATATCAGCAATCTCATCCATTTCCGGCTCTTTCATCCCTCTCTGGGTAATCCAGGGGGTGCCCAGTCGAAGCCCGTGGGCCTCGGCGGCACTTTCGTCCCCGGGAATGGTATTCTTGTTGGAAACTATTCGGGCTTCGTCCAGTATTCTAGAAACGATCTCGCCCATCGGGGTAAAATCTAACTCTTGCTCCAGCTCTTTCAGGTTCACTACCAACAGGTGGGTGTCGGTACCGCCGTAGGCAAGAGTCAATCCTCTTTCCTGAAGCCCCTCGGCAAGTGCTTTCGCGTTATCGACCATCTGGTGCTGAAGATCCTGATAAGTTTTCGTCTGGGCTATCTCGAATGCCACGGCCATCGCGGCAAATTTGTTAGGATGTGGCCCACCCTGCGCACCGGGGAAGATCGCTTCGTCCAGTATTTCTGCCTTATCTGGGTCCGTAGTCAATACGACCGCACCCCTGGGGCCGGCAAGGGTCTTGTGGGTGGTATGCATTACCACGTCGGCCTTGCCAATCGGGCTCGGATAGGCACCAGCAATCGACATCCCGGCCACGTGGGCGATGTCCGCCAGCAGTACTGCCCCAACTTCCTCCGCGATCTCGCTGAATTTATCCCAGTCCGGAGCCCAGGAATACGAGGTGTAGCCAGTAATGATCATCTCCGGTTCGTGCTCCAGAGCTAAATCCCGTATCTGATCGTAGTCCAGCCGCCCGGTATGGGGGTCGGTGGAGTAGGAGACTATGTTATATCGTTTGCCCGTTAGGTTGAACTCACTTCCGTGAGACAGGTGTCCTCCCTGATCCAGAGCAAGCCCCATCACCGTACCACCCGGCTCGACAAAGCTGTCATAGACCGCCAGGTTTGCGGGAGTTCCCGAGAGTGGTTGGACGTTTACGTAAATATCCTCGGGCGGTACATCCTTGGTGGCGTGAGCCTGTTTGGCTCGAATACCGGCCAGGCTTTCCACTATGTCGACCAATTCCGTACCTTTGTAGAACCGGCGATTCGCGTATCTTCTATAATGGGTGAACTGGCGGGTCAGGTCCTCCATATCTGTTTCCAGCTCTTCTCGCATGGCGTCCCGGGGATATCCCTCGGAATAGATGTTGTTGAAGACTGACCCCAGGGCATCCCGAACCGGTAGAGGCGAGACCGACTCCGACGGAATCATTATCAGTTTCCTGGCTTGCCTGTCTTCTTCTACTTTTATCAGCTCGTCGACCAGCGGGTCGATCTCCGACAGGTCACTATTTACTAACAGGTCCTGATAGTCGTAATTATCTTTCATTTTCCCTCCTCAAATGAATCTATTTTAATTTCATTTAACCGGCCAATTCGAATTCAAGCATTTTTAGAATTATAAACGCGAAAATTGTCCAGTTTTCGTGAATCCTAAGCTCGTAAGATTATAGTTTTCACCGAAACAAGGCGCAACCATTAAACAATAGGTATACCGGTTTTATACTACTTGGATCGTTGACAAGTTTTCCACCCCCCGTGGAATGTTGATAGTTCCTGGAGAAGAACAATTGTCCACCCTCGATACCCGAGGTTTTCTAACCTCGGTGTACACCTCAGTCGAAGTGTTGAATATTTAGTTCGGTAGGAGATCCGTGGGATTTACCAAAGCAAACAGGTGTACATTTTTATCAACCATCAAAGCGGGGCTCGAAAGCCCTGCCTATCGAGAGAGAAAAAGGGGATTAGAAAGTCTCGCCTATTGAAGGGTGTGAGGGTTAAAAAAGAAAAACCCCGGATCGGTTAAGACCCGGGGTTTGAGTTCGGATTAATTTATCGATTTAAACTAAAAGCTGTAGTCAAATGTGAAGGAGAATTCCTGTAATCCGCCAACGGGTTCAACTTCGACGCCCGTGCCAATAGTAAATTCTTCGTCTATCTCGTATGCCATGCTCCCGGCGAACAGAGCGAGGTCAAATATCCCCTGACTATTTGACATGTCAAAGTAAGTATCGAGGGTAAAGTCCAGCGGATATTTGTCGAGTTTTTCTATCCGGAACAATTCATCATAGGTTCCGTGTGGATAGAAATTGTACCCTTCTAAGGTATAGAGAGTATTGCTACCCAATGCGGTGTAGCTGCTAAATGTCACGTGACCGAGCTCAACGCCAGTGATAGCAAACCCTTCTATTTCAAGACCATTAATGGTATCGCCCGTCATAGAAGGACCATCATTGCCCAGGACCCCACTTAAGTCAGTGTATACAGTGAAGCACGCCCAGCCTGTATCGATGCTTGGGGTGAGCGAAATGGATTTAGTCTGGGGCGTGAATTTAAGGGCTCCGTCAAGAGTAAGAGGGAGACTTGTGGACTCAATTGTAAACTCAAATAAAGTATATTCGAACCCGTTCATTTCGCTAAACAGGGTTTCATTTGAGAAGTCACAGCAACCTAGGGATAAGTTTTCCAATGTCAGTTTAGACCCTACATACTGAAGCGATGATGGGCTATAATCGGACGATGCCGTTTGCACACTGCCATGATCATCTACAATTGCGTATCCAGAATAATAAGGGATACTCCCATATCCATAGTCAGTACCAGTTATAAGGCCAACAGTGGCGTAGCCCCAGTCCAGGCGGGCACTCCGTAAACTGGTATCAACCAAAGGTTCCATACCAAAGTAATTATTAACCGTCACGGAAACGCCTCCAGGTGTTTCACCTGAAAAACTGAGATCCATTCCGGCCCCGAAACCGTTATTGACGTTAGGATTGTCACTTGTGTCTTGCAACACAAATGTATCCGTGATGCTTACCCCACCAAGTGTGAGGCTTGCCGAGCTTGTCCAGTATTCTAGTCCAGGAGTCTGAGTATTAAAGTTGACGGTTGAAGAAAGGTCCAAGAGACCAACGCTAGTTGAAACCCCCAGTTCTAAATCAGTGAGGCCGTCATAATCATAGGTATTGTCATAGGCCAGGTCTGCCTCACCGGTAAATGTCAACCCCCCACTTGTGTAGGTTCCTTCCACTGTTGAGTAAAATTCCACGAGATCTACCAATTCAGGTTCCGTAGGATTCAAGTATAAAGTATTTTCCCAAGTTCCAGTTAAAGGTCTTTCTTCATCTTGCGCAACTGCCGCAAAGCCAGCTGCGAGAACCAAAACCAACGTTACTGCTAGAAACTTTTTAGTCATTATGAGTTTTACCTCCTTCTATTTATTAAAGAATACAATGTCTTTACCTGCTAGATCTAGCTTTCAATTCCTAGGAATTCAACAGTTTT
>JAIPHJ010000072.1 GCA_021735245.1 Candidatus Bipolaricaulota bacterium
AACTCCCTGAAGGATATTTATATCTTCGGAGTATCCGACCACCAGGTCCTCTATTTTCAACAAACTAATCACCCAGATAAGCTTCCAGCACTACTTCGTCTTCCCGGACCTCGTCGGGAGGCCCCTCAATCAACTTCTTTCCCTGGTTAAACACGATCACCCTCTCGCAGAGTTTGAATATCGACTCCATGTCGTGACTAATGATTAAAAAAGTCTTTCCCGCTTCGTAGAGCTCGTCAATATGATCGTGCAGGTCCGCCCTCAACTCAGGGTGGACACCGGCAAATGGCTCGTCCAGGACTATAATATCCGGGTCCAGCATCAGCACCCTTCCCAGCTCGAGCAATTTCTGCTGACCTCCCGAGAGGTTGACTGAAAGCTCGTCTCGGAGGTGGTCAATCAACAGAAAATCCATTATCTCCTCGGCCTTTCTATCGACTTCGGTTCGAGGGGTACCTTTTGCTGCCAGGGCGGGAATCAACAGATTTTCCTGTACCGACAGCTGTTCGAAACCTCTGGTAATTTGGAAAGTTCTGCCTAGCCCCCGGGCCGCGATCCTGTGAGATGGCATACCGGTGATATCAATATCTCCGAGCTTTATGCGCCCTCCGGTTGGCGCAAACAATCCGGTAATTACGTTGACAAATGTCGTCTTGCCGGCCCCGTTTGGACCAATTAAGCCGGCGAGTTCGCCTTCGGTTACCGTAACCGATACTCCATCGAGAGCCTTAACGCCGCCAAAATGTTTCTTTAAATTCTCCACGTAGAGGTTGATGCCTATACCTCCGGGAAAAGAGAAAGCAGAGGGAGGGGGCAAACCTCCCTCTGCTGTAAGCTAAAGATCTATTCCTCCATATAAGGGGGAATTTCAAATTTACCTTCGGCCCAGGCCTGCGGCCAGATAACAGTTCCTTCTCCCCCGTGATATTGAATAACGGGATAGATATAGTAGTCTTTTGCTACTTTCGGATCGGGAACTGTGTCCGGAGTGTACTTGTACTCTTTCATTAAGATTCCTTCCGTGAAAGTCAGGTCTCCGGTCCGGACTAAATAGTGGTTGACCTTCTGAATATTCTCCGAATTTATCTTACCGTACAGTTGGTAGGTCTTCCTCAGGATCTTTATCAGGTAGCTTGCCCCGTCGTAAGCAAGACCGGAAGAAGAAGCACTGGGTTCCACGCCCCATTTCTCTTTGAACCTCTCCTTGAATTGCTTGGCTTCTTGACTCGCCCATTGAGGAATCTGGTCCAGCACGTAATCGGAGGCATCGCCCGCGAGATCGTACCATTCCCCCATCCAGCCCAGTCCATCAGCAATAACCAGACTCTTCAATCCTACTTCCCGGGCCTGTTTGACCAGGGCGGCAAAAGACGCCGGTACGGTGGATGTCCCTGCTATTACGGAAACGTTTTTGTCTTTCCATTTCTGGATAAGTGGGTAGAACTTCGTCTTCTTCATTTCGAAGTAATCTTTTGAGACTACCGTCCAGCCCGCATCCTCGAATTGTTTGGCTATGGAGTCTCCAAAACTCCTGCCCCAGTCGGTATTCTCGCCGTAAATTGCCACGTTCTTTGTTTCGGGATCCCATTTTCCGGCCTCCACAGCTTCGCTAAGAGTTGTAACGTATGCTATAGAAAGTTTCCTGGGGGTGGGCCAGAATTTTCCACTATCGTAATACTGATATTTCTCCGGTGACTTATGATATTTATCCAGTATAACCTGGGTTGCTGCCCCGCCAAAGAAATGAGGTATTTCGTACTTTGCGGCCATATCCATCAGGGCAACGGATACGGAACTGTGCCAGTTAAAGGTAGTAACGTCTACCCCTTTTCTGGTTACCGCCTGGGTATAGTTTCTGGTTGCCTTCTCGGGTTGCGATTCGGAATCGACTTTTACCAGTTTTACCTCGTAGTCCCCGATCTTGTTATCTATTTCGTTGAATGCCATTTGATAGGAATGCCATATTTCGCTACCAACCCTGGCATTTGGTCCGGTAAAGGGTCCAATTACTCCTACCGTAACCTTATCCTGAGCAACTGCGGTTTCACTAAACACCCCTCCGAGCACGAGAGGTAAGATCAACAGGATAACTAAACTATAAACCTGTAGTTTATGCTTAACCAAGTTGTGCACCTCCCTGTAAATATACTTTATGGTGTAAGAAATCCGCGCATTTTCAGACCTTTCTCTTATCACCTCCCCATCGCTTAAGCGTTGCGAGGTAAGGTCAAAGATAAAGTAAAATATCGGTCATATATCTTTATTATATCGATTTTGCTTTTCACTTCAAATTCGAGCCCTGTCTCATTTAGCCTACCGTAGCATATTTTGCGAATACCACAGTTAAATGATATATCCTCCGGCCGCTGACGACCTGGGAATACCGCTAAACGAGATTTGGATCTCCGATAAGCCAGAAGAATTCGAGAAGTACATTCTGTACCACGAAATAAGAGAGATAAAACACCGGGCTAAAGGCCATGATGTAAGCACTGCTCACGAAAAAGCAGTCGAGGATGAAAAAGTGTTTGAAGGAGACCCAGAGTGGGAAAAACTACGCCGGGAAATTAACGTGGCATCTCCTGAAATACTTCAGAAAGAGGCAGGCATCGAAAGTGATACATTTGAGGAGATCATGCAAAACCGGCCGTACTATCGGATGAAAGAATTACAGGATTTAAATGGAATAGACGAACAAAAATACAAAAAGTTGAAAGAAAACTTTTGGTCATTTTACTAGCCTCGCCAAACTGAAATTACAACATTGTCGGAATTTTTCCAAAATGAGAAAAAGGCAACCCGTTCCCTAGTTGCCCTGGGGAACTCTAAAGTTCTCCTAAATTATTCGACCTACTGAATCCGGCCTTGGGGGTTAGCAGTAAACCTCGCCGATCGTTTCTCGTTTCTGAATTCATTGGATCAGGTTCGAACCATGGTTGATTCCTGTATTGCGGAAATCCTAGATGGGAAAGCCAGGGTTATCTTTTCCTGTACCAGTTGCTATTCACGCTTCTCCTGGCGTACACTCCTGCCGCCCTTTTATTCGCTTTATAGACTCTCTCGAAGTTGCCACCTATTGAACTACTGACAATATCCACGCTGCCCCCTATTTCCACCGAGGTCATATTGTTGGCATCGAATGCCCAACCCTTAAGGGATCTAACGCTGGTCGGTATTACTACAGAAGTTAGGTTGTTTTCATAAAATGCAGCTTGCCCGATCACTTACACAATAACAGGTATTTTCGCGGAAGTCAGTTTTGTTCCCGGGGCTGAATAATTGCGCTACAGATCCTGGTCTATACTCGGGGAGAAAGGAAATCCAGGTTCTTTACGGGTGTTACATATGGCTATATTTGAGTCGGACTGTCCTGCGTTCTACAGATAAAAATGAACAATCGTCCGATTACCAATCCGACTCCTGGTTCTAATTTCTTACAATCTTTCGTACTTTACGAGTTCGACTGCTCCGTCAAACCCGCTAACTTCGTACATTTTGCTTCTCAAGGGCAGGGCTAGTTCGGGATCAATTACCCATTCACCCATAAGGCCCTCCTCGCCGGTTAATTTACAGTAGAAACCTTTTCTGCCGGCAACCTTTTCAGTACCGACGACTTCCATTTTGCCCTGACCGTAGAAGCTCAGCTTCTCGCCTACTTTCAGATCGAGTTCGCTAAACATCATCGAGTATACAGGGTTAACCAGCAGGTAGCCAATCGGGACTCCGTAACCGCTCCAGGAACCGTACACGAGGTCGCCGGTAAGCTCGTCCGATGAGGATAATTTTACCTCGGATATGTACCTAACCGTGTACCCTCCTTCTTTATCTTCGAGTATTTGGAATTCGTATATTGAACTTTCTTCGCCTTCGTTGCCTTTCCACGTAACCTTAAAGCTGTAGCTTTCGTTTCCCCGGAATTCAAATGGCTCCCATGTCCCTCCATAGGAACTCACTCCTGTAGAAACCAGTGCAACCATGACCAGTAAAATCGTAACAACTTGACTGGTTCTGTTTTTCATTTGCCCCTCCTTATAAAATTTGTCTACATACTATACACCGGTCTATCCATTTCCACAACTATAATTTAGCGATCCCCTCACTGTTCAACAAGGAAGGGTAAACGATTTAAGAGTATTGTTTAACCGTCTGAGCAAAAGCGCGGATATTTTTCAGGGGGGTCTCGGGAGCCAGGTCGCATCCGGGAAGAGCGAAAAATTCCTTTCTATCTTTGATGTTCTTTAGAAGCTCGGTGGTTTGGGCTTTGACCTCCTCCGGAGTAGCATTTAACAGCAACGAATTGCTAAGATTTCCCGCAATAACGACATCGTGGGGGGCAACATCGGCCAACCAGGTCATATCTACGTCGTCAACGCTGAGAGCAACCGCTCCCGATTCACACATTTTCCTGGCTATGTGGTTGGTATTACCGCACACGTGGAGGATACATGGTATTCTCAAAGCCTGAATTACCCTCCCTACATACCGCTGAGAAAATCGATAGTAAGCTGAGGGAGATAGAAGGGAAGCAGAGGGTTCAGCAAGGACGATCATATCCGCTCCCGCTTTGATCAGTGCTCTGGAAAAAGAAAGGGCTACTTTTTCCGAGAAGGCCACTATATTCTTTATCCTTTCGGGATTCTTGATCGTGTCCGTGTAAATATTTGGTCCGGCTAGGAGAGCGGCAAGGGTAAACGGACCGGTTACAACCCGGCCTTGAGCATCGTATAGTTTTTCTCTAACAGCTCCATCGCTTCAAGGAAGACTGGCATCCGTCCGTCTTGTGCGGGATCAGGTACTTCAAGTCTTCCAAAGTCTTCGGTAGTTTCCAGAGGATGAGATATCACTGTTGGGAGATCTCTTTCCCCAAACCTAACATCACAACCGCAAGCCTCTGCTTCGAGGCTGAGGTCCGAGGCCAGGCAAAAAGTGTCCAACTCCATTTCTTCGACGGTAAAACACATAGCTTCGTATAAGAGTTGAGGTTCTTTGAGGCCACCTTCCATATCCCCACATGTTTGGAGTATCGCTGGAGCAGCTGCGGAAGCAGTGACGAGTCGTCGCCCGGCAATTCTTATCAGGGTTGAGAAATCGAGACTGGTAGCTACTCCATGGAAAAAGGTCCCCAGTAGTCTCAGCCGTTTTCTTCGACCAACCCAGTTCAAAAGACCCAGCGAGGTCATATAATTACCCCCCTGAAATTCTATTCTTTCATACAAGGGTCGTTTCGCTATTGGAACAGTAGAATCAGAACTCATATTTCGTTCTGGATTCTTTAAGCTAATGTATTTGCCAGACGCTTGCCCAGCGCACATATAGTTACGATCGGAGGCATACCGGGGGCAGTTGGAAGTACGCTTCCGTCACAAACAAAAAGGCCATCCACTCTGGTCTGCAAATCCTCTTCT
>JAIPHJ010000073.1 GCA_021735245.1 Candidatus Bipolaricaulota bacterium
TAGCCTTCCATTACCCCGATCCCGAGATTCCTTAATCCTTTAGCGGTCTCCGGATTTAGCGGAGCTCCACCGGAGGTAATAAATCTAAATTGCTCCCCGGCCAATTTCTTTTTTACTTTGGATTTTAACAGGCTAGGGGTAAATTTATATAGCAATCTGGTCCACCAGGTGGAGTTGATCTTTGACAGCGTTTCCTCGTATAGGGCGTTTAATAGCTTCGGAACCCCGAGCAGGATCGTTCCTCGGTATTCCTTTAAAACTGAAGGAAGGTTTCTGTAATCTCTGGTATAAACCATGGAAGCTCCAAATGCCAGGGGAACTAACAGTGTAGTTGTCAGCCCGTAGATATGATCCCAGGGTAAAATAGAGACCATGCAATCTTCCGGAGTAACTTCAAGGGTTTCGGCTATGTCCTTGACGTTGACGAGCAGATTCTTGTGGGAGAGCATAACTCCTTTTCCGTGTCCCGTGGTGCCCGAGGTGTACATTAGCACGGCAGTTTCTTCGGAATCTTGGGAACACTCCTCCTCCAGCATCTCTGTCGATAAAAAAGAGTCCCATGATTGAAATCCTTCTTCCGCCTCTCCTCCGAAAACTACCAGGTTGTCCAGGTGGGATAACGAGTTGAATTTTTCCGCGACCACTGAGTGTTTGTCGCTTTGAACGATCGCAAGTTTCGACTCGGACTCGTGGAGTACACGGCGGATCTCTTCCGAAGTAAAATTATAAGCAATTGGTACAATCGTAGCTCCTACCCGCTGAGCGGCAAAAAAAGAAGCGGCCCATTTGGGGTGGGGTCTACCAATAATGGCAACTTTGTCCCCGGCTTCGATATCAAATTCCTCTACCATCGAGTGAGCTAACCGGGAGACCAATGTCGCGAGTTCGGCGAAAGAAATGTCCCTGTAATCGTAGCCGTCATCGGGGGACGAGGTCGAAGTTCTAAATTTACTACTGGGAAACCTGTTGGTAGTTTCTCTAAAAAGTGAATCCAAACTATCAAACGCTTCCATTATGACCACACTCTAAAAGATGAAAAATATCAGTACTCAAGAAAAACTCTCGGTAGCTTAAAGTATTCTAGAGATCGAAATCCTCAGCTTCAAAATCGAGCTCGCTGTCCTCTATGACCTTCTTTAGCCGAAGCTTCGCTTCTGACAATCCCGTCTGGATTTCCTCGGCCAGTTTTACCCCTTCTTCGAAGAGCTCGATCGATCTGTCAAGGTTTAAGTGTTCGTCTTCCAACTCATTAACGATATTATCTAGCTTTGTGAGGTTCCTTTCGAAGTCTATTTTTTCTTCCTCATTCACCTTGTTCTACCTCCGTCACTACAGAACGAATAATACCTTTATAAAGCACAGTCTTCAAGTTTTCCCCGTCTTTAACTGCCTCCGAATTTCTCACTACTTCACCGTTTTCACCATAGGTGACGGAGTAGCCTTTTTCCAGTAATCTGGTTGGGTCAGCAAGAGACAATCTTTCAATCAATGATTCAATGGAATCACTTCTTTCCGCTAAGAGATCGACTCCGGCGTTAATTAATTCCTGAACCAGTTCATCAGACTCCTGAATCCTGTCTTCAAGTGTCCTAATAGGTATTCTAAACCCAAAACTATTAGCTAGACGCTTTACCTCGTTTCGGTACTCCCTGAGCCTGGAAAGTTCCAGTTCTTTCAATCGGTTCAAGTTCTGCTCTACTCTCCTGTTTATCTCTTCAGAATCAGGTACGATTTCCTTGCCTGCTGCGGTGGGTGTGGGGACCCTGAGGTCCGCGACAAAGTCTGATATGGTAAAGTCTACTTCATGGCCCACGCCCGATATAACAGGGAGGTTGGAATTATAGATCGCTCGGGCAACAACTTCTTCATTAAAGGGCCAGAGGTCCTCTAACGACCCCCCGCCTCTACTCACTATCAGGGCTTCCAGGTCCAGGCTAGACTTTATCTTGTTTGCCCGGCGGATAGCCTCAGTTATCTGACCCGCAGCTTCTTCCCCCTGAACCTTTACTGGAAAAATATAGCAGTTAACAGCGGGAAACCTTTCCCTTATCGTGGACACAATATCCCGAACTGCAGCCCCCCCTGGGGAAGTAATGATTCCTATAGAACAAGGAAATTCAGGGATCTTTTTCTTATGAGACTGGTCGAAGAGGCCTTCTTCCTTCAACCTATCCTTAAGCTGCTGGAATTTCTTCTGTAATTTTCCTTCACCAACTTCTCTGAGATCCCGGACCCTTAATTGATAACGTCCTCGCCTTTCATAAACGGTTAACGTTGCCTTGACCAGAAGGGCCATTCCGTCTTCGGGCTCGAAATCTATGCTGGCTTTATCGCCGGCAAACATTACGGCGTCGATTTCGGCATCCTCTTCTTTCAGCGTAAAATAGAGGTGCTTGGCCGAAGAAACATGAAGGTTCGACACCTCTCCTTCGACCCAGATGGCTCTAAAATTATCCTCGAGTAAATTTCTTGCTTCCTTATTTAATCGGGAGACGGAATATATTTCTTCGTTGTCCGGTTTTTTTTCCTTGTCAAACAAACCCCACTTATCTTTCATGATGAATTCGCCTTCCGGCTAATAAGTTCTTTTACTACCGGACTCGGGTAATGCGCTTCTATCTACTTCCTCTCCCTCGACGAAAACTCGTTCCACATGACTATCGATGCCAAGAATTGGTCCATCGACGACCAGGAAGTCTCCATCCTTTCCCTCTTCCAGGGAACCAACTCTATCTCCCACCCCGGCTATCTCTGCACTGTCTATTGTTATTGCCCTCAAGGCCTGTTGTTTGGTCATCCCTTCTCTAACGGCAAATCCCGCAAGGAGAGGCAAATACTGAATTGGTATTACTGGGGAATCAGTGGTTATAGCTACTTTTATACCGGCCTCGGCAAGCACACCTGGGGTACGGAATGTCCTTTCTACTAGCTCTCTCTTGCTTCGCGGGGTCATGCTTGGACCGACGACGACCTCGGCATTTTTTTCGGCAAGAAAGTCCACTATCTTATGGCCTTCCGTGCAGTGGTCAATTGAATAGTTCAGGTTAAATTCCCTTGCAATACGGATCGCCGTAACAATATCGTCCGCCCGGTGGGCGTGTATTTTTGCCTTCAGTTCTCCCTTTATCACCGGTAATAATGCTTCTAGTTTGAAATCCTTCTGAAAATCTTCCTCTTCTTTTTCCTTCCTCCTCAGGTAGTCCTCCGCCTCGAACAGGGCTTTTCTCAAAGTAGCCGCTGTTCCTAACCGAGTACTTGGTATCTGTTCCTTCTCGCTATATACCCTTTTGGGGTTTTCTCCCGTAGCCATCTTCATTGCTGTTGGTTCTCGAACAACTAGATCGTCCAGAATTATGGAGCCAGTGGTCTTTATAGCGGCGAACTGTCCCCCAATTACATTACCCGATCCCGGCCCGGTGTTGACCGTAGTGACTCCTGCCATTACGGCGTCCTGTAGTCCAAGGTCTGCGGGATTGATTCCGTCGATTCCCTTAACCTGGGGTGTCACAGGGTCCGTCATTTCATTTGTGTCTTGCCCCTCCCAGCCTTCCCCCTCCTCATGAATTCCCACGTGGGTATGGGAGTCAACTAAACCGGGGGTGATAGTCTTATCATCGAAATTATTTACTTCTATCCCATCTGGCAGTTTTTCCGAACTGTAGGGGCCAACGTAGTCAATCTTTCCGTCCTTTACTACCAGAAGCCCGTCTGAGATTTCTCCGTTTTTGCCCATTGTAAATATTTTGTTTGCTCTAAACGCTTGAGTAATTTTTATCACTCCTCCACTGGGTTGGATTATAGTATGGTCTACCGGAGATTAACAACCTCCAGGTACCTCGGGTGCTTAGTAATCAATGAGTTCTTCAAAATTATTATTTGCGGTCATTGCTAAATAATGTCTTTCTAGCTTTAAATCAACGTATTTAGGTTACTTTGAACAATTTTTGGTTTTTATGTGGAATATGTTGCATTATAAATCAGTATTTCCTTATAATGTTTTGATTTTTATGAGAAAAGTAAAACTAACAAACAGCAGTGCCCGGTTTACGTTTATTTTGTCCTCTTTCCTGCCCACGATGGGGGAGACGTTTCCCCTGTAACCTCTCCTAACTACCAAAGCCAAATCATTTCCCAAAACTAGCAACTGGATGTAAATCCGGAGGTGAACTATGCAGACAAACAGGTTGACCTGGGCTCGAAACCAGGCTTTACTTACTGTTCGAGAACAACCATGTAAAACCGAGAGGGAGCTTCTCCAGAGCAATCCCGCTCAAAGAGTAATCCTTAATTTTGTAAAAAAACTTAAGAACGATCAATCACGCCTGTTATCTATACTCCCACCCGAACTAGCTGAACAGCCTGCACCAACGATAACAGAAAGGATTCATCCGGTACTGATCGAATTGTTAGACCATCCGTTGCAAGAAGTTGGGCCTAGTTCGGAATTGGGAGAGGAAATTCTAGAGCATAGAGAAAAATTTCATGAATTCATCGAAAAGCTCTACGATTACTGGAGGGACTATACAAGGTTCCTCGTCAAGTGGACCGGTTACGGTTCCAGCGAAAAGGGAACCAGACCCTACCTCCAATTTAACAAAGAGCTTGACGAGCTAACGGAATTAGTCCGATCGGCCTACCGTTCCCTTGCAGAAAATATCACGGATACACACCCTATAGTATACCGTCAGGTCTCTGCAGGGTTCGAAGTTGGGTTGGCCGTCGACAAAAAGGATTTTAATTACCCGGATTTCCTCAAAAGAAAACTTGGCCAGGTTCCCGTGATTGAACAAGTTACGATTGAACCGCCGTTCGTTATTGACCCCCCAATGAACAAAAGGACAGGCAGGTTCAGGGGAACCGATAAGAACCCGATTAGACGAACGAAGATTAATCCCCAGAATTGGCTCTGTTATCCAGCAAAGGTTGGAGACCTCCGGATCGATGTGTTCTTTCATCAGGAATTCATGGATCTTGGTGCATCATTGGCCAATTTGTTTGAGCTGGTGACAGGAAAAGGCCTGAAAAAAAAGCCGGATGCAATTTATACTTACGGCCTTTCTCCCTCTGACATGGAGGAATATGGTGATTTACCTACAGTATTCTACCGGGATGAACAAAACGATTTGCTCTACGGAGCCCTTCCAAGAGAACCAAGATTTGGCTACTTTGGCTACGTGAAAAAGATGATGTTAACCCTCCACAATATAATAGCAATGGAAAACGGTCGATTACCACTGCACGGTGCAATGACCCGGATATATTTTAAAGACTGCGATCCGGTTTCGATTGCAATTATGGGAGGATCGGGAGCGGGGAAATCGGAAACTCTGGAAGCCTTCCGGGTAATAGGAGAAGAATCAATTCAAGAAATGG
>JAIPHJ010000074.1 GCA_021735245.1 Candidatus Bipolaricaulota bacterium
ACACCTCTGGAAGAACTAAAAACAGGTGAAAATCAAATAAGAGACGAAAATGCAAGATAAACTACCTTTTGAGATAAAAAAGAGGAAGAACCCTTCTGGTCTAGCCGTCATTACGGTTTCTTTTCTTGCTTTACTTGGCGCATTTATCGTAGCCAGTATAGTATTCTGGGCTTACGGTGCCAACCCGATACGTGCTTACCAGACCCTGTTTAGCGGAGCTTTTGGCGGGCTATACGAGATTTCAGAAACGGTTAGAAGGGCTACACCTCTATTACTTGCAGGGATCGGTCTTGTAATAGCTTTTAAAGCCAAGTTCTGGAATATTGGCGCCGAAGGACAACTATTATTGGGAGCAATCGCGGCCAGCTGGGTGGCACTATTTAGTCCGATACCGGGGCCTCTAACGATTCCCGCAATGTTCTTTTTCGGTTTTCTAGCTGGAGCAGCTTGGGGCTTGATACCGGCATTTTTAAAAAGCAAACTGGGCATCAACGACGTTATAACTACGTTAATGATGAATTACATAGCAATAAATTTCGTCCTTTATTTGGTTCAAGGTCCCTGGAAGGGCAAACATCAATGGGGTTTCCCCTATACTGACAAATTTCCGTCGGCCGCCCAGTTACCGACACTGGGAAACACCAACGTCCACTGGATCACTCTGGTTATCGGCGTGCTCGCGGCCGTGGTAATATATTTCCTAATTAATAGGACTACTCCCGGTTTCGAAATAAGGGTCCTGGGAAGCAGTCCGGCAGCCGGAAGATTTGCTGGCATGAGTTACGTTAAGTCAACCCTGCTTGTAATGTTCATATCCGGCGGCATGGCCGGGATGGCCGGAGTGGGTGAAGTAGCGGGAATACATCACATGTTAATGAACCCCGCTGAGGTTTCTCTCGGATACGGTTATACCGCGATTATAGTCGCCTGGCTTGCCCGGAAAAACCCGCTTGCAGTAATCCTTACTTCCCTTTTCTTCGGGGCTATCTTTGCCGGTGGGGATGCAATCAAGGTTTCTTTAGGTCTGCCTTTCCAAATAACCGACGTTTTCAATGGATTAATCTTATTCTTTTTGATTGGAAGTGAACTACTAATGAGTTATAAAATAGAATGGAGAAGAAACTGATGATAGAAGAATGGGTTGTCGGGACGCTCAGCAGAACACTCGCCTACGGAACTCCTCTGCTGCTTGCAACCTTGGGGGAGATATATTCCGAAAGATCAGGTGTTTTGAATCTCGGCGTGGAAGGCATGATGATTCTCGGAGCCGTTAGTGCCTTCGCGACCGCATTCATTACCGGCAATCCATGGTTAGGAATGTTAGTCGCAGGAATTGCAGGAGCGCTTGCTTCGTTGATTCACGGCTTTGTTAGTATCACGTTACGGGCAAATCAAGTTGTATCCGGGCTGGCATTAACCATGCTGGGTCTTGGGCTCTCCGGCCTATTTGGCAAGGGATTCGAGGGGAAACCTCTTAACTCGACTATCACCAACGTTACGGTTCCTGTTCTAAAAGATATTCCCTACCTTGGTGAAATACTATTTGTTGATCAGAGTCCGATCGTTTATATTGCAATTATTCTAACTCCGGTACTTTCTTTTATTTTGTTTCATACATCTCTTGGTATCACAATTCGCTCGGTTGGGGAGAACCCTTCCGCGGCTGATTCGGCCGGAATAAACGTCTGGCTTGTTCGCTATTTCTGTGTAGTCACGGGGGGAATTCTAGCCGGTTTTGCCGGTGGGTACCTCTCTATTGCCTACAGGCCCGCTTGGACGCAGGGAATGACTTCCGGCATGGGCTGGCTGGTAATTGCTTTGACTATTTTCGCATCCTGGAATCCATCCCGCGGTCTGGTGGGCGCTTTTTTGTTCGGTGCCCTGATGCATCTGTCTTTCAGGCTTCAGCCCTGGGTTGCCCCAGAGTTGCTTAAAATGATGCCGTATGGCTCGGCCATACTCGCACTCGTAATAATATCATTGGGGTCCCTGAAAAAGTCAATGGGAGCTCCAAATGCTCTTCAACAACCTTACATAAGGGGTGAAAAGTAGTAAAATATATACACTTGGAGGTGATAAAACTTTTGGCATTCTTTCAAAAAGCATTACAATCCTAGAAGTTTCAGATGATGGTTAGGTTGCAAGAAATTATGGGAGGTAAAAAAATGAACCATAAGTGTGTTAAAGTTGTTTCTCTTCTGGTCGCGGTAAGTCTGATTTTCGCCGGTTTCGCGGCAGTTGGCTTTGCAGAAGAACATAACAAACTAAAAGCCGGGTTCATCTACGTCGGTCCAGTAGGAGATTACGGTTATTCCAAAGGACATGACGTGGGTAGAGAGTACGTCGAGGAAATATTTCCGTGGCTGGAGACCTTTTATGTAGAAAACGTAGCTCCATCGGACGTTGAATCCACGATTGACCAATTCGTAAATAACAGGGACGCCGACGTAATATTTACCACGAGTTTTGGACACATGAACCCGACGATTAGTGCCGCCAAAAAGTACCAGAATACAATTTTCTTTCACTGTTCGGGTTACAAGCGAGCGAAAAACGTCGGAACCTACTTTTCAGGACTTTACCAGACGTACTACCTAAGTGGGTTGATGGCAGGAGCTCTTACCAAAACCGATAAACTGGGGTATGTAGGTGCCTTCCCCACACCCGAAGTTAAACGCCACATAAACGCTTTTGCAATAGGAATACATGAGGCCAACCCCGATGCGACCCTCCATGTCCGCTGGTTAAATGCGTGGGTAGATCCCAGTGGCGCAAAGGAAGCCACCCAGGCATTGTTAGAAGAAGGCGTAGACGGATTTGCCTTTACGGAAGATACGCCTACTGTGCTTCAAACAGCTCAGGAAAACGATGCATTCTCGTTTAGCCATTACAATCCGATGTACAGGTTCGCTGAAGACGCCGCGGTAAGCGGGCAGATATCAAACTGGGGAGTAATCTATGCCGACATCCTGTACAAGGTCTACTACGGGGTTTACACTAACGAAAACCTGGAAGGCGTGGACTACTGGTGGCTACTAAAAGAAGGCGCTGCGGAACTGGGAGCAAAACGTGGAATGCCGATCAACCCTAAGTACGTGGACGAGCTAAAATCAAAAACGGTAGAAGATCCAATTCTTGGCAAAATAAGCGTCTACGACCTCATTATGAAGAGAATGGAACAGATGAAAGCTGATCGAGTTACCTTCGATCCTTTCGTCGGACCTATGAAAGACCGTCAGGGAATTCAGAGGCTAAAAGACGGAGAATGGGCAACTCACGACGAACTATGGCAAATCCAGTGGGCCTATCCAAACGTCAAAGGTCCCTGGCCGGACGAACCAAAAGAATAAGCAGATAAATTAATGCTAAAAAACGTTACGGAATATTATTATCCCGGCTCTCTCGCCGAAGCTTCCGAGCTTCACGATCGGGAGAGCCGGTCTTTTTTTATCTCTGGAGGAACTGCGCTGGCCTTATCCGACTCAACTCGCCCCGTAGAACTAATCGATATCAGCCGGTTGGGATTAAACAAACTTAAGCTGGACCGAGCAAGTGGAAATCTAAAAATCGGGGCAACGACGAAGATTCAGAGAATCGTCGAGAGCGAGGCTGCCCGGTCTGTTCTAGGCGGTTTTTTGTCTGAAAGTCTGGAGGAAATAGGTAGCTATCCGGTACGCAATGCGGGTACCCTGGGCGGTTCACTCGTAAGACCTTTTCCCTGGTCCGACGTCATACCAATACTGTCCGTTCTAGAAACCGAGGTTACGTATTTTCACGAAGGAGACAAAAAGACCAGAGAATTCTCAAAGTTATACGAATCCGACTTTAGGTCTACCCTTAACCGCTCAATCATCACGGAATTATCCATTTCTCTTCCCGAGAAAGGAAATGCAGCAGCAAAATTTATAAAATTCAGCAGGTCCGAGTTCGACGTGGCGGCACTTAACCTTGCCTGCAGATTAACCGTTGAAGACGGTAATATCTCCGAAGCCAGGTTGAGTATCGGAGCGAGACCGATGACCGGGGAGCGGATTGAAAAAGTGGAGAATGACCTGGTCGGGGAAAAATTAACAGGGAATTTAGCAAAGGAAGCAGCTATTTTCGCAGCGGACGTAACCGACCTTGGAGGGAACGATAAGTTAAGTAAAGAATACAGAGAACAGCTTGTAAAAAAAATGACGGAAGAAGCTATAGTAGATATAAAAAGAGAGGTTGCAAATGAAAGTTGAGTTCGAGTTAAACGGGGAAGAGAAAAGTTTTGACGTGGAACCGGGAGAAGTACTTTTGGACCTTCTCCGGGATAATGGTTGCAAGAGCGTAAAGAGGGGGTGCGAAACCGGGGACTGCGGAGCCTGTATGGTTCTGGTAAACGGTAGGGCTATGACCTCCTGCACGCTATTCGCCGCCCAGGTCAACGGGAGAGAAATTAGAACCGTCGAAGGGCTGGAAGATGAACTGGCTGAGCGGCTGAAGGAATCTCTACTCGAGGCCGGAGCGGTCCAATGTGGCTTTTGCATTCCGGGTGTCCTTATCAGCGCCTATTCTCTCTTAAGTCGAAAAGAGAACCCAACAGAAGAAGAGATCGAAGCGGCTCTGGACGGAAATCTCTGTCGCTGCACGGGATACATCAAACAAATAGAAGCAATAAAAGAAACTTCGAATAAAATCGGGGGCAGTCGTGATGGGCGATAAGAAATCCGACGAACTCAACTACAATGTTGTAATTAAAAGCCTACCAAAGGTTGATGGCAAGGCACTGGTTAACGGAAAACCTGTCTTCGCAGGTGATTATGACTACTCGGGCGGTTTGGTCGCTGGAATTCTGCCTAGCCCAAAACCTCACGCAGAGATAGTCAATCTCGACACGACCGAAGCCGAAAAAACACCCGGGGTGGTGTCGGTGCTTCATCACGGAAACGTGGATCGTGTTCCCCATACTACGGCAGGACAGGGATATCCGGAACCGTCTCCCTACGACGCTTACATTTTCGACAACAAGGTCAGATACGTCGGTGACAGGGTAGCAGCCGTGGCCGGCGAATCGCGGGGAGCAGTAAAAGAGGGACTGGATAAGATCGAGGTAGACTACAGGGAACTGGATCCGATATTTGACCCAAAGGAGTCGAGAAATTCCTCGATCAAAATTCACGACGAAGAAGATTCCAGCGGGATTTACGACCCGGAAAGGAACATCGCCGCCAACGTAGATATCAAAATTGGCAACCCCGAGGAAGTCATCTCCCAATCCGACGTTGTAGTTGAAGAAAAATGCCGAACTCAATTTGCCCAGCATGCACCAATAGAACCTCACGTA
>JAIPHJ010000075.1 GCA_021735245.1 Candidatus Bipolaricaulota bacterium
TAGATGGGAAACTGGATAATCTGCTCGAGCTTTTGGACGATCTGACGAGCCGGGGTAAGGATCTGGAGCTTTTCCTGGATCAAGTGCTGGAGAATCTTCGGTCAAGGATTGAAGCCTGCGACGATCCCCGAGATATGGAAAAATTAATCGGGTTGTCCCGGGGAATACTGGATACTTCAGACGACTTAAAACGGTCTTCGCATAAACGAATCGCTCTGGAAATTGGTACGCTGGAATTGGTAGCTGAATTTGGCAAGGATCATAAAGCCCTCGACCAGGGTACTGGCCGGAAGGCTGAGGATCGAGAAGAGATGGATAGTGAAGAGGAGCCTACACAAAATAAGGACAGGTCGGGGCAGAGGTCCGAAAATCCTTCTACTGACGTAAGCGAAAAGCAAAACGGGGAGCTAAAAAATACGGAGCCCTGGCAGGAAATGATTACCCGTATAGAAGAAGACAAGATATCGATTGCTGCATTTCTGGAGGAAGCGAATCCCGTTTTACGAAACCAGGACCTTTACCTCGAGTTTAGCAGGGAATTTTCCTTTCATAAAGAGAGCCTGGAAGAGAAGGAAAATTTCGCCTACCTGAAAACCGTAATAAAGGATTACTTTGACGATGTGGATGAATTGCGGATAATTTATAACGAGGATCTGGAAAAAGATGAGCAGAAGACCGGTTTGCTCGACGAGAAAGCCAAGTTGGTGAGAGATAAATTTGGCGGTAACGTTGTAGAGGAAGGAAGATTATAACTCTGGAGGTTTTATTATGAAAGGTTTCGGCAATATAAACAACATAATGAAAAAAGCTCAGGAAATGCAGGAGGAGTTGAAGAAAAAGAAGGAAGAACTGGCGGAAAAAGAAGTAGAAGCCACCTCCGGTGGCGGGATGGTGAAGGTCGTCGTAAATGGTAACGAAGAAGTTATTGATATTAAGATCGAGAAGGAAGTCATCGATCCGGATGATTCCGAAATGCTTGAAGATCTGATACTGGCCGCGGTTAACAATGCGAAGGAAAAAGCACGAGAGATAAAAGAAGAGGAAATGGGGGATATTACAGGAGGAATGGATCTTCCTAACATACCCGGATTATGATAGAACCACTTGATCGGGCCATAACGGAGCTTAAAAAACTCCCGGGGATTGGTCAGAAGACCGCAGAGCGGTTAATTTTTCATTTGTTGACCAGGGACCCGGAGGACGTCAGGCGGCTATCGGATGCTTTGATCGATCTGGTTGAGGAGGTAGACCGCTGCAAGATTTGTGGTAACTTTTCAACCGGCGATAAATGTGAAATCTGTGCGGATTCCCGGCGGAACCAAGAAAAGATATGTGTGGTAAGCAGGCCCTGGGATGTCACGAAGTTAGAATCTACTCAGAAGTACGATGGATTATACCACGTGCTGGGTGGGTTGATAAACCCGATAGAGGACGTTTCGCCAGAGGATCTGGCCATAGATGATTTACTTGAACGAGCGAAAAAGGAAGAAGTTCGGGAAGTAATACTTGCCCTCGAGCCGAAGACTGAAGGAGAGTCCACCTCCATGTTTCTCGTGAAGAAACTTCGTCCTCTCGACGTTGAGATAACGCAGATTGCCCAGGGAATCCCCGTGGGACGGGAACTGGAATTTATGGACAAAGCTACCCTGGGGAAGGCATTTGAAGGGAGAAGAGACCTCAACTGAGGTAAGAAAGGGAGTTAAGTGCAGCAAAGGAAGCGCGTTGTTGAGATTCTTAATGAAATAGCCGATCTGCTCGAAATCAAAGGCGTAGACTACAAGCCCAGAGCCTACCGAAGAGCAGCGAGAGAAGTAGACTCTCTTACCGAAGACCTCTCCAAAATTTACAAAGATGGCGCGTTGGAGGATATTCCTTCCGTGGGGAAGAATATTGCCGAGAAAATAGCGGAGATCCTCGACACGAATCGGCTCGAGTATCACGAAAGCCTAAAACAGGAAATTCCTATAGATCCGCTACTTTTGAGGGTCAGGAACCTGGGTCCAAAAAAAGCCAGGAAAATCTGGGAGGAGCTGGGTGTTACTAGCCTGGAAGAGCTGGAAAAGAAATTGGAAAGCGGGGAGATCAGGAAGCTGGACGGTTTCGGCCCCAAGTCGGAAGAGAACATCCGCAAGGGGCTTGAGATCGTCAAGAAATCTCAGGGTAAGAACCAGCTATCAGATGTCCTGCCGGCGGCAACTGAACTCAAAAACCGGTTGATGGATTCCGGTTTATTTGACGATTTGTCGTTTGCCGGGTCCCTCCGGAGACGTAAATACGAAGTGGGAGACGTAGATATTCTTGGGACAGCCGAAGACAGGGAAGAGGCAATGGACTTCTTTGCCTCTCTGGATACCTGCGATGAGGTCCTCAGCAAAGGGTCTACCAAGTCCTCTATTCGAACCCGGGAAGGCTTAAGGGTGGATTTACGGATCGTCGGGGTGGACAGTCTCGGATCTGCTATGCAGTACTTTACGGGATCACAGGAGCATAACGTAAGGTTAAGAGAGTTAGCAATATCCGAAGGTTACAAGCTGAACGAATATGGGTTGTACGAGGAGAGTTCAGGGGAAAAGGTGGCGGGTGAAGAGGAAGAAATGGTCTATCGGGAACTGGATCTGAGTTGGATTCCTCCCGAATTGAGAGAGGATAGAGGAGAAATAAAGGCCGCCAGGGATGACCAATTGCCGCAGCTCGTTGAGATTGACGATATTAAAGGTGATCTTCACTGTCATAGCGACGAAAGCAGCGATGGTCAAATCCCGCTTGAAGTGCTCGTAAAACAAGCCCAGAATAGAGGTTATAGTTATCTGGCCGTAACCGATCACGCGGAAACTTCCGGCATAGTTGGGGGGCTAACGGACAAGGGTGTCGACGAGCACGTTTCCAGAATTGAGAAAGCAAATCGTGACCTGGATGGCCTGAAACTTCTTGCCGGAGTCGAAGCAAATGTGCAGAAAGATGGATCTCTCGATCTTACTGATAACTCACTCCAGAAGCTCGATATAGTACTGGCCGGGGTGCATTCTCACTTTGATCTGCCCCGTGAAGCCATGACCCGAAGGATATTGGAAGTAATTGACAACGAGTATGTCGACGTTCTTGCCCATCCTACCGGAAGGAAACTGGGTGAACGTGGGGGTTTTGACCTGGATTGGGAAAAATTATTTTCCCGAGCCAGAGAAACGAGCACCGCTCTTGAAATAAATGCATCCCCGTCGCGAACGGATCTGGAAGATAAATTGATCAAGCGGGGAGTAGAAGAGGGGGTTAAGCTTTCTATCGGTACGGATTCACACAGAGTCAACCACCTGGATTTCCTGGAATTGGGAGTCTATCTCGCTCGCAGGGGTTGGTGTGAGCCGGGGGATTTGCTTAATACCCTCTCCTTAAAGGACCTTAGATCCTGGTTACAAAGTCCTGCTGGCTGAATTCCTCGCCCTGCCTACCGTACCCCCTTATAGTTTCTAATTAGTTACCTGAGTGTTTTTATACTAACATTAAGAGAGAAAACTCTTATTTTCGGATTACCATTTCCTCCAGTTCATCTCGCTCGCTCGTTCTTTCATGGTCTGCCTTTCCCACCGGTAACAGGGAAATTAGTCTGTAATCTTCCGGCAGATCGAGTACTTCCTTTGCCTCTTTTTCCGCGGATTTCTTTTCCTTATCGATATCAAACAGCCCGATCCAGTAAGAAGATAACCCAAGGCTATGTGCGGCCAGGGCCATGTTCTGTGTTGCAACTGCTCCTGCCTCGACGAAATGACTTGGATCCTTATCCTGGTTTGAAGCGACCGCGATGACTACGGGAGCCTCTTCCAGGCCCTCGCGAAATATAGTAATCTTCTCGGCGATTTTGCAGAGCTGGTCTTGAATTTCCTTATCTCTGATAACGACGAATTTCCAGGGCTGGAGATTTGCGTAAGATGGAGCCCAGCGACCGGCTTCCAGAATCGTGTCGACAGAATCCTTGCTGACTTCTTCATCCTTAAACTTAAATATGCTCCTTCGTTCTTTAATTGCCTCGATGATTTTGTTAGAGTGCATGCCTACCTCCCGGTATAATGAATTTGATGGACTTATTCCGGACTGTTTAAAGTCTATATCATTGTTTCCTAACCTGTCAATTAAGACTAACCCAGATTCAGCGATTCTTCCTTTTGATTGGAAATTATAATTGGTCTAGAAACCAACTTGGCCGACAAGAATTGGTCCAGCACCCAGATGAGCTCCGGAACCTGGCTCAAGAGTTTTTACTTAACTATGGTATGGGCTGCCAAGCTCGTTTAGTGGTAGATTATATTTCCAGGTTACTTTTCTCATCTGGGTGCTGGTTGAAAGTTTCGAGAGAGAAAGTTGGCTTGAACCTTTTAGAGGTCACCAACTGGGTGAAGCAATTAAATTTCTCAAAGGGTAGTTAGCTTATCTCCTGTACCTATTTAGAAGTTGGTCTCGAGTGAGAGAATTGTACAACTTAGGACTAACCCAAGCTGAAGGGTTCTTCGAGTGCTCACAATTTGCTGAAAAGCGAGGAATCAAGAATTTCCGTGGCCTAAAAATTAGTATTCGTAATTGGGTAGGTCAACAATCAAAATCATGGGTGGTTTTTATGACGTTTTGTATAATGACCTAGCTTTCTTGGCTAAGTCCTGCAGAATAATGGTTGCCAGCCAAAATTTTGTTTGTTATCATAAGGTCGCGAAAAAAGCTCCGTGGGGGGAGTTTTAAAGACATTATAGGTTGGCTAATGTTGCTGTCGCCGAAAACATGGTGTATTACTAAAGATCCATATTTTTATCATTGATGAGAGGATTATTGCATGGAAAGTAATCAAACCAAAAATAATAACTACCGTCTCTCGTATTCTCCTCACATACATAAAGGGACAAAAACGTCCAGGGTAATGCGGGGGGTTGTAATCGCGTTGCTTCCCGCGGTCGGTGCCGGAATCTACTACTTCCGTATGGACGCTGTATACCTTCTTTTGACAACTGTCGTGGCCAGTCTGGCCTCTGAAGCACTCATGCAGAAAATTCTCGGAAAAGACATTGATATCTCCGACAACAGTGCCCTGGTTACGGGTGTACTTGTTGCCCTGGTTCTCCCGCCTGGAATCCCGCTTTATGCTGCCGCATTGGGTAGCGTTTTTGCCATAGTTGTTGGAAAACAGCTCTTTGGCGGGCTGGGTAAGAACATTTTCAACCCGGCGCTGATCGGAAGGGCATTTCTGGTTGCAGCCTATCCTGTATTGATGACTACCTGGACAAACCCCGTCGGTTTTGATGCCGTTACTTCCGCGA
>JAIPHJ010000076.1 GCA_021735245.1 Candidatus Bipolaricaulota bacterium
GAGAGACGTTAGAGATTATTGCGCGAAGTACGAAAATAAAATAAAACGAGCCGGCGGGATAGATCTCCAGCTACTGGGAATAGGAACCAATGGCCATATAGGTTTTAACGAGCCCGGCACAGGTTTCGATACTCGAACTAGATTGGTGGAGTTGACGGAAGAAACGCTTGAGGATAGCTTCGATAACTTAGATGAGGCTCCACGCAAGGCCATTACTATGGGCATCAGTACCATAATGGAAGCCAGCAAGATCTTATTATTGGCCTCCGACAGCAGGAAGAAAAGGGCGGTTAGACGAACGCTTGAAGGTCCAATAACGGAAGAGTGGCCTGGATCGGTATTGCAGTTACATCCCGATGTAACCGCGATTTTGGACGAAAAGGCGGCGGAAGATCTGGAATTATCTCGTGTTAACCTTACGAGGTAACGTATAAAGGTGGTCTAGTTGACTTCCGTAAATGTGGGGTTAGAGGTTTTACGGGATTCAGAGGAGAAGAGGGTAAGGTTGAAGGATAAGGATGTTGGATTAATCTCAAACTGTACAGGGGTTACGACTGATTTTGAGAGGTCGGATCAGTTTTTTGTGAGGTCCGAAGCTAATTTAAAAGCAGTTTTTATGCCTGAACACGGCTTTTTTTGCGCAGGGAAACCCGGAGGGCCGATCAATGATAGTTTAAAGGGTCCAGTGGACGTTCCCCTGATAAGTTTGTACGGAGATAAGCGTCAGCCGCCAAAAGACATATTAGAGGACCTTGATGTTCTGGTTTACGATATCCAGGATCTGGGAGTAAGGTGTTACACTTACATTCATACGATGGCAAACTGTATGAAAGTTGCCCGGGAAACCGGAACCGAGTTTCTAATTCTGGATAGACCTCCTCCCCTTTCCGGACGGAAGTTTGAAGGAAGGCCGATTGACGATAACCTTTCGTCTTTTATAGGGGGTTATGGACTTCCGATGGTCTACGGGCTCACACCGGGAGAACTCGGAAAATATTTAAGTGCCGAGTTTTCACTCGGCCCTCCTCCGTCAGTCATAAGAATGGAGGGTTGGCGCCGGGAACTATGGTACGACGAAACTGGTCTGCCCTGGGTTTCCCCGAGCCCCGGAATCCCTACCCCTGAAACAGCTTTACTGTATCCCGCTACAGTGCTACTTGAAGGAACCAATGTCTCTGAAGGAAGGGGGACCAACAAGCCTTTCAAATTGTTCGGTGCTCCCTGGGTTACTGAAAAGGTTGAAGAAGAATTGATGAACCACCTCCCGGTGTCAGATAGGGGAGCGTGTAAGCTAAGAGAATGCAGGTATAAGCCCAGGTTTTCTAAGTATTCTGGGGAGTTGTGTCATGGTTACGAGATTTACGTGACGGATAGGCTCGAATTTTCACCGTTCCGATTCGGGATTACTCTGGTAAAGGTAGTTCATGACCTGTACCCGGAAGACTTTACCTGGTGTAACTCGTCGTTAAATAAAGAAAAAAACCACTTTGATCGATTAGCCGGGACCAAAGAATTCCGGAATTTAATAGAAAAGCGCCGTGACCCCGAAGAAATAGTCAGGTTGGCAGAAGAAGGAATAGGTAAATTTGAGGACTCAGTTTCAGAGTTTTTCCTTTACGAATAGAACGATAGCCCGATATTATATTTATTGAGGAGATATCATGAAAGCGTCAGATGTAGATAAGAACAGCCCGGTACCGATTTACTACCAGATCAAGGAATTGTTCAAGGAAAGAATCGAAGGTGGGGACCTGGAGCCTCATCAGCGTTTACCCTCGGAAAGAGATCTGGAAAAGAAGTACGGAATCTCCAGAATGACAGCTCGAAGGGCCTTAACCGAGCTGGAATCGGAAGGTTACGCCTACAGAGAGCAGGGTAAGGGGTCTTACGTAGCGGAGCCGAAGCTTCGCCAGGCATTGCTCGAGTTGACCGGTTTTACCGAGGACATGAAGAAAAGGAGGATGAGTCCGGGAGCACGGGTAATTGAACAGAAGCTTGTTGACAGTGACCAGGAGCTGGCGGCGAAGCTTGAGGTGGAGGTCGAATCCAAAATTTTCGTCCTGCAGCGAATCCGACTGGCCGAGGGAGAACCGCTGGCGATTGAAACCAGCCACCTGAGACATGAAGAGTGTGAGGGTATCGAAGAGTACGACTTCGAGGACCGTTCACTGTACGATACTCTAAAAAATGACTTTGACATTTCCCTGTCCTGGGCTGAGCAATCGGTTGAAGCTACTCTAGCTGACGAGTTTGAAGCGGAAAATCTTGAAATAGACAAAGGGACACCCATGTTGATGACAGAGAGGACCACCTACTTGGGAGATGAGGAGACTCCCATTGAGTACGCCAGGTCGATCTATAGAGGTGATAGATACAAGTTATTCGTGGAGTTGAGGAGCTAACATGGGTCTATTGATTGGGGTTGATGGAGGGGGTACGGGTACTCGAGGTATAGTTTCGGACGAGTCGGGGAATATACTGTCTGAAACTACAAGCGGACCCTGTAACCTCAACACTTTGGATATTGGGGATGCAGCAGCCAGGTTAAAGGAAATTATTTGTAAACTTTTCCATAAGGCTAAGTCCAAAAATACCAGTGTAACACACGTCGTAGTAGCCCTGGCAGGAGCGGAAAGAGAAGGAAAAAAGAATAAACTAATTGAGCTGATAGAGGATAAACTTCCGTTTACCGTGACGAATCGTGTTGAGATAATACCTGATGTTCAAGCAGCTCTTCTCGGAGCGCTAGGGGATGATCAGGGGGTGGTGGTTAATTCCGGTACTGGAGCAATTGCCCTGGGTCAGGACGCTATGGGAGATATTGTTCGGGCTGATGGATGGGGCTATCTCCTTGGAGATGAGGGCAGTGGTTACTGGATAGGCCTGACGGCAATCAAGAAGGTGCTTGAAGAGAAAGACGGTCGTGGGAAAGAGACTTCGTTAAAACGTAGAGTACTGAATTATTACGATATTTGTGAAGTCGAAAACATTATACCTCTTATCTACGAAAAGTATAAACCGTTACTGGTAGAGTCAATTGCGGGTGTCGCACCATTGGTATTTGAAGAAGCGAGCGCGGGAGATCAAGTAGCTCGAACTATTGTGTCACGGGCTGGTTATCATTTGGGCCGTACTGCGAAAGCGGTTCTAGATAGAATGGAATATGAAGGGTGCCCGGTGAAAATAGTTTTAACAGGTGGTGTATTGAAGTCAACTAAAAAGAAGCCGCTGATGGACAGCTTTGAAGCGGAACTGCCGAAAGCCAACCCTGACTGGACGTACGCTCAACGAAAGTACTCACCCGAGGTAGGAGCTCTACTCAAAGCGGGAAAACTCTCAACTGGCGAGCTATTTAAACCAAGCTGGAGTTAAATGAAAAAAGTACCTGCGTTATATCAATAATTGTACATTCCTGTATAAGTTAAACCTAATCAAGATTGGGCACGGAACATATGTCGGAGGACGAAATGATTGAGCGGCCAGGAAAGTTAGTCATGGTTGGCTTCCAGGGAACCGAGCCCGATGACCATCTAAGGAGAATGATAGAAGAATTTCGGGTTGGAGGAGTAATATTATTCCGGCGAAACGTGGTTAATGCCGAGCAAGTTGCCAGTTTGACCGAGGAAATTCAAGGAATTGCCAAAAACGCCGGGTACGAGAGCCCTCTAATAATTTCAATTGACCAGGAAGGAGGAATAGTCAACAGAATCAGAGACGGGATCACCCTGTCTCCAGGAAATATGGCGATTGGAGCAATTGGAAAAGAGGAAATTGCTCGGGAGATAGGAGAAATTATTGGGAGGGAACTTTCAAGTATAGGGATAAACATGAACCTGGCACCGGTATTGGACCTGGCAATATCGCCTTCGAATCATCTTGGGACCAGATGCTTTGGTGAGGATCCGGAGCTGGTAGGATCAATGGGACGAGAATTATCTGGAGGGTTGGCGGAGTACGGGGTCTCTCCTGTAGGAAAACATTTTTTAGGTTACGGGAGTTCTACAACCGACCCTCATATGGACCTCCCACGGAACAACCTGGGAAGTGAGCAATTGGAAAATAGCTTAAAGCCGTTTAAAATTGCCCGGGACAACCTGCAAGGTATCATGACTGCTCACATAATCCTAAATTCTATTGATAGCTCTCCCGCGACACTCTCCGCGAAGGTAATAAAGGGGTTATTAAGGGAAAAGATTGGCTTTACCGGGCCCGTGATCACGGATTGTCTGGAAATGGGGGCGATCCAGGATAAATATGGCACGGGTGAGGCAGCAATAAGGGCTGTAAAGTCTGGTGCGGATTTATTGGTAGTTTCTCACCATCAACGAGAGCAGATTTCCGCTATCCGTTCCCTCAGGGAGGCATTGACAGACGGACGGCTGAAAAAGGAAGAGTTTGAGGAAAGCTGGAACCGGGTAAGCCGTCTATCAACTACTAAACCCTGGAAAACGTCCTCCCGTTACTCACTTGAGGAAGACGAAGAAAGAATGACGGAGATCTCCGGTCAAACTATTACAGCTCTAACCACGGAGAGGATACCTTTGAAGGAAGGAGAAGAAGTTTTATCGATTACCCCGAAATTATCCGGTCGATCCCTTTCTCCCGTCCAGGATAGAGAATACGGATTGCTATCAGTTAAGTCCAGACTTGAGGAAGCAGGAGTCGGAGTTTCGGAGGTCGTTTACGAGCAAGAAGTGCCAGATTTTCGTCATTTGGAAAACCAAATGGAAAACTGTGATAAGGTCATAGTACTGGCTCTGGAAGCAACCAAGAAGCTTAATGATTTAGCGAAATACGTTACCCGCGAGGAAGCGGAGATGATAATTGTCTCGTTACAGAACCCGTGGGGGTTTAAAGGTATTCCCGTTGATAGTCTGTTGTTTACTTATGGCTACTCTCGACCGTCCCTCAAGGGCCTTGCAGATGTATTACTGGGAAGAATTAAACCGAATTCTAACCCGCCCGTCACGCTGGAGAACAACTAACCAATAAGCCTAACTTTCTTATCTTTTCAGGTTCATTTATCCACGTCGTTTACCCGAATTGGGAAAATTTCCGGGCGGTCCCGAGTGCTGGTTGTGGTGTTTTTCTTTAAACTATCCTTTGATTGCCCCCTGAGTACCCTCGACGAAGAACTGCTGAGTGAAGAAAAAGAATATTAGTATAGGGATCACTGAAACGATAGTGCCGGCAGCAATGACCCTGAAATCCTGCTGGAAAGCGGCCTCCAGCGCAGTTAATCCAACCGGTAAAGGGTACTTAGCCTCGTCTTTGAGGATAATCAGAGGC
>JAIPHJ010000077.1 GCA_021735245.1 Candidatus Bipolaricaulota bacterium
AGCGGTTTCCATTTCCGGCGCAATGGCTCCCCCGAGGAAGTCCCCTTCCTTCGAATACAATTCAAAACTCGTCGCCGTGCCAAAGTCAATTATCAATCCCGGACCACCGTAAATCTCCCGACTTGCGATGATATTTGCCACTCTATCCGCTCCTACCTCCTGGGGCTCCTCAACCTTTAATTCCACCAGGCCGTTTCCTACTGGCCGTAAGAAAGTCGGGGATACATTCAGATATCTCTCCAACCCGGTTGAGAGTCTCTTATTGAGGTAGGGAACGACGGAAGATACAACTGCCTCAGTTATGTCCGCGGGACCAATATTGGAAGTTGACAGCAAAGAACGTATTTTTAAACCAACTTCGTCAGGGGTAAGTGTCTGGGTTGTGGATATTCTCCAGGTCTTACGAATACTCTCATCGTCAAAACAACCTATGGTAATATTCGTGTTTCCTACATCCAGTGCCAGTAACATGGACAACTGATCAACTCCTGTTGGAATGGGAAGCTTACACTAAAATTTCCGCTAAAAGAATTTACCGAAGCTACTATTATTCTCATCCTTCTTCCTGACGGGTTCGTTCCACAAACTCGTCTTCCCCCTTGACGGGGGAAGACAGCAGATGGGGGTGAGTATTAATCGAAATTCCTCATAGATTGTTTTTGTCTTTCCCAGTGCCAAATACCTAGTACCCATCATTCTATCTTTCTCCCCGCCGGGGGAGAAAGAATGACTTCGACCTGCGTTTTTCCTCCCACTGGACAATTATTTTTCAGTAAATTTTTCCTGGATCGCCCCTAAATTCTCCTCCTTCCCAAGTACGTCCACACCGGTCATAGCAAGTGCCTTTGCCGCAGTAACCATAGCGGAATAGCCCTTATCGGAATTAGAAGCCTCGGCAAACTCCGTAGAATGACCGGGGGTTTCCTCCTCGGCTATCTTTATATAGGGATGAATAGCTGGAACTTCCTGGCTTACGTTTCCCATGTCCGTAGACCCCATACCTCCTTCATGTTCTTCTATTTCCTCGCCAAGATCCTTCAGGTTGTCGCCAAAAAGCTCAACCAGTACGGGATTTGGTTCGACGGGACAGTAACGAGTTCTTTCCTCTGTTATCTCCAGCTCTGCTCCGGCCGCAAGAGCCCCGGCTTTCGCACAGTTCTTTACTTTTTTCAGAAGTTCTTCCAGGTCTGTCATTTCCGCCGCCCGGACGTAGAAGCAAGCCGAAGCGTGGTCCGGGACAATATTGGGCTTCTCTCCTCCGTCGGTAATGACCCCGTGGATCCTGGAGCTGTCTTTTATATGTTCCCTTAAAGCATTTATGTTATTGAACGTAGAAATTACCGCATCCAGGGCATTTATTCCTTCCTCCGGGCGAGAAGCCGCGTGCGCTGACTTGCCGTAAAAGTCCATTTCTAATTCCTGGACACCCAAGCTACCTCGACCAACGAGAGTTTTATCCGATGGGTGAACCATCATTGCTACATCCACGTCATCAAAAATCCCCGCGTCAACAAGGTCGACCTTCCCTCCACCACCTTCTTCCGCCGGGGTACCAATCACTACAACCTGCCCGTTCAACTCGTCCATCACGGAACACAGGGCAAGTCCGGCACCAAGCCCGATGGTAGCAATTAGGTTATGACCACAGGCATGACCCAGTCGGGGCAGGGCGTCGTACTCGCATAAAAATGCGACCGTAGGTCCTTCGCTTCCATTTGGACAGCGTCCGATAAAAGAGGTTTCCAGCCCTCCAATCTCCCTTTCTACCGAAAAGCCCTCCTCCTCGAGCGCCTCCGTAAGCCAGTTCATTGCTTTGTATTCTTCGAACTTTAACTCGGGATTTTCAAATATCCGTTCTCCCAGCTCGCGTAGCTTTCCCGACAGTCCGTCCAGTTCATCTCCTATCTGTTTTTTTAACTCCTTAATATTTAATTCTGCCATGCTACCTCCTTTTAGAATTAATTCAATCAAACGAAGCCTTTAAACTCTAGCCCTAAGGAGCGAGATCATCTAAATTTAATCATGAAGCTATTTAGTCTTCGACTTCCTGGTCATGTCCCTTTTATTGAAACGTAAACACTGCGGGCAGATACTTATCTACAGGTAGTAAACCAGTTGTTCCAGCTCTCTGGTTATATCCACCTGGGCAAGCTCTACTCCCTCGGGCAAATCCAGTAAAGTCGGGGCAAAGTTCAATACCCCTTTTACCCCTCCTTTACCCATCTTATCTGCGACCTCTTGAGCAGATGATGCGGGTACTGCAATTATTCCCAATTTAACATCCTCTTCTCCGATCCTCTCTTCCATCCTGGAAACGTCTTCAACCTTCACACCGTTTATTTCTTCACCTATCAACTGAGGATTCTGATCAAATGCCATGGATATCTCAAAAACCCGCTTGTCAAACCCAGTATAGGTCAACAGCGCGGAACCAATATTTCCCACCCCCGCGAGTACCATTCTCCATTTTTGGTCAAGGTTTAATATCTCCCGAATTTCGGAAGCAAGATTTTGAGTACTGTAACCAACCCCTCGGGTTCCAAAATCTCCGAAATAGGAAAGGTCTTTTCTTACCTGAGCAGAATTCAGGTTCAATTTATTCGAAAACTTCTTGGAAGATATATTCTCCTCGCCTTCTTCAATTAACTTTTCCAGACATCGTAGGTACAGGGGCAGACGATCTATTGTCTCTTTCGGAATCTTTCTTTCTTTCATATCAAAACCTCGTATAATTCAAAACCTTACCGAAACCCTACAACATAAGATAATTATAAGGATAACACCAAACAGGGCAAATATCAGAGATGGAACGAGGACGGGTTTGAAACGACATCAAACCCGGAACTCTTTGACGAGACGAACTACCACTTTGCAAAGAACCCCCCATTCTAATATCCTTAATTGAAAAATCAGGAGGTGCTTTCCTAATGCACGATAAACTATTTACACCGGGACCAACCGAAGTCAGGTCCGAATTGTTACAGGAATTATCAACCCCTCAAATCCATCACAGAGCCGAGGAGTTCAGCGATCTGTATGATGACATTCAACCTAAGTTACAGAAACTTCTTTATACCGAGAAACCGGTTTTCCTATTTACTTCCTCTTCAACCGGTGCAATGGAATCTGCCGTGACCAACGGCGTTAAAAAAAAGTGTTTAAACCTGGCCAATGGGGCTTTCGCAGAACGCTGGCACAAAATTACCGTAAAAAACGGCGTCTCCGCCGATCTGTTGAAACAGGACTGGGGCAAGCCAATTACTCCGGATATGGTAGATGAAAAACTTGCGACGGGCAATTACGACGCCGTCACCATGGTGTTTAACGAAACGTCAACAGGGATGATGAATCCTATTAAAGAGATTGGGGAAGTCGTAAATAGCTACGATGACGTATTGTTTCTGATCGATGCCGTTTCCGGAATGGCTGGTGCAAAGATAGAAGTTGACAACTGGGGAATAGACATGTGTCTGGCCGGCGTCCAGAAGGCATTTGGTTTACCGTCCGGCCTGGCCGTTGCTTCCGTGAGTGATAGATTGCTGGAAAGAGCCGAGGAGGTGGAACCAAGAAGTTATTACTTTAACCTGTCCCTGCTCCACAAATATCACAAAAGGAGCCAGACGAGGACCACTCCCGCCATCCCTCAGATATTTGCTCTTAGAAGACAACTGGAACATATAGTCGAGGAGGAGGGAATAGAAGAAAGGTTCGCCCGCCACGACAAACTTTCCGGTATCGTTCAGGATTGGGCAAAGGAATACTTCGACATTTTCCCCGAAGAAGGTTACTGGTCAAAGACTCTGACCTGCGTGGAGAACACCCGAGGAATATCGGTGGCAGAGCTGAACAAGACTTTGATTGAAGAGCACAGTACCCGAATCTCAAACGGATATGGAGACATAGGCGAAGACACTTTCAGGATATCAAATATGGCCGATATCACGGAACCGGAAATTCGAGGGTTGCTGGCTACAATTAACGATATACTTGGTCTTTAATCAAGGAGGGTAACAATGACTAAAATATTAATTTCGGATCCAATTGCCGAAGAGGGAGTCAAGAAACTCGACGAGGCAGGATTTGAGCTGGACCACCAGTACGACTTAACCGCCGAGGAACTCAAACGGGAAATTGGGAAATTTGAAGGGATAGTTGTTCGATCGGCAACTAAATTGAGGGCTCCGATTCTTGACGAGGCCAATAACTTGGAGTTAATCGTTAGAGCCGGAGTTGGGCTGGACAATATTGACCTCGATCACGCCGACGAACTCGGAATTGAGGTGCGAAATACTCCCGAGGCGAGTTCAAATTCCGTGGCAGAGCTGGCCCTGGGGCATATGTTAGCTCTAGCCAGAGGGATACCTCGAGGAACGGAATCCTTGAAGGAGCAGAAGTGGATAAAGAGCGAATTGAAGGGTACAGAGCTGTCGGGCAAAACACTTGGGGTAATTGGAGTAGGAAGAATTGGAAGTCTCGTCGCTAAAAAAGGAATGGCCCTGGGTATGAAGGCCGTCGCTTTCGACAAATTCGTCGACCAGTCGCCAATGGAAGGGGTAAATATGGTGGAAAAGGATAAACTTTTAAGCGATTCGGATTACGTTACCCTGCACATACCGTTTGTGGAATCCGAGGGCCCGACAATTGGCGAAGCCGAATTAAAGAAAATGAAGGAATCTGCTTACCTGATCAACTGTGCTCGAGGAGGCGTCGTGGACGAAGATGCCCTCAAAAAGGCCCTTGAAAAAGGGTGGATCGAAGGGGCGGGTGTCGACGTCTTTACAGAGGAGCCCCCGCAGGACGAGGAGCTTCTGAAATTTGATAACCTCTCGTTAACCCCTCACGTCGGAGCTTCGACTGTCGAAGCACAGAGAAGAGTTGGGACTCAAGCAGCAGACGAGTTGATTGATTTCTTTGGAAAGGAGGATTAAAAATGGCGGAAGTACATCCATTTCAGGGTTACCGATACAACCCGGAGAAAGTAGGAGACATAAATCGAGTTGTCAGTCCGCCCTACGACAAAATCGACGAAGAGGAACGGGAAGACCTGGCAAACAACAGCCTTTACAACATAGTTCGAATAATACTAAGTAAGTCCAACGAACAGGGAGACGATAAGTACGAGGTTGCGGCCAAATACCTCAGGGAATGGATCGACGAAGGAGTTTTTCAGGAAGACGAGGAACCCGGTTTTTACGCCTACTATCAGGAGTACGAAGCGGAGGGAGAAAAGAGAACCAGAAA
>JAIPHJ010000078.1 GCA_021735245.1 Candidatus Bipolaricaulota bacterium
CACAAGATAGACAATCAGGGACGGATCCACTAATACGGATGGAGGGGATTACCAAGCGCTTTCCCGGCGTTTTGGCGAACGATTCGGTTGACTTTTCCGTACAAGAGGGGAAAATTCACGCTCTCGTTGGCGAAAACGGGGCAGGAAAAACCACCCTGATGAAGGTACTGTACGGTATATACTCGAAGGATAGCGGTCAGATATATTTTGAAGACGAGCCCGTCGATGTTGAGGACCCAAAAGCTGCCAATGAACTTGGAATAGGAATGGTCCATCAGCACTTCATGCTCGTCCCTCCACTTTCGGTTGTTGATAACATTACTCTCGGTAGCGAAATTGCTCACCGTGGAGTCCTTGACAGAGAAGAAGGTAAAAAGAGGATCCAGGAGCTCGCGAGCGACATCGGGTTCGAAATCGACCCGGAGGCTAAAGTCGAAGAACTTTCCGTAGGGGTACGACAAAGGATTGAAATACTTAAAGTTCTCTTTCGGGAAGCGGAAGTGCTTATCCTCGACGAACCGACGGCCGTACTTACCCCACAGGAAGTAGAAAGTCTCTACGGCATACTTAACAATCTTCAGGAACAGGGTAAGACCATAATATTCATTACCCACAAACTTAACGAAGTGATGGACCTGGCCGATCGGGTAACGGTAATGAGGGATGGAAAAGGGGTCGGGACGAAAGAAACACAGGAAACCTCTAAAAACGAACTTGCTAACATGATGGTTGGTAGAGAAGTGTTGCTGAGGGTGGAAAAAGAAAAAGCGGAACGAGGGGAGGAGCTAATTCGAGCGGAAAACCTCACTGTTACTAACGACAAGGGCGTGAATATCGTTGAAGACATCTCTTTTTCGATTCGGGAGGGAGAAGTGTTTGGAATAGCCGGTGTCCAGGGCAACGGACAGACGGAACTTATCGAGGCATTGACCGGAATAGACGAGTTTTCTTCGGGAACGGTAGAAATTCAGGGCTCTAACTTAACAGAAGCAGATGGTCAGGAGCTTCGGGAAGAGGGCGTTGGCCACATTCCTGAGGATCGGCTGGATCGGGGAATGATCACGGAGTTTACGGTGACGGAGAATTTTGTCCTCGGCTACCATACCTTCGAGCGTTACTCTAACCGGCTCTTTTTGAAGTTAAAGGAAATGGATCGCCACGCCGAGGAGGCCGTAGAGGAATTTGACATAAAAACCCCGTCCGTAAAAACTCTCGGCGAGAGTCTCTCCGGGGGGAATCAGCAAAAGCTGATCGTTGCCCGGGAACTTTCCCAGCAGCCGAAGCTACTTGTCGCCGCCCAACCCACCAGGGGAATAGATGTAGGTGCGATCGAATTTGTACACGAACGTTTGATGGAAGAGAGAGCTAGAGGAAAAGGACTGTTGCTGGTCTCTTCAGAGCTGGACGAGATAATGTCTCTGAGCGATAGAATAGCGGTGATATACGAGGGTGAGTTTACCGCGGTCTTCGACTCTGACGAGACGACTAAGGAGGAGCTGGGAGTCTACATGACCGGTTCTCAGCGACAGGATAGTGAAGAGGTCCGTCGGAAAGCTCTGGGTAAAGTTTCTCCTACGGAATGATTTCATTCTATGAACAGTGAAAGTAGAAGAGAACTTTTATTTAACCTATTGATGAACGGGGCCGCCCCGTTAATTGCTATTTTGATAGCTTTTGCAATTGGCGGATTAGTAATTACTTTTCTCGGAACCAACCCATTCGCGTTCTTCTCCAAAATGCTTGACCTGAATTTCGGCTCTATGCGGGGGGTAAGCCAGATGATTTACCGTGCTACCCCCTATTTCTTTACGGCAATGGCCCTATCATTTGCCTTTAAAGCAGGACTATTTAACATTGGTGCCGAAGGCCAAATGTTTATTGGAGGCCTCGCTCTGGCCTGGGTTGGTTTTACCTTTACCTGGCTTCCTTTCCCGATTTTGTTTGTTCTTTGCCTGGTTGCAGGTTTTTTGGGTGGAGCTCTCTGGGGTGCAATACCCGGCTATTTGAAGGTTAAACGGGGAGCTCACGAAGTCATTACCACGATAATGATGAACTTCATAGCTATCGCCATGGTTCAGTACATCGTCCAAAATCACTTCATGAATCCGGACTGGGGAATTCCACATACTCCTTCCGTGGCGAAAGGAGCTTACGCGCCGAGCCTGAGTGCTATCATCCCCTGGTTTCCTCAGGGTACTCGGGCTAATATTATGTTCCTGGTGGCTATTATCCTCGCCGGGTTGACATTAGTGCTACTTCAGCGAACGAAACTCGGCTACGAAATCAGAGCAACCGGCCTAAATCCGAGTTCCGCCGAATACGCGGGGATCAATATATCAAGCCGGACAGTTATGACCATGGCAATCAGCGGGGGCTTTGCCGGCATGGCCACTGCAAACTTCATCCTGGGGCCGGGAAGCCACTACTTCCTGAAAAGCGAATACGGGGGAATAGGTTTTTCCGGCATTGCGGTTGGACTGCTGGGGAGGAATAATCCTCTGGGGGTCATACTTGCTGCGGTACTCTTCGGGTTTTTGGAGAATGGAGCTCTGGGTGTACAACTCTATTTCCCCAACGTCCCCCGGCAGATCGTAGAAATCATGCAGGCTATCATATTAATCACGCTTGTCATAGTGCTTGAGCTCGCTAGAAAATTCCTGAAAAGATTACAAAAGAGGGGTTAACGTGGACTGGCTAACGAACATATTCGCTATTTCAACCCTGTTGGCAACGATCCGAATGGCCGTACCGATTTCTCTGGCCGCCCTCGGTGGATTGTTTTCCGAGAGTACGGGAGTAATAAATATAGCCCTGGAAGGAATTATCCTCATGGGTGCTTTTGCCGGAACTATCATCACGAACACAACAGGTAGTCCGTTACTGGGTTTGATCATGGCGGTCGTTGCAGGTACAGGTATGGCGTTGATCCACGCCATCGCAAGTGTCACCTTCAAGGCAAACCATATAATTAGTGGGGTGGCGCTAAATTTATTTGCTACTGGAGTTACGTTTTTTCTTGCCCTGGTGCTTACCGGAGGCTCACAGATATCCGTTCAGAATTCCCTGCCGAAATTCCTTGGATTGTCACCAGTGATTTACGTTACTGTAGCGATATTTTTTCTCTCCGGTTTCTTTCTCTACAGAACGAAACTTGGCCTCCGTCTGAGGGCCACGGGCGAACACATGGCTGCAGTGGATAGTGTCGGAATCAGCGTGACCAAGATGCGATACCTGGGAGTTCTAGTTTCCGGAGCGCTGGCCGGACTTGGCGGAGGATATCTTGCTATAGAGCAGGCAAATTTCTTTACCAAAGGAATGAGTGCCGGACGAGGATACATTGGCCTCGCTTCGATGATTTTTGGTAAGTGGACTCCCTGGGGAGCGGCGGGGGCGGCTTCATTGTTCGGTTTTTCTCAGGCACTTCAATTCAGGATTTCTATACCTTTCGTCCCGGACGAATTTCTCCAGATGCTTCCGTATCTGATTACAATTGCGGTTCTCGTGGGTGCGGTGGGCAGAGCAACGCCGCCTGCAGAAGACGGAAACCACTTCCTTAAAGAAGGTTAAACCAAATGCGATTTATCGACCTCCTTCTGAAGAAGAGGAACGGCGATAAGCTGGGTCCAGAAGAAATTGAATTTCTCATCCAGAGATACGTAGCGGGAAAGATCCCCGATTACCAGATGTCAGCCTTCCTCATGGCAATTTATTTCAACTCTTTGGATCGCGAAGAGACAGCCTGGTTGACGGAAAGTATGGCTGCTTCCGGGAATACCCTTGATCTTTCCAGAATAGACGGGTTCAAGGTTGACAAGCACTCGAGTGGGGGTGTCGGAGACACTGTTTCTCTGGTTCTCGTTCCGCTGGTGGCCGCAGCCGGGCTAAAAATTGGCAAACTCTCGGGTCGGGGCCTGGGCCACACGGGGGGGACTATTGACAAGCTAGAATCGATACCGGGATTTCAGGTGGATTTATCCAACGAAGACTTTCTGAGCGCCATAGAAACAGAAGGTCTCTCGATCATGGAGCATACGGAAGAACTAGTTCCCGCTGACCAGAAAATCTACGAACTACGTGATTCGACCGGGACTGTCGAATCTCTACCGTTGATCATAAGCAGTATCATGAGTAAGAAAATCGCCTGTGGACCGGATGGGATTGTGCTCGACATAAAGACGGGCACTGGTGCATTTCTCAAAGAAATGAAGCGGGCCGAAGAGCTGGCAAAGGGCTGTGTTGATATCGGCGAGGAAGTTGGATTGAATGTCTCTGCCTTAATAACGGACATGAACCAACCTTTAGGCCGGGCCGTGGGCAACGCCCTGGAAGTAGAGCAAGCGATAAAGGTCCTGAAAGGTGAAATCGCGGGTGATCTGAGGGAAGTTACTGTACATCTGAGCGCGGAACTATTGCTGCAATCTCCCAGGGCGAATGCGCTGGAGGAAGGACTAGAAATTGCCGAAGAAAAGTTATCCTCCGGTGAGGCGCTAGGAAAGTTCAGAGCTATGGTCGAAAACCAGGGAGGGAACTCTGGAATAATTGATGATATAGGCCTTTTACCCAGGAGCGAAGGGAAAGTAGAAATTAGGGCTCCTTCCAGCGGTTACGTTTCGGAACTTGATGCTCTGGAGATTGGGAAAGCGGCAAATACCCTTGGGTCCGGTAGAAGGGAAATGGGTGAAGAGATCGACCCCTCTGTAGGGGTCGAATTGAACAAAAAAATTGGAGAAGAGGTTCAGGAAGATGAACCGCTCGCCTGGCTTCACTACAACGACAGAAGCAAACTGGAAGAAGTTAAAAACACTGTGAAGGATGCCTTCGGATTCTCGGAATCCCCCCCGGACAAACCGACTTTGATCAAGAAGAGGTTACGGTAACCGATCTCCCCCCCTCACCTGCACTCTGCACCAAGCACCATCTTCAACTCTCGGTTGTACTCCCCATTTGCCTAAAATATAATTTGTTGACATACCCAAAAGGGAACTTTCTCCAAAGGAGGAGACATGAGTAACTTTAGGTTGAAGGCCGGGATGCTTGGTAGTGTCGCTTTAATAATTGGAATTACCACGCTGGGCGCAGCTATATTGCTTAACGGCGTTCTTGGATTGCACTTCGTCTGGACTCTGATATTTGTCATACCTTTCTTCTTTATCCAGTGGTACTATGGCCCAAAATTAGTGGAGTACT
>JAIPHJ010000079.1 GCA_021735245.1 Candidatus Bipolaricaulota bacterium
ATCAAGCCGGCTGTAGCTAGACTGTGGCCCTGCTTCATAAATTAGCCGAATGAGGTGGTGAAATCGATCCATAAACGAAAAAAATAATGAATCTTGCTAGAAAACTAGCACGGAATAACGCAACGAGGTAAATATTTAGTTGAGTGAATCAGAAAAGTGGAGAAAAGAGATGTGCTTCACGGATTCAGGTATTTATTATCATTTGGGGCTAAATTTAGGCAAAGGAGCGACAAAATCTGCTGGATGGGTTCAATACCCGCTACGTTACTAGCCACAGAAACAAGGTGACGTTCGGGTTGATGTTAAACACTAGTCTGATGGTAATGAGGCCGTCTCGCTGCGCTGGGAGGACGTTAACCTCTCCGGTAAGCTAACCGTCCGGGAGGGCAAGGGAGGAAGGATAGGACCCTCTGAGTTGATAATAGTCAATTGGGGGCACTAGGTGAGTGGAAGGAAAGGCAGGGGACAAAATAAAATAGGGAAGCTACCTAAATGGGTCTTCTCTACCTTAAGGGAAGGAAATGCCGGAAGGAAGTTAACCACCCAGCAGGTCTGGAAGACGTTGAAGACCTACGCCAAGGAAGCAGGAATTGAGAAGGTATTAAGAGAAGAAAAGGCAAGAAGGTAAAAGTCACTGGCACGCGATCAAGTGCCTTGCTAGACAGCTTATCCGGGTAATTTATGCCATGCTGAGGGATAGAACTTACTATCACCCTAGCAAGAACGCTAAGCAGAACAAAGAACAGAAAAAGGAGGTGGCTACAACGCCTGCTTGAAAAGTGAGAGTTGAAAAACCCTAATAGATGTTGTTACGCAACCCCCCTTCACTGAAGGTTGAGAAGGGATGAATATGCCGAAATTTAACGTTACGTCCAAAACTCTAGGTTACCTTGTAAAAACAGGACAAACCGATAAAATCAAATCACAGTTGGTCTAACTCAACTTTGAGTGGCTCAATCGGGATGTGTATGAGTGTAAATCTTTTCAGATGAGCTTTATAACCTTTGAAGATGAAAAACGGTAAATCAAACGTTTTAGACTATATTGGGGATACCCCTCTGGTTGAGCTAAGTACTCTCTCCAACCCCACACAGGCAGAAGTCTACGCTAAGCTCGAAGGGGGTAATCCAGGCGGCTCAGTCAAAGACCGCCCTGCCTATTGGATGGTAAAGAAGGCAGAAAAATCGGGGGAACTGACTGCAGAAAAGACGATACTTGAGCCAACCTCCGGCAACACCGGAATTGGACTGGCCTTGGTGGGTGCATCAAAAGGGTATCATGTTAAGCTGACCATGCCCGATTGCGTCTCTGTTGAGAGGCGTAGAGTCCTCGAGGCACTTGGGGCAGAACTAGTTCTTACCCCGGCCGAACAAGGGACAGATGGAGCGATCCAAAAGGCTGGCGAGATCAGAGAGGATTCGCCAAGTGACTATTATATGCCCAATCAGTTCTCAAACGAAAACAATCCCCTTTCTCATTACGAAACTACCGGTCCGGAAATCTTTTCACAAACCGAGGGGCAAATCGACTGCTTCGTAGCCGGGATGGGGACTACGGGCACACTTATGGGGACAGGTAGATACTTAAAAGAGAAAAAACCTTCCATCAAAGTGGTTGGAGTAGAACCACCACAGGGACATACAATACAAGGCCTAAAGAATATGGACGAAGCAGCAATCCCCGAGATCTATCAGCCCGAGTTACTGGATGAGAAAATTACTATTGGAGATGAACGGGCTTTCCGGCTAGCCAGGTTACTTGCCAAACAGGAAGGGATTTTCGTGGGTATGTCAAGCGGAGCTGCAGTTGCCGCTGCTTTAAAAGTAGCGGAAGATACGGGCCGAGTAAAAATTGTGACCCTCCTCCCGGATCGAGGAGAACGTTACCTTAGTACCACGCTTTTTCGATCCGTCTGCGGAAAATGTCCCCCCTGATAAAGAGAATTGGTCCATGGGTGAAACTGATGGTTTCCGCGGGGAAATGGGATTTCCCCAATTGGGTTCTGTATAGGTCCATTCTGACCAGATTACCAACTCGGACATCTAGTCTACCGCATTATGTTATCTAAATGCCCCACTATCCGGTTTCTGACCCCGTTTGTGTTGAAGGAAGCTTTGTTTCCTCAACCCTTAATGTGCTCTTTAATTGCCCCTTTCTCCTGGTTGATCACTGTCGGGTTGAATTCCCCTCGTGGGTTCGTTATACTGCTTTCAATATACGGGTGACAAAATTTATGTTTTCTTCTTTTATCCATCTTCATCAAATAAGCTACTCTGAGCCTGTTAGCTCAATTAGCTCAAACTTCGGTCCCACTTCCAAAGGGTCCCTCCCGTTATCCTTCCTTCAGACGAGGCCGAAGGGGAGCTAATTCCCCTTTCCTGTTTAACTACCTATTTTTCTAACTATTTACATATAGTCGGTTTAGTGATGAACTTTAGTACGCTATGCGATCAATAGACCTTCTTTATTGATCTCTACTACGTTAATTTAGGAGGTGTTGTGCTATGGTAAACTGTCCGGAGTGTGAAACGGAAATAGATCTTCCGGAAGACACTATACAAAATGAAATTCTAGACTGCCCTACTTGCGGGCTGGAACTGGAGGTAGTGGACCTGAATCCCGCGGAGGTCGACCTAGCCCCCGAGGAAGAAGAGGACTGGGGTGAATAATCATTGAAGGTCAACCTTGGTATCCTGGCATCCCGAATAAGGGTGGAGGAAAAGCTGTTGATTAAGGAAGCGGAAGAGAGGAGGGAAATAAACTTGACTCTGGTGGATCCGAGAAAGTTAATCTGGGACCGTTCCCAACTGTCGGAACTGGATGTACTCCTGGATCGGGAAATTTCACAGTCCAGGGCCTATCACGTAATGGAGTTACTGTCCGGTAGCTCAGTTAATCTGGTCAATGACTTCCGGACGGTTCAGCTTTGCGGGGACAAGGCATTCACCTCGGTCAAACTCAAAAAATATGGGATCCCTATCCCGGACTTCAGGGTGGCCTTCGACCGGAACAGCGCCCTCCGGGCGGTTGAAGAACTGGGCTATCCCGTGGTACTAAAGCCGGTGGATGGATCTTGGGGAAGAATGGTGGCCAAGATAACCAACCGAGAGGCCGCGGAGGCGACGATTGAGCACAAGTCCAACCTGGACTCTCGTTTCCATTCAATTTACTACCTCCAGGAGTATATAGAGACCAACAACAAGGATATTAGGGCGTTCGTAGTGGGTAATGATGTGATTGGGGCCGCCTATAGGGAATCCGATCACTGGATCACCAACGCGGCTCGGGGAGGAGAATCCAAGCCATATCCTCTTACAGACCGGCTGGAAAGAATCGTAACCGAGACCAGCGGGATCTTTGGCGGGGCCGCCTTGGCCGTGGATCTACTTGAAAGCGATCGCGGGTTGCTAATCAACGAAATCAACTGCTCGATGGAGTTCAAAGAATCCATGAAAGTGATCGACGGGGATATCCCCGAAAGGTTGCTCGACTATACGATTCAACAAGCTCAAGTATCCGAGGAGGTAGCTCGAAACCAATGCCCAGCTTAAATTTAGGTCTTCTCTTTTCCCGAATCAGGGTGGAGGAGAAGTTGTTGATCAAGGAGGCCAAGCGCCGGGGCCACCAGGTAAGACGAGTTGACAGTAGGGAATTGGTATTTGACTTCGAGGACGACTACGACCTGGATGTCTTGTTGGAAAGGGACGTATCTCACTCCCGGGCGCTGTACATACTTAACCTGTTCGAAAACGGGGACGTACCCACCGTGAACTCATATAAGACCGCCCGAACCTGCGGAGACAAGATAGCTACCACCAAGGCACTCCAGGAAGCCGGGGTCCCCACCCCGGAGGTCAAGGTGGCATTCACCCAGGAAAGCGCCCTCGCCGCGATAGAAGAGATGGGATACCCAGTAGTACTAAAACCCGTCACGGGCTCCTGGGGCAGGCTGTTGGCAAAAATAAACGACAGGGATGCCGCGGAGGCGGTCCTGGAACATAAAAGCCAGCTCGGCTCTTACTATCACAAGATATTCTACATCCAGGAATACGTGGACAAACCGGATCGAGACATAAGGGCCTTCGTGGTCGGGGACGAAACCATTGCCGCTATATACCGCAAATCCGGGCACTGGATTACAAACACGGCCCGAGGTGGAGAAGCAGCTAATTGCCCGGTTACGCAGGACATAGATCAAATCTGTGTCGACGCTGCCTGTGCGGTAGGTGGCGGGGTTTTAGCGGTGGATCTGCTGGAAGGAGCCGGCGGGCTCACGGTGGCCGAAGTCAATTATACGGTGGAGTTCAAAAATAGCGTCGAACCGACGGGAGTGGACATTCCGGCAAAGATCGTCGATTACGTGGAGAAGGTCGGGGAAGGGTGAGGGCCGTGAGCGAGAATATTATATCCGGGATAATCGGAGGATCAGGTTACACGGGCGGAGAGTTGGCCCGAATATTAGTAGAGCATCCCTGCCTGGAACTGGCGGTGGCGACTTCGAGGCAACACGAGGGAAGGTCAATAGCCAAGCTCCATCCTAATTTGAGAGGAAAAACGGATCTACGGTTTGTCCACCCTGAAACACTGGGCAAGGAATGTCCCGATTTGGATTTACTTTTCACTGCCTTGCCCCACGGAAGATCGATGGAATTAATGGAGAACTATCTCCCGCTGTCGGAAAAGATAGTCGATCTATCCGGCGATTTTAGGTTGACGGAGGCCAAAAATTACGAGAAGTGGTATGGCAGACAGCACCTCCTACCGGAGCTTAACGACAAATTCGTCTATGGGCTCCCGGAGGTTCACAGAGGCGAGATAGAAGGGGCTAACTATATTGCCTCCCCAGGCTGTACCGCGACTTCTGCCATAATTCCACTCTATCCCGTAGTTTCTGAGTTTGGAGCAAAAATAGACCGAATAGTCGTCGATTCCAAGGTAGGGTCTTCGGCGGCCGGTGCGGAGGCCTATCCGGGAAGCCATCATCCGGAACGCAGTGGAGTAGTCCGCAGCTACAAACCGGCCGGCCACAGACACACCGCAGAAATGGAGCAGGAACTGGGTACCGCGGTCTCGTTTTCCCCTCACGGGGTGGAAATGGTTAGAGGGATCTTGAGCACCATTCACGTCTACTTCGATTATACGCCCGATACAGGCGAAATCTGGA
>JAIPHJ010000080.1 GCA_021735245.1 Candidatus Bipolaricaulota bacterium
ACGCTTCTTTTGTAATGGCCTTCACTCTCATTTTTGGCTTCGTGTTTGAAATGCCGGTCGTATCGTTTGGCCTGGCCAGGCTGGGGATTATCAGGAGGAAAACACTGACTCGTCAATGGAGGATAGCGCTTGTTGGTGCTGCCATCCTGGCTGCCGTCCTCACTCCTCCGGATCCAGTTACTCAAATGTTTCTCTGGGGCCCTCTGCTGTTACTGTACGGCCTGTCGATAATTCTTGCCTGGATCGCTGAATCCGACTAATTCAGTTGTAAGGGTAGGTTATTTTTGAACTCTGGTGGCATTACATTTTAACGGGAAATGCGTTAATATTGGTTTGCAAAAACCTGGAGGTGTAATTGATCTATGTTTGGACTGGGACCAACTGAATTAATAATCATCCTGGTAATTATTCTCGTCATATTTGGCGGGGAGAAGCTCCCCGATTTGGCCCGCTCTCTCGGGAAAGGAGTTAGGGAGTTCAACAAAGAAAAACAAAAGATTCAGGATCAGTACGAGGAAACACAGGAAGCAATCGACGTAGATACGGAAACCGGTAACAGGGATTCGGACAGAAGTTCCGGGGAAGGTCAAGAAGAAGACGAAGAACAGGAAGAATCCAGTTAACCGTTCCTGAACTCTGAATGAAAGACGAAGAACGACCACTTGGGGAGCACCTCGAGGAGTTAAGGGGCAGGATAGTTAACTCCCTCGTTGTAGTAGTTGTTTTTGGCGGTTTAGCCTATTTTTTTCGAAATAGGCTTTTGGATTTTTTACTCAGAGCAAGCCGGGAAGAATCGTTAATTTACCTTCACCCTACCGAAGCTTTCCTGACCTACCTGAAACTTGCCGTCATCACGGGTTTAATTCTTTCCACTCCCTGGCTACTGTATCAAGCTTGGAAGTTCGTTCTGCCTGCACTGTACGAGAACGAAGCAAGACTATTCAAGCTTGGTTTTTTGGCGGGAGGGTTTTTATTTTACCTCGGTGTTGCACTTGCAGTTGGAATCGGCCTTCCCTATTCTGTAAGGTTCCTGGCCGGAGTAGGAGGGGACCATCTGATTTCCAGCTTCTCGGTGAGGAACTATATTTCGTTTGCGACCCTGCTGTCTTTCGCCATGGGGTTGGTATTTGAAGTACCGTTGCTGATTTACCTGATGGTAAGACTGGGCTTCGTGAAACCCTCTACCCTTAAGAGGAACAGAAAATACGTGGTGCTGATCGCCTTTACCACAGCGGCGTTTATCACTCCCACCGACCTCTTTTCTCAGGTATTTATGGCAATCCCTCTAGTATTGTTGTATGAGGTTTCGGTTTTTCTGGTGGGTGTATTGTTTGAAGGTTAATCAGCATATATCCCGTGGTAATTTTCGCTTCCCCGATTCATTCGAGTACGGGAAAATGGCCTGGAAAGAGATGTCGTATGTTTCCATTGAATCCGAACTTTATCCCAACCGTATTTGATTTAATAACCGCTATTTTTATAATATAATACCTGCATTGAGGGTGCTGGTCTCGGGAGCAGAAACAGGTAACTGTAAAATAATCTGTGATAGTGAACTTACACACCCACTCGGAGGTGATAAAGAAGATGGGTTGAGTTTAGGCCTACTAGCCGGCAGTCTTGTGTTTTAAGATTTAAGGAACTGTTTTATTAGTAAGTCAGATAGCCGTTTTTTACAATAATTTTGAGAGGAGGTTTATATGTTTAGAAAATCCTTAGTGATAAGTTTGGCACTTTTATTAGTGCTTTCTGGATTTGCCATGGTTGGCCTTGCCAGGGAGTCCCACCTACCGAAAGACGAGCTGATCGTCCCCATTGGCCTGGAGGATAAGGATTGGGGTCTAAAGGAGTTGAGTCCGGGATTACCTGGTGGTTCTATTACTTATGCCGCCACTTCCCTGCCGAAAACCTTTAACAATATGGTTGCCAGCGAGACTTCGTCTACAGACGTTACTGGTAACCTCATGGCTGGACTCACCGATACCAGTCCCTCGACAGGTAGGCTGGTTCCGGCCCTGGCAAAGGACTGGGATATTTCCGAGGATAAAAAGACTTATACTTTTTATCTACGTGAGGGTCAAAAGTTCTCCGATGGGGAGCCGCTTACGGCTGATGACGTCATATTTTCGTTTAAGCAACTGTGCTTCAACGAAAACATAGAAGCTGATATGCGGGATCTACTTACGATAGACGGCGAATTACCCGAGGTAGAAAAAGTCGATAAATACACCGTTAAGTTCACAACTCCGGCAGTTTTTGGGCCTTTCATTAGGACTGTCGGTGGAGTAATGATATATCCAAAACACAAACTTGAAGGAATTTCTGCCGAAGAATTTAATAGTGGCTGGGGGCAAGACGTAGCGAAAGAGAATCCGGAGGAGATCGTTGGAGCGGGACCATTTAGACTCAAGGAGTACGTACCGGAGCAAAAGGTCGTTCTTGAGAGGAACCCTTATTACTTCATGCGTGGGCCCAACGGAGTTCAGTTGCCCTATCTGGAAGAATATACCATTTTAAAGGTGGAAGATACCGATGCGCAGGCCCTGAAGTTCAAGGCACACGAAACTGACGTATATGGCCCGGCGGCTTCCAAGATTCCGATGCTTTTAAAGAATGAGGAAAAAGAAGGATGGAACGTCATGGTGAAGGACGGTCCTCGAGGCGCCCCGGCCGGTACCGACTTCTTGACGTTCAACTGGGATGCAAAGAAGGAAGCGCTCGCTAAGGTATTCCAGGAAAAGAACTTCCGTCGTGCCGTCTCTCATGCCATAGACAGGCCAAGCATTATAGAGAACGTCTTCAACGGCCTGGCCGTCACTCAGGATAGTCCGATGTCCAAGCTTTCACCTTACTATAATGAAAAAGCCGGAGAAACATTTCCGGAGGAGTACAACCTCGATAAAGCGAAAACCATGCTCGACGAACTGGGACTTGAAGATACGGACGACGACGGTGTGCGAGAACTCCCTAATGGCGAAGACCTCTCCTTCGAAATGCTCACGAATAAGGGGAACCAGCAGAGAGTCGATATAGGGAACACCATAGCGTCCGACCTCAGAAATATTGGAATCGACGTTACCTTTAATCCCATACAGTTCAACTCCCTCGTCCAGCAGTTGTTGGGAGGAAGCTATCAGGCTGTAATTATCGGATTAATTGGTGATCCCATAGAGCCGAATAGCGGGAACAACGTCTGGACCTCGAAGGGAAGCTTGCACATGTGGCACCTGGATGCAAGCGAAAACCCGGTTGAATGGGAGAAACGCGTTGATGAAATATTCAACAAAGGGTTGAAGCAAATTGGAGTCGATAATAGGCGACCCTACTACGACGAATGGCAGATGATAGCTGCTGAACAGGTTCCGTTGATTTACACCGCTGATCAGGTATTCTTATACGCAACGGAAAACAACGTCCAGAACACCGAGAGATTCAGTCCTCTGGGTGCATTCCTCGGATTTGCTGAAATGGTATGGGTTGACTAAACTAATTGGTAAGGAGGATTAACAGCCGGCCGATTATCTCGGCCGGCTGATTTTTTTTAACTATGACTGATTATTTGATTCGACGGATCCTTTACATGATACCAACGCTGATCCTCGTTTCGATTATCTCCTTTGGAATAATCCAGCTAATTCCGGGGGACTATCTCAGCCAACGCAAGATGGATCCGACCATTTCCAGGGAAACCCTGGAACAACAGAAGGAAAACCTCGGTCTTGACAAGTCCCTGCCCGTCCGTTACTGGAAGTGGGTTGAGGGCATTATTACCAGAGGGGATTTTGGTTACTCTTTTAGCAATTACCGCCCCGTAGCAAACGTATTGTTTGAAGGTAGACTTGGTTATACGATCTTCCTTGGAATAACCAACCTTATCTTTGTTTACCTATTCTCCATTCCTATAGGGATTTTTTCGGCGGTAAATCAGTATTCCATCTCGGATAACGTGGTAACCTTCCTTGCATTTATTGGTCTTTCCATACCGAATTTCTTCCTTGCCCTGGTGCTTATGTTTTTCATCGCGGGTCCGCTGGACGTGGGCGCGAACCTGGGGGTTGGTGGACTGTTCATAGCGCGGTACATGGGGGCGCCCTGGTTTCATGGTTTTGTCCCGAACATGCCCAAGATAGCAAATTTCTTCTGGCACGTTTGGCCCTACGTCATAGCTGTTGGAACAGCCTCACTCGCCGGAGTTGTCCGGATCATGCGGGGTCAGATGCTTGAGTTTATGAACAGGCAGTTTGCCCAAACCGCCAAGGCCAAGGGATTGAAAGAGAACGTTGTCATCTACAAGCACGTTTTCCGAAACGCTATAAACCCGATTATCACTAATTTCGGGTACTCGTTTAGAAGGTTGGTTTCTGGTTCTTTGATTACTGCAATTGTTCTCGGGGTGCCGACGGTACAACGGGCCTACTGGAATGCTTTAAACCAGCAGGATGAACAGGTTATCATGGCTGGCCTGGTTTTCTTCGCCTTGATGTTGCTGGTCGGGAACCTGGTTGCGGACTTCTTGCTTGCCTGGAATGATCCCCGTATTCGCTATGACTAAAGGTGATACTAATGGCTGAAGAATACCAGGCGGACGAAGTTGAACGGCGCAAACATAGATCTCAGTGGCGGAGGATGTGGAGGAGGTTCAGAAGACATACACTGGGACAAGTTGGCGGTATTATCGTCCTGCTTATCATTATTATAGTATTTCTAGCAAACTTTATTGCGCCCTACAATTTTTCGACCCAGCATAGAGATTACGCAAATGCCCCTCCTACAAAGATTCACTTTACCGATGACGGAGGCCTGACCTGGCCTTACGTCTACGGGACAAAAAAGGAGTATAACGACTATTACGAAAAGGTTTACGTCGAGGACAAGTCTGAGAAATACCCGATAAAATTCTTCGTTCAGGGGGAGAAGTACAGTTTTTGGGGCTTATTTGAAAGTAAGATTCATTTGTTCGGTACGGGAAACCCGGAGGCTACCATCTTCCTGTTTGGGACTGACAAGTTTGGCAGGGACTTATTTTCCAGAACACTCTGGGGAGGTTGGATATCTTTATTAATTGGGCCCTTTGCCCTCGTAACAACATTAGTGATTGCCATTCCGATGGGTTTACTCTCAGGTTACTTTGGGGGTTGGG
>JAIPHJ010000026.1 GCA_021735245.1 Candidatus Bipolaricaulota bacterium
GAGCACGCGAGTCGGAAATTTCTCGGTCCGGGAAGCCCGGAGGTCCTACCGGCCGGGCACGGGGACCCGGCCTTCTTTGTATTGGTTAAAGGGTGGAACCGTGCCCGCTCGGCCTCCGATAGGATTTTCCTGAACGGTCACCAAAAGCCATTTAAATGTGTGTTAGTATTTATTTCGGAATAATACTCGGATAAGTTGAGCTTCACCGACATATTTACCAGAATTAGTTACTAAATAATTACCCGACAGCTGGAGTGCGGGAGCTCCGTTTGCTATTGTTTTGAACGGGTTTAAGTCATCTAGCTAATCAGTAAATCGGAGGAAATAATGGTTAATTTAAACGAGAAAGATAGAAGTACGAAAGAGGACTCCGGGCCGGTCGGCAGGAGCGAAACCAGGGTCGATGCGGTAGATAAGGTCACCGGAAAGGCAGTTTACGCGGACGACTTCAGGCCGCAGGGCCTACTTTACGCCAGTGTCGTACGAAGTCCTATTTCGAGCGGAAAAATCGAGACTATAGATACTTCGCAGGTGATGGAGATCGAGGGTGTGGAATCCGTCGTCACCGCAGAAGATGTTCCGGGAAGCAATGTTGTTCCGATAATAGAAAACGACATGCCGGCGCTTGCTTCCGAGAAGGTACGATATATCGGGGAGCCGGTGGCTCTGGTCGCCGCCAGGGAGAGAGAAATCGCCGAACGGGCGGTGGAGACGGTCGAGGTCGAGTACGAGGAAAATGATGCCGTCTTCGATCCGCTGGAGGCCCTGGAGGAAGGGAGCCCTCAGGTCGCTCAGGATGAAGTCAACGAGGGGGGGAATCTTTTCGACGAATTGATTCTGGAGAAGGGGGACGCGGACCGGGCGCTGGAAGAGGCTCCCGTGGTGGAGGAGAACGAGTACCGGACCGGACACCAGGAGCATGGTTACATAGAACCCCAGGGAATGACGGCGATACCTGGAGCTCGGGGAAAAATGGAGATACACGGAACGCTGCAGTGTCCGTTTTACGTCCAGAACGCGGTATCGGCGGCCCTTGGATACAGTATCAACAAGGTACGCGTGGTCCAGCTCGAGACGGGCGGCGCTTTCGGGGGAAAGGAAGACGTTCCCTCTCAGGTCGGAGTTCTTGCCGCTCTGCTCGCCCATAATTCGGGTAAACCGGTTAAATTGACGTACGATCGCCGCGAGGATATCGAGGCCACGAGCAAGCGCCATCCCTCGGTAGTCCGTTACAGGACGGGAGCCGACGAGGAAGGAAACTTACTGGGAGTAGAGGCCGAGGTATTTATAGACTCAGGGGCCTATCAAACTCTGTCCGAAGCAGTGCTGTTTAGGTCGCTCGTTCACACAGCCGGGCCTTATTCCATCCCTAACGTGAAAGTAGTTGCCAGAAGCGTTGCGACCAACAAGGTCCCCAACGGCGCTTTTCGAGGTTTCGGGAGCCCCCAGGTTATTTTCCCTCACGAGTCTCAAATGGATCTGCTCGCCGAAAGGGTGGACAAAAGGCCAGACGAGGTCAGGGAGAAGAACGTACTGCGTTCCGGAGATCGGACTTCGACAAACCAGAAAGTTGACAAGAGCGTCGGGCTCGGTAGGACTTTGACCAAGGCGAAAGAACTGTCAGGCTGGACCGATACGAGGTCCGGTTACGAGGACTGGAACGAGACCCACGAGCGGGTTAAGAAAGGGATCGGCCTCTCCACGGTAATGTACGGCGTCGGAATGGGAGCGGCAGCGCCGTTTCTGGAGAAGGCAGGCGTCTATCTCAAGCTAGAAGTGGACGGTACGCTTACAATAGCCGTCGGAAATACTGAAATGGGTCAGGGTGCGGAGACCGTCCTGACTCAGATAGCAGCGGAGCCCTTTGGGCTGGGACTGGACAGAGTTGATTTAACCGAGATTGATACTTCAAGGGTCCCGGACAGCGGACCTACTGTTGCTTCACGAACGACCACCATGACCGGTAACGCGATAATCGACGCCACGGAAACCCTGAAAAAAAGGATCAGCTCGGTCGCCCGGGAGTTGCTGGAATGTTCCGAAGTTTACTTTGAGAAAGGTTACGTGGTAGATCGTTCGGATAGCTCAAACAGGGCTGAATTGAACGAGGTTGCCGGAGAAATGTGGACCGAAAACGTGGACTTGGCCGCCGAAGGCTGGGCGAAAAAAGGTGTAGATAACTGGGAGCCGGAGACGGGACAGGGCGACGCTTACTTTGTTTATTCTTATGCTACCCACGTCAGCGAAGTGAAGATCGACAGCCTGACGGGTCGGACCAGGGTGACAAAACACGTTGCAGTGCACGACTCGGGTAAGATAATAAACCCATCGACCGCGGCCGGGCAGGTGGAAGGCGGAGTCGCCCAGGGAATTGGCTACGCGCTGACAGAGGACCTGGAGGAAGAAGAGGGGAAGTTTCCCGACCCCGACCTGACGAATTACCTCATGCCGACCTCTCAGGACGTCCCGGATGACCTGGTAGTTGATTTCGTCGAGGCGGACTATCCAGAGGGTCCTTACGGAGCAAAAGGGCTGGGGGAAGTTCCGCTCATGGCTTCTCACGCGGCCGTAATTAACGCCGTAAGTCACGCCATTGGCAACAGGATTTTCAGGTACCCCGCAGTTCCGGAGAGAATTCTCGAGGCTTACTCCGAAAACAGCTGACCGTACTCAACTATAAACCTTAATTGATATAAAAAACCACCTGAAGTAGTATTAAATCTGTCAGACAATTTTACATATACTAATTACCCAATGAGCGAGAAGGGTTCTTGATTTTAGAAGAAGATAGTGGGACGGTCGGACTACTCTGAGTGCTGGCGTACCCGATTCTGTATAGAACCCCGGGGCAATATTCGTTATACGAGGCAACTAATTTGAGGTGATGCCAATTATAGATTTGTCCACGAACGAGGATCAACTAGAGAGCACCGTAGAGCGAGCTAAAGAACGTGATATCATAATTCCTACGCTTGAACAGCAAAAGAACCCGGAGCTAATTCCCGACCCGATAAAGGAAAAGCTAAAGGACATCGGGCTGTGGGAGGTAAATTCTTACAACCTGTTTAGAATTACCTGGAAGAACGAACCGGTGAAAGAGGGCGGACTTTTCGACGGCGTGAATTACATGGAACTGCCGAGCGAACTTACCGGCGTCGATGCAAGAATAATAGCCCTCGTCGGTAAGTGGTTCCCCACCGGCGCCCACAAAGTAGGAGCTACGTTTGGTTGCCTGGTTCCCCGACTGACCACGGGCCAGTTCGATCCTACGAGTCAGAAAGCCGTCTGGCCTTCGACCGGTAACTACTGCCGGGGCGGAGCCTACGACTCGGATTTACTTGCCTGCGAATCCGTGGCTATTTTGCCGGAAGGGATGAGCCAGGAGAGATTCGACTGGTTGTCCAAAGTCGCGGGTGAAGTCATCGCGACTCCCGGCTGTGAAAGTAACGTGAAGGAAATATTCGACAAGTGCCGGGAGTTAAAGGAGGAACGGGATGATATAGTCATCTTCAACCAGTTCGACGAGTTCGGCAACCACCTATGGCACTACGAGGTAACCGGAGCGGCCATGGAGGAAGTTCTGGAAAAAGAGCTAACTCCGGGTTCCAGATACTCCGGGGTAGTCCTTACTTCAGGGTCTTCCGGCACTATGGGCTGCGGGGATTATCTAAAAGAGAAATTTCCGACCTCGAAACTGGCGGTTGGAGAAGCGCTACAGTGCCCGACTTTGCTGCGAAACGGTTACGGAGGCCACAGAATAGAGGGAATAGGAGACAAGCACGTGCCGTGGATACACAACGTAAGAAATACCGATATGGTAATTGACGTCGACGACGCGAACTCGATGAACCTAATACGGTTGTTCAACGAGCCCGCGGGCAAGGAATATCTCGAAGATCAGAACGTCCCGGCGAAAACGATTGACCAGCTTCCGCTTATGGGCATTTCTTCAGTAGCCAACATGACTTCGGCGATAAAGTACGCAAAATACTACGAATTAACCGAGGACGACGTCGTTCTGACCGTATTCACCGATTCCATGGAACTCTACGGTTCGAGGCTGGAAGAGATGAGGTCCGAAGAAGGAGACTATACGAGGGAAGACGCCGTAAAGGACTACCACAGGTTCCTCAAAGGAATAAAGACCGACAACATGGAAGAACTGGATTACTATCAGAGGAAGCGGATACATAACCTGAAATACTATACCTGGGTGGAACAGCAGGGGAAGGACGTGGAGGAACTCGATGCTCAGTGGTACGACTGGCCCAATTACTGGTCGGAAATTCACGATCAGGTTGGAGAAATTAATCGGAGGATAAGAGAGTTTAACGACAGGACCGGTCTGCTGGAGGATCTAAAGTCCGAGGAATAATGGGAGTGAAGCACCAACTTTCTGTTAATAAGAATAAGGGTATTTGTATGACAAATATACACTTTTGTTTGAATCGGGAGGACGGTGAGAGGGTTGTTTGATAAAATTGAACCGTCGAAGAAGAAGAGCGTAAAAGTCGCCGAGCAAATAATCGAGTTAATCGAGAGGGGCGAGCTGGGTCCTGGGGACAGGCTTCCCTCCGAGCACGAGCTAGCTGAGAAGATGGAAGTTAGCCGGCCTTCGGTGAGAGAGGCTCTGAGCGGCCTTCAGGCTATCGAAGTTGTGGATGCGAAGATTGGTTCAGGGACTTACGTAAGCGAATCGGTTCGGGAAAGCAATCTGATTTCCACCGACCTTTCACTGTTAGAGAAAGAAATGAGTCATCTTCACATAATCGAAGCTCGGAAGAACCTTGAAGATGCCATGCTGGAAATAGTGATCGAAAATATCGAATACAAGGAGATTGAACCGATAGAAGATGCTCTGAACCAAATGAAGAGCCATTCTACCGAACGGGAGTACCAGCAGTACATGGACGCGGATCACGATTTCCACGAAGCACTGGTGAAGCTGACCGATAACCCCCTGGTGGTCGAGGCAGCCCAGCCGCTCTTAGCCACCATAGACGGCTCTCTCTACCGAGAGCTAACTCGTAAATACTATCTGGTGGACGATTCCAGGATAAAGCGTTGTTTTAATATTCACGAAAATCTATTTAATTCAGTTAAAGAAAGTGATCTTGAAGGAGCGAGGGCGTCCATGAAAAAACACTGGGGACTAATGGAAGACGCTCTCGAGAAATCGGAAAATTAAACTCTAACAAGGGGGAAAAACATGGCAAGTGGCGAAAAGACCCTCACGGTAGTGGCGTTGGGGGGGAACGCGATTTTGAAGCCCGGTCAGGAGGGGACGGCGAAACAGCAGATAGAGAACGTAAATGAGACTATGAGACAAATAGGAAAAATGGTGCTTTCCGGTACTTACAAGATAGTAGTCTCTCACGGCAACGGACCGCAGGTGGGAAATTTGATGCTCCAGAACGAACTGGCTAAGGAGGAGGTCCCGTCTCATCCGCTCGACGTCTGCGGGGCCGAGAGCCAGGGTTTTATCGGTTACATGCTTTCCCAGAGCCTGGACAACGTGTTCAACCAGAACGGGAGGGGGGATATTCCGGTCGCAACTGTCCTGACTCAGACGTTGATCGACGAAGACGACCCCGCGTTTGAAGATCCGTCAAAACCGGTCGGCCCGTTCTACACGAAAGAAGCCGCGGAAAGATTGCGGAAAGAGAAGGATTACGACATGATCGAGGACGCCGGGAGAGGTTACAGGAGGGTGGTGCCCTCGCCGGAACCGGAAGCAATAGTTGAAAAGGAGCCAATAAGACAGCTGCTGGCAGCTCATACGGTCGTAATCGCAGCTGGCGGTGGCGGCATACCCGTGGTCCGCGAGGGCGATAAACTCGTCGGCAGGGAGGCCGTAATCGACAAGGACCTCGCCTCCGAGCAACTGGCCGAGGACGTGGGGGCGGAAGTCCTGCTTATCCTTACGGACGTAGAGAGCGTTTATTTGAATTACAACGAGCCCGATCAGCAACCCCTGGACAGTGTGACAGTGGAAGAGGCCCATGATTACGTGAAAGAAGGCCATTTCGCGAGGGGCTCTATGAAACCCAAGGTAAAGGCCGGAATCAAATTCGTGGAGTCGGGCGGCAAAAAGGCGGTAATTACGTCCCTGGATAAGGTGTTTGAAGCCCTTGATGGGGAAACTGGAACGACAATAACACAATAAAGGAGGAAAATATGTCGAACACGCAGCTTAGTGGAAGAGATTTTTTAACCTGGCTGGATTTCGAGAGAGACGAGATTGACGCGATACTGGAGGCGGCTCACGACCTGAAGAGGAAGCAAATAAGAGGAGAGCGCCAGACTGACGTACTATCTGCAAAGAGCCTGTTCATGCTCTTTTACAATACTTCACTCAGGACGAGAAATTCGTTCGAGGCGGGTATGACTCAACTCGGAGGCCACGCCCACTTTCTCCAGCCGGGTGCGGTCTACACGCCCGCGCTGGAAGGAGAGGAGGAAGCTTACTCGACTGAGAGGGTTAGCGACGTTTCCCGGGTTCTCTCGGAGATGGGCGACGCCATTTCTATCCGAATCTACGGCGACAAGACGAACTGGAAGTACGGTAAAGGGTACAGGGTACTAAAAGAATTCGCGGACTGGGGTTCTGTCCCGATAATCAACATGGAGGACGACGGTTACCATCCCTGTCAGGCTCTGGCTGACGTCATGACGATGCAGGAGAAGATGGGTAAAAACCTTACGGGCAAGAAGTTTACCATGAGCTGGGCCTACTCCGGTTCGGTCGAGAAACCACTATCCGTACCTCAATCCGCGGTACTGAGTGCCGCGACCATGGGGATGGACGTGACTCTGGCCCATCCGGAAGGCCTCGATCTCGACCGTGACGTTCTGGACGCTACCGAAAAGCGCGCCAAAAAACACGGAGGCGACTTCGAGATAGTCCACGATATGGAGGAAGGATTTGAGGGTGCGGACGTAGTCTATCCAAAATCCTGGACGCTTCAGCCGACGGACGGTTCGACTGCCGACCTCAATAAAGCGAGGGAGGTTTTCGAGGACAACAAGGACTGGATCACCACTAGGGACAAGGTGGAACTCACCAACGACGCTCACTACATGCACTGTCTGCCTGCGGACCGGGGTATGGAAGTCACGGACGAGGTCATCGACGGCCCCAATTCCATCGTCTTCGAGGAAGCGGGAAACAGGTTGCACGCCCAGAAGGGTTTGCTGAGTTTGCTTTTGAGTTAGGAGGGTAAATATGAGCTGGTACGATTTAAAAGGCAAGGATTTAATTAGCGTAAAGGACTGGACCAAAGAAGAACTGGACGTACTTTTGCGGGTGGCGAACGACCTGAAGAGCAGGCATTACAGCGGGGAAACGCTAAACCCCCTGGAGAACAAGACGTTTATGATGCTCTTCTTTAACTCCTCTACGAGGACGAGGCAGTCGTTCGAAGCGGGAATGAGCCAGCTTGGCGGGCACTCCCAGTTCCTCGCTCCGGAGACGATGCGTATTTCGCTCGATAGGGAACCGGGCGGTGGTGAGTCGATAAAAGACACCACAAAAGTCATGGGACGGTACGCGGAAGGAGCGGGTGTAAGAATACTGGAGGATAAAGTCGATTATTACGGACAGGGTACTGACATCATGTACGAGATGGGTAAGTACTCCGAGATCCCGATTATAAATATGGCGTCGGATATCTATCATCCCTGTCAGTCCATGACCGACGTGATGACGATGCAGGAAAAGGTCGGGGACCTCGAGGGGAAGAAAATAGCCGTCACCTGGGCTCACTCTCCGTGGGTCCGGTCCTGGGGCTCGATTCAATCAAATATTCTGACCTCTGCCCTTTACGGCATGGACGTTAACCTGGCTCATCCCGAAGGATACGAACTGGATCAGGACGTTCTGGGCCTGACGGAAGAGAACGCCAAAAAGTCGGGTGGTTCGTTTACCGTCACCAACGATATGGACGAAGCAATAGAAGGCGCGGACATCGTATATCCCCGAAACTGGATGAGTCCCGACCGTTACGAAATAGGCAAGGAGAAGGAAATCGAGATGGCCAGCCAGCATAAGGACTGGAAGTACACCGGGGAAAAGCAGAAGCTGGCCGACCCGGGTTACCTCCTTCACTGCATGCCGGTTGATAGGGGCAACGAGGTAGAGGACGAGATAATGGACGACCCGGAACTTTCGTTCGTTTACGACCAGGCCGAGAACCGACTTCACCTGCAGAAAGCGCTGATGGCGCTGACCATGGGTGGCTCGTTCTAACTGCCGATAGAGTCAAAATTTCTAACGCAATGTCCCCCGGTTTTCCGGGGGATATTTTATTTTGGCGAAAATTTCAAAAAAAGACCCGAATTTTCTCACCAGGATTTTTTAGTTAGGTTCTCTGCCCATACCTGGCATCTCATTTAACTTTAAAAGTTTGAACATATGGTAAATCCCTGTCGATACTGTAAATTACCTAAATCACTTTGGAAACCGTTCGACAAAACCAGGGGCGATTTCCCGGCGTGGAAATCGCTCTTTCCGATCTCGGCCTCGCTCTCCACCCTCTCTTTATCAAAATCACGCAGAATACTCCGGCCTATGGCCGGAGATGAATGCGAAAGTTTATAAACAAATAGAAATCGCGGTGGCGAAGCCATGAATCGGGCGAAATGCCCCGCCCCATGGGCGGGGATAGCGCGATTCAAGCGATTTCTTTACTGTACTGCGGCAAATCAAGCAGTCAGGGCTCCAATGTCCCGGCGATTGTTAAAAGAAGGTCTTTATCGAGATTACCGGCCGGGCACGGGGACCCGGCCTGCTGGTTCATCCCCGATAGCAGCGCGGGCTCCCATTGCCCGCGCGGGAGGTCGGTATCGGGACTATCGGCCGGGCACGGGGCCCGGCCTTCTTTGTATTGGTTAAAGGGTGGAACCATGCCCGCTCGGCCTCCGATAGGATTTTCCTGAACGGTTGTCAGAGTGAGGATTTTACACGTAAAATGTGAGGTCATCCGGCAGCCAGGTAAGGGGGAGAGAGAAGTTATTCGGGCCAGAGAAAAAAAACCGCCGTTGGTGAAAGAACTGAGGTAAGTAATTAAATCCAGTGGCCCGGTTCCTGTACCCGGCCGGTACGTAATGGGGTTTTTATTGTAAGTGCTCCATGAGTATGATATTCTATCCATATCCCGGTAACGAATGATTTTTGCAGGAGGGGTGGAACATTGTTCTCTAGTGGATCTATGGAAGATTTCGAAGCACGCAAAGGACTTATCGCGATGGTGACCGGCGGAGAGCCGGCGGATACTGTGATTCTTAATGGCTCCCTGGTTAACGTGCTCACCGGTGAGGTGTTGACCAAAGATATAGCCGTTAAAAGCGGCCGGATAGCTGCTGTCGGGGATGACGTTGATCAGTACGTTGGAACTTCGACGCGGACTATAGACGCAGAAGGGCTATACATTACGCCCGGATTTATAGACGCTCACCTTCACGTAGAAAGTTCTTTGCTGAGCCCCTCGAGGTTTGCCGAACTGGTTGCAAATAAGGGGGTTACTACGGTTTTCTACGACCCTCACGAAATAGCCAACGTATCGGGGATAAAAGGCGTTAAGTGGATGTATGACGAGCTGGAAAGGACTCCCCTTAACGGCTTTCTCACCGTGCCTTCCTGCGTCCCCGCCAGTTCACCTGCTCTGGAGACGACTGGAGCGGAGTTCGGAATAGAAGAGATCGATCGCGCCCTGGGCTGGGATAATACCGCCGCTCTGGGAGAGATGATGAATTTTCCGGGCGTGCTGGGCCTGAACGAGGAAACAATGGAGAAGGTAGAAAGGGCATTCGAGCGCGGCCTTCCCGTGGAAGGGCACGCCAGCGGACTTTCAGGGGGGAAGCTGGACGGCTACGGAGCGGCGGGAATCGAATCCGATCACGAGGCCGTGACCAAAGAAGAGGGAATTGAAAGAGGGCGGAAAGGATTCTGGACCTACGTAAGAGAAGGATCGGGCTGGGCGGACGTCAGGGAGGTAGTCCGAGCGCTTACGGAGACGGAAATATCGCCCCGAAGATACTGCCTGGTCACGGACGACAGAGACGTAACTGATCTGATCGAAGAAGGTGGCGTGGATCACGTAATGAGGCGGGCGATCGAGGAGGGGCTCGATCCCGTTGAAGCTATTACCATGGCTTCGTTAAATCCTGCTACCAGGTTCGGAATGGGAGCGGAACTGGGCTCAATATCTCCCGGAAGAAGGGCCGATATAAATCTTGTAAGCGACCTGGAATCCCTGAAAGTAGAAAAGACCCTCCTTGCCGGTGAATCCGTCGAAGAAATTGACTGGCCCGAGACCTCGGCTTCCGGCCTGACCGATACCGTTAGAATCGATGGAGAGATCAGCCCCGGGACGTTTGAGCTTCAGGAGAACGAAAAGAACTGCGGTATAAGGGTCAGGGACCAGGACGTAACTACGGAGAAGCTGGAGCTTTCTCAGCTGGAACAGACGGGTCTGGATAGGTGTGCCGTGATAGAACGGCACAAGGGGACGGGGAACGTGGGCAGGAGTTACGTAGAAGGGTTCAATTTGGGAGGTGGCGCTATAGCCTCGACAGTCGCTCACGACAGTCACAACCTGGTCGTCCTGGGAGAGAATAGGAGGGACATGTCGGTAGCGGCTAACTACCTGGTCGAAGCTGGAGGCGGTCAGGTCGTCGCCGAAGGGGGCGAGGTAAGGGCCGCAGTAGAACTGCCCATTGCCGGACTTATGAGTGACCTGGCTCCGGAAAAGGTTGCGTCTTCGTTGAAGGAATTAAAAGAAGCTATTGAGGAAATTGGTTGTGAGCTTTCACAGCCCCTGATGATCCTTTCCAGCATCGCCCTGGCCGTTATTCCCGAAGTGAGGCTGACGGATAAGGGATTGGTAGACGTAAACGCACAGGAGATTATCCACTGAAATCTATACCATTAACCAGGAGGATAAATTCGGGGGTTAGCTTTAAGGTTCGTCTGTCCTACCTCTGATAGTCAAATTCGTAGTCCTCTCCCAGCAGGTCGCTACGATAGACGAAGAAGGGATTCTCGCCTCCAACCCTGAGATATGCTATAAAGGTTCCGCCGTCCGTTAGGATAACTTTGTCCACGCTGGACCCGGGGTCACTTAGCACGTAACGCCGGACCTTTTTCCGGTTTCCGTTGATCTCCAGGTTTTGATTTTCCTCTCTTTTTAACTCGAGATTTACTTTTAGTCTATCTTTATCCCCGCTCTGGGGACCCGTTCCGCCGGTTCTAATTTCAGTGATCTCATTTAAACCGTCCTTACTTACGAGAATCAAAGCGGTTAGTGCCTGAGAACCTCCCGTCCCCTGGAAGAACGAATAAGTAGTTTCTAAACTTACCTGCTTGTTATCTCCACCAAGGACCGCCTCGACCCTACCATCCCGGACTGTGGCTCTTATCCTGTCGCTTCCTATACCAAAAGGCCCGTTATAGTCGAGTCTAAGGGACTTCGGTGCGAAGTCCTCGCCGACCGTGATTTCCTGGTCAAATTTTATTTTAGGTTTTACGAAAGGAATAGGAATTGGCGGGGTAACTACGCCGTTAGAAGTTAGAACTATCTCACCCGACTCCCTTTTTGTCAGTTCGTAAGACTCCGATCCCAGGTCTTTCCCGTTGCTCACGTAGACAAGTTCACCGCTGGTGAAGACACCGGTTTTGGTAGAATTAAGGTTTTCCAGAGCCTCTACGGCCGAACCTGTTTGGTTGCTCGCGCCGGAGGGTAGGATCAATAGCAAAAAAAGTAAGAGGCTGAAAAAAGAACTTTTGGTCAGAATCTTTTTCTCGAACATAACTGAAGCCTCACGGAAAAAGGATTTAGTTTTAGATCGAAACAATTATTAACTACTAATTGATATTAACTCAGGGAGAGGGATAATTCAAATACTTTTGATTCGTTTGCCTAACTGGGTTAAAACCGTTATTTCGATCGGTCGGTTGAAACTGGGTATAAAAGGAAGGTAGATCAGTTTACAAAAGTAATATCGCCAGTCTGAGGATCCATCGATTCTATTTCAACCAGGGAAAAAATCGGCTTTTCCTCCCGTTTCAGCTTTTTATATCCACCGGAGCCCAATTTTCGAATGACGAAACCGTAGCCCACCACCGGGACGGAAAGGGCGTCCATGATCTCCGATAGAGTGCCGGCGGTCCTCCCCGTGAAAAGAAAATCGTCCACTATCAATACCCGGTCGTCCGAGTCGAAGTAATTTCCCGAGACGGCAAGGGTGGTTTTGTTCTTTTTCGTCGGGGACTTTATCGTTCGAATTTCTTCCCCGCTCATCGTAGTCGGTACGCCCTTTTTGGCGTAGACCACTTCGACGTTAGGTTCCTGGTCGAGCAGGTTTGCGGCCGTCGTGTAGGCGATTATATTTCCCGCCGCCTCCGCGGTTAGCACTTTGGTTACTCCAAGATCCTCGAATTCCTTGGCGATGGCCCTGCCAACATTGTTCAATAGAGAGGGCGCTACCTTGTGGTTTAAAAAACTGTCCACTCTGAGAAACTCCTCTCCCAGCACCTCGCCTTCCTCCTTTATTTTTCGGGTAAGTCGGTTTCTCGCTTCTTCAATTACGTTACCCATTTTATCACCCCTATTTATTCCTTTTCTTTCGCCGAATCCAGCTTCCTCCGCCCTTCCGACCCACGAAATTATCTCCCTCCAGAACCGGTTTTCCCCGCAGGAATACGAACCGCGGCCAGCCACGGGAGGTTTTGCCCGTGAACGGGTTAAAGTCGGTGTTCATGTGCAGATTATCCGGGTTTAACGATTTTGACTTGTCCGGATCAAAGACCGTTATGTCGGCATCAGTTCCGACCGTCAGGCTACCTTTATTCGGGTAAAGTCCAAACCTCCTTGCCGGGTTTTCGGAAATTAATTCCACCATTCGCTCGATCGATAGACGGCCCTTTCCTACCCCTTCCGAGAACAGAATAGATCCCAGAGTTTCCACCCCCGGGAGCCCCTGAGGAACGTTCAGAAAATCATCTGCAAACTCGTCTTTCTGGTCGTTTCGGAACGGGCAGTGGTCGGTGGCCACGGATTCAAGTACTCCGTTAGCCAGCCCCTTCCACAGGGCCTCACGGTCCTTATCTTTTCGGAGTGGTGGAGTGGCGGCATAACGGTGTCCGTTTTCTTCCTCGTACCTGGCTTCTGTCAGCAGTAGGTACTGGGGGCAGGTTTCACCGGAAAGATCTATCCCGGCACCCTTGCTTCGTTCGAGTATCTCTATGCTTTCCTTCGTAGTCAGGTGGGCCAGGTGCAAGTTTCCCCCGGCTGCACCCGCCAGATGGACGACCTTTCCAACCGCCTCCGATTCGGAGTAATCCGGCCTGCTGATCGGGTGATATTTTATCGACTTCTTCCCGCCGGATTTTAATTCCTCCCGCTTTTTGGCGATTATCTCGTCGTTTTCGCAGTGTACCATCGCTAGCCCGCCGAGCTTCCCTATTTCTCCTAGGGCTTCTACCAGTTCCCCGTCCGGAGTTCGCCTGTTTGATTCCCCGTAGGCAGTGAAGAACTTGAAAGACGTTACACCCATCTCGATTGCCTCATTCAGGTCCCCCCGGTCCAGGTTATTATACCCGTAAAGAGTTCCGTGAAAGGAAAAGTCGATCGGAGAGATTCCGGCTTCCTTTCTTCTCTCTTTAATTGCTTCTGCGGGTGCCTGGTTCGGTTCTGGCGTGGTGAAATCGATTATGGTCGTAACTCCGCCCCATACGCCGGCTCTCCCCCCTGTGAAGAAATCGTCCGAGGAAACCGTGTTTGCTAGGGGGAGATTCATGTGAGTGTGAGAGTCGATAAACCCGGGGGTTACGAAACATCCGCTGGCGTCGTAGACATCTTTCACTCCCTTACCGCCGAGGTCCTTCCCGATTGCGGATATCCTGTGGTCCGTGATTCCAACATCAGCTTTGAACGAGTCGCCCCGGGAGACCAGGGTGCCGTTCTTTACTATACAGTCAAATTTCATTGGCTGAATTCGAGGTATTACCGATTTTTTCAACCAATCGAACTGCGACCTTTTTGCGATACTCCGCGGATCCTCTTATGTCTCCGATCGGAGATATTTCCGATCTTACCAGCTTCTTGGCTTCGGCGATATTTTCCCGGTTTAGCTTTTTACCCTGGAGATACTCTTCTACCGAAGTAGCTCTAATTATTTTCGGAGCGACGGCGCCGTAGGCCAGGCGGAGTTCTTCGACCGTACCATCTTCTTCTTTTTTCAGGAGATATCCCATTGTGCAGACGGAAATGTCCAGGGCGTTGCGTCGACCGACTTTTTCGAAGTAATGGGTGAAGTCTTCCGAAATCCCGGGAATTTCCAGGCTCTTCAGATATTCACCACGGGTAAGCTTCGTCTTTCCGGGTCCTGTAATGAAATCGTTTATCGTAAGACGGCGCTCGCCTTCCCGGTCGGCAAGAGTTAGCTCCCCGTTCAAAAGATATAAAGCTATAAGTGAATCGGCGGACGGAGAAGCGTTACAGACGTTCCCGCCAATTGTGGCCATGTTTCTCAGTTGAGTTGCCCCCACGGCTCTGGCGGATTGAGCGAGAACCGGAAATTCCCTGTTGACTAAAGGAGATTCTGCGATCTCCTGGAAGGTTGCCGTGGCGGGAATTGAGATCTTTTCTCCCTTTTCCGCGATCTTCGGTTCGGTAATTGCGCCCGTAATGTCTATTACCCGGTCGGGACTCAATAGATCCTTTTTAATTTTTACGAACAGGTCCGTGCCGCCGGCCAGTAGTTTATAGTCCCCTTCTTCCATTAGGGAAAATAGCTTTTCTTCGTCTTTGGGTACCAGTAGTTCAAACGACAATTTCCGTTCCCCCCTCGTCCAGGTAAGATTTTATCCGGGACAGGTCCCCTTTTTCGTTTACGTCCACGACCACGCTTTGGTTCTCCGTCGGAATCGGAGTCAAATCTTCGGGATTTTGCTCTATAATTGTTCTGGCTCCTTTGTCCCCGGCCACGTCGTCGAGCAACCTCGGTTTCCACTTTTGGTGCAGGTAGACTGGAAAACCCCGCTCCCCCTGGAAGACCGGTGCTGAGATGGAAGCTCCGTCAGCTGCTTTTTCCAGGACTTTTTCTATTATCGCGGGGGAGATTAGTGGCATGTCGGCCAGAAAAAAGATGAAGCCCGAACTGTCTTCGGGAGCTTCGGTAATTCCCTGCTTCAGAGACGTGCTCATTCCTTCTCTCCAGTTCTCGTTTACGACTGCTTTAAAACCTTCCGGGTTGACCGAACTTAAGACGCGGCTGGCTTCGTAACCCAGGACAAGTATGGGCCTGTACTTCCAGTTGATTTCCCCAACCGAGTCCAGGACGTACTGGAGCAGTGGCTTATTGTCGATCCTGGCAAGCTGCTTTACCCCGTCGTACCTTTCTCCCCTGCCTGCGGCCAGTATTATTGCCGCTGGATCCGCCGGGTCAGGTTTCAACTTTCTCCTCCTCGGACCTCATACGCCTGGCCGCGAGTTCTATTGCGTCGACTATCTTGACGTAGCCCGTGCAGCGGCAAATATTTCCTTCTATCCATTCCCGAATTTCCTCCCTCGTCGGATCCGGATTAAGCTCAAGCAGTTCTACGGCGACCATGATAAAACCGGGAGTACAGAAGCCGCACTGGACACCTCCTGTCTCTACGAATGCCTGCTGAACAGGATGGAGTTCCCCTTCTTCGGACAGACCTTCTATCGTGAGGATCTCTTTCCCGTCTACCTGAGCCACCCGGGTCAGACAGGACAGAACCGACACCCCGTCAACCAGTACGGTGCAGGCACCACATTCTCCTACGCCGCAGCCCTCCTTTACGCCGGTAAATCCGAGTTCTTCTCTCAGAAAATCGATTAGCCTCAGGTCCTCGTCAACCTGTCTTTCAAGATGTTTCCCGTTAACTGTTATCTCTAGCTGCATTTCTAGTCCCTTCCTCCATAGCGCTCTCCACTTCGGATAGCTCAGGCGAAACCTTAGTTGGTCCCTTTACTCCTTTCTTCGCGGCGCTGACGTCCTTTAGACCACTTCCGGTGATGAAGACTCCGACCTCCTCGCTGTCGCCAAGATCGCCTCTATTTAGAGCCTTTTTCAGGCCCGCGTACGAAGCAGCGGCGGCCGGTTCGGCAAATATTCCTCGTTTCCGGGCAAGTTCAACGAGAGCCGAGGAAATCTCCTCGTCGGATACTGTGAGGAAACGACCCCCGTTTTCGTAAGTGTACTTGACGGCCTTGACTATATCACGGGGCTTGCCTACGGATATACTGTCCGCGATCGTACTAGCTGACCGATCTGCTATCTCGACTTCGCCGCCGTCGTATCGGTCAAAGGCTCGAGCTATGGTATCGGCACCTTCCGCCTGAACTCCGATGACCCGGGGGGCTTCGTCAATTAGGTCGATCTCGACCAGTTCCTTGAACCCCTTGCAGAGGCCGCTGACTATCGAACCGTCCCCGACCGAGACAAATACTTTGTCGGGGAGGTTCCAATCGAGCTGGTCGGCCATTTCTAGCGCCCCGGTCTTCTTTCCTTCAACCAGGTAAGGGTGAATTGCCGCGGATCGATTATACCAGTTGTACTTTTCAGCGGCTTCAAGGCAGAGGTCGTAGGCCTGATCGTAACTTCCCTCTACTGCGAAGACGTTCGCCCCGTAAACGAGGAGCTGGGCGATCTTTGCCTCCGGTGCGGCTGCGGGAACGAATATTACGGTCTCCATTCCGGAAGCCGCTGCCAGCCCGGCGAGCGAACTTGCGGCGTTGCCCGTTGAAGCGCAGGTAATCGTGCCAATGTCCTTTTCCCGGGCGGCCGCAACTGCCAGTGCTGTAGCTCGGTCCTTGTAGGAGGCGGTCGGATTGCCGCTGTCGTCCTTTATCCATATTCGGTCCAGATCGTCCGTTAGCTCGTGAAAGCCGTACAGTGGAGTGCCCCCGATTTTAAGCGGGGGAAGGCTGCCCAGATTTTCTATCGGTAGAAGGGAAGAATACCGTTTAATATCCGTAACGGTTCCTTCCCCGACGTCTTCTTTGAATTCCTTCCCGGCAGATTCGTAGTCGTAAACTACTTCAAGAGTCCCTTTCCTAGTGCCGCAATCGGGACAGGTATAATCCAGTTCGGTCGGCCCGTAAACTTTTCCGCAGGAAACGCAGCGCAGTCCGGTTATATTTTTCATTGTATTAGTTCAAATCACCCTATGAATAAGTATGGTAGCCTATCCCGGAGTAAAGTTAAAGTTCTTATTCCAGGTTTGGGTACACCGATTAATTAGGTTAGCCCCCCGATTACCTGGCCGCCGGGAATTTCTCAGAGCTTACCCCGGGGTGAATCGCCCGGTTATCGTTACGTGACCCGGACCTGGTGCGGGTTTATTGATCCGGGCTAAAGGATTAAGGGAACGGCGGTGAAAGAATTTAGAATTAAACCTCTCAACCGACGGTTATTTTTTTCTTTCCTTTTGATTTAGTGGTCGGTCTCAAAGAGGGTCGCTCAACTCGGGAGGAAGTAGACTTCGACCGGGGAATTTGCTTAACCAGGAGTTATTTCGCCTGAACCGCTAATGATGACGGGGTCCTGCGCCCGATTATATTTTAGATAGTCGTTATTTAGTTCTATTGAAGTAAATATTGAGGATATCTGCGACAATCCCCCGCTTTTCCGGGTTATAGACCGATTTAAGTTTGATTTAGAGTGATATGCCCGATATATTTACCTTGCGTGATCACGATAAGACAGAAAGTGAGCAAATCGTTCACCACCGTATGTAAACTCAGGAGGTAATAATGACCAATATTCCATTTTCGGCGGAGGAAGCGTTAAAGATAGCTATTGAGATCGAGGAAAACGGGAAACAATTTTACGAGGGAATGGTCCCCGAAGTCGAGGATTCGGAAATAGAGGACCTGTTCAAGGATCTGGCGACACAGGAAGTTAACCACAAAAATACGTTTCAGGAGATGCTCGGTGAAGCGGAACTTGAGAGAGGAGAGGACATCAATTCTTTGCTCTACGGAAAGCTGGAGGACTCGTACCTCAAGGCTCTTGCGGACTCCAAGATCTTTAACCCGGCAAACGAGAACGTCCGGGCGGCAAAGAGGGTAGATAACCGGGACGAAATGATAACCGTGGCGATATCGCTGGAAAAAGATACCATCCTGTATTACTACGAAATGCTTGAGATGGCCAGTTCGTCGGGAGATCAGGAATTGATAATGAAAATAATCGAGGAGGAAAAAACTCACGTTAAGCGGCTGGCAAAACTTCTGTAAGAGGTAGCGCGTCAGGGGAGTGGAACCCCGGGAAAAGAGTAGATTGGTCGAATCTTTCCGAAATACAAAAATCTACTTGCTGACTGGATTGGCGAGGGTGAATTCCAGAGATCACTTGCTGGAGCCACGAAAGTAATTGATATTTTTGACAGCCCTCCTCGTTTAAAGCTCCTCGTTTACCTATTATTCCACGATAGGGAGGTGTAATTTTGACCAGGATACCGATTAGGGCGGGGGCAATTATATTTGTATTGGTACTGGCTCTTGCCTTCCCCGTGTTAGCTCAGGGGCAGGGCGACGAAGCCGTTGCCCCGGAGGACTTCGACCAGCTGCGAAAGAGGGTCGATAGCCTTGAAGGCAAGGTGGAAGAACTGGCCTCTGCCAGCGACAGACTGGATGAAGTGGCGAGCTCCAACGAATCCTCAATATACAGCCTAAAGGAAGAGCAGGCGAAAATAGCGGATTCCCTCGCTTCCCTGAGAAATATCGTTTCCGAGGGTCAAGAAAAGTGGGGAAGTATCCCCGAATTGAGGAAAGATCTGGAGACGCTCCAGGGAAGGGTCGAGAAACTGGTAAGTGAGCTGGGAAAGATCAATCAGGAGACCTCGGACGAGGCCAGGAAGACGAGTGAACTGGCCGACGAGCTGCGGTCGGTTCGAAACGATCTGGCAGGAGTACGAACGGATATTGTTGAAATCAAGGATAATTTGAAAAATATCAGAGAAAATACATTCGACAACGAAAAAAGACTGGCCGATCTGCAGGAAAGCTACCAGGCTTCGGCCAGGAGAAACCTTCTGGTAGCCGCCAGCGGTATAGTAATCGGGTTAGTTGCGATTACACTATATTGGACCTGATTATCGGTTTGCCTGTCTGTGGTGGCGGTTCGGGTCGACCCGCTCCGCGTTTAACGCCTCCTTATTGGGTGAATTATATTATTGACCGTAACAATTTTTAGAATAAATATATGTCAATTCTGAATAGCTTAATTCTCCGAGGTTTCAAGTCATTTAAAAAAAAGACGACTATCCCGTTTCAAAAACAGGGGATGACAGCTATCATCGGTGAAAACGGCTCCGGAAAATCTAACATCGTCGACGGTTTAACTTTCGTCATGGGCCAGAGGTCCTCGAAATTACGCGCAAATAAGCTGAGCCAGTTGATATACAACGGAGGCGAAAACGGGACCCCGGCGGACAGAGCCCGGGTAACGATCACTCTCGACAACAGCGACGATCGTTTTTCGGAAGTAGTAAACGAAGTGCTGGAAAACGGGGAAAACCCGGACGAAATAACGATAGGTCGCAAAGTTACCCGTAACTCCTCGGCTTACAAGTTTATGGGTAAAAACTGTAAGCGATCGGTTATCGACGATGTCCTGGACGAAGCCAACATGGATCCCAGCCGGCATCATATAGTAAATCAGGGAAAAGTTACGGAAATAATCAACATGAGTTCCACCAACAGAAGGGGGATAATCGATCGTCTGGCGGGCATTAGCGAGTACGACGAAAGGAAGCAGCAGGCGATACGGGACCTCAGGGACGTCAAGGAAAAGTTGATGACCAACCGAGTTATCCTGGGGGAACGCCGGAGCCAGCTCAACCGGCTGGAAAAGGAGAGAAACGCAGCGCTGGATTACAAGGAAAAAGAGGAAGACCTCGAGCTCGTCGAGAAATCCATAGATCACAAAAAGGTCAAGAACAAACGAGAAGAGCTAAAGAAGTTCCAGGAAAAAGAAGAAAGAATCAAGGAAAAGCTCTCCGGCCTGGAGGAACGCCTGGAAGCGACCGACAAGAAGGCAGAAAAAAAAGAAAAGAAGCTAAAGGAGCTAAAAGAGGAACGGGAGGGAGACGAAGAGAAGGAACTCTCGAAAGAAGTGGAGCAGGTCAAGATGGATCTGGTCCAAAAAAGAGGAGATATCCGATCGCAGGAGAAGGAACTGGATAACCTCAGGGAGACCGTAAAAGAGCTAAAGAAGCTCAAAAACCAGGCGAAGTCCAAGTCCTCCCGGAAGAAGCGCTCCGTCAAAGCGCTGCTCGACAGAGGCAGAGGTGGAATCTACGGGACCATAGAAGGCCTGATGGAAGTCGAACCGAAATACCAGGTGGCTCTCGAAACGACTATAGGTGGTCATTTACAGGATCTCGTGGTGGATTCTCGGTCTACGGCAATCGAGTCGGTAAATTACTTAAAAGAAAATAATCTCGGCCGGGCAAGGTTTTTGCCCCTCAGAAGTATTTCCGGGAACAGGATGAGCCAGGCTTCGAAAAAGGCGCTGAAAACCCAGGGAGTTATCGATTACGCGATAGAATTGGTCAACTTTGATTCCAAATATCAGCGGGCATTCCAATACGTCTGCAGGGATACTCTTATCGCGAAAAACCTGGAAGCAGTTGAGGAGGCCGAGAACGTCAGGGTGGTGACCCTGGACGGGGACGTGTTAAGCAGGGGCGGTGCGGTCAGCGGAGGTACGTCCAAGAAAAAGCGGGGAAACTCGACAAATAAGAGAAAAGAAGAGCTGCAGGAAAAGATCGAGACGAAGGAGAAGAGAATAAACCGCCTGGAAAAGAAGATCGAAGAGGGTAAACAGGAACTTGAGAACCTCAAGAAGAAGCTGGAGAAGAAGGAAAAACAGCTGGAGGATCGCACGGAGATGGACAAAGAGCTGAAGGAGAAATCCGAGAAACTCGAGTCCGAACTGGGCGAACTCAAGAAGAGACAAAAAGATCTTTACCGAAAGACGGAAAGACAGAAGCGGAAAAAGGATAGCGTGGAAAAGGATATTGAGGGGGTTAAGCGGGACCTGAAGAATTTAAACGAGCCGGAGGAGGACCTCGACTTCCTGGACAAGCCGCTGAAGGAATTGATTACGGAGAAGCGAAATTTAAAGAGGGATCTCGACCGCCTGCAGCCGGTGAATATGAAGGCAATTGACGAGTACGAAGATTTCAAAGAGCAGGTCGAAGACCTGGAGACCAAGCTAAAAAGCTTGCGGAAAGAAAAGAGAGAGGTAGAGCGTCTTATAGGAAAAATCGAGGAAGAAAAGAAGGAAAAATTCTACTCCACCATGGAAGAGCTTTCGGAGTACTTCGAGGAGATATTCCAGAAGCTTTTTGATGGAGGCAGTGCCCACCTGGAACTCAGTCGTGAGGGCGATATAGAGTCGGGCCTGTTGATTAAAGCCAACCCTCCGGGTAAGGAATTGATAGTGCTGGATTCCCTTTCGGGGGGAGAAAAAACGCTCACGGCGATTGCCTTTATATTCGCGCTCCAGGAAATGAATCCGGCACCCGTCTACGTTATGGACGAAATAGACGCGGCACTAGATCAGCGCAGATCGACAAAGGTCGCGGACTTACTCGAGGAATACTCTACTGACGCCCAGTTAATCTTGATTTCCCACAACGAAGAGACGGCGAAACACGCGGACCAGGTTTTCGGGGTCACGATGGACAACGGTCAGTCCGAGGTTCTATCCATCAAGCTAAATTAAAGGGGACAGTATGGCTGAAGAAAAGAGAGAGGATAAGGAATTTGTGGAACGCGAGGGATCCCTGGTCACGGTAAAGGATCTGACTCAGCCGGACTGGCGAGAAAGGCTGGACGAATATACCTATAGCGCGGACCCCTGGGAAGTATCCGTGACCGATCTGGCCACGGGGTTCAGGCGGGAGCTTGACGAGATAGGTGGTAAAAACCTCGAGCTCTCGGGTCGGATGGTCCTGACCTGCGCCGTACTGCTCAGAGCCAAGGCCGAAAGGTTGGGAGGTCGAGGCCAGACGGACGAAGAAGAGGAGTTCGAAGAAGACCTCGATGCGGGGTTCTGGGGCTACGAGGAATTCGAAAACGAAAGCTATATTCCGGAACTCGAACTTCCCCTCAAGCGGATGAGCGAGAGAGCGGTTACCACGGAGGAGTTAAGCCAGGCCTTCACAAGCGCCGTTAAAGTCTACGAGAGAAGGGAAGAACGCTGGGAAGAGGAAGAAGAGACCCCGCCCAGCTGGGGAATGGATCTGGAAAGTGAGAGTAACTTTCAGGTTAAGCTGCAGCGTCTCTACAGGAAGGTAAAGCAAAAGCTCTCCCGGGGCAAGGAAGTCCTCTTTTCTGCTTTGCTCGACCGAGATACGAAGGAGGAAAAGTTCGAGAAGTTTATGGAACTGCTTCACCTCCAGTCGGAGGGAAAAGTCAGGTGCAAACAGGAGAGTCCGTTTAGCGAAATAAAGGTAGAGTTAAGCGACGAACCCCCCGAAGAACCTGAAACGGGATCACCTCAGAAAGATGAATAATTCCGAATCCCAGGACCTTTCCCCCGATACCTCTCCCAGGTCCATAATTGAAGCCGCCCTATTCCTTGCCAGCGAACCGGTTCCGAGGTCCGAGCTTCGGGACCTGACGGGCCTGACGGAAGAGGCCCTGGAGGAGGAACTGGAGGACCTGAAGCGCGATTTAAGTCACCCCGATCGTGGGTTGAGGCTGAGCGAGAACAACGATAAGTACTGCTTCCGAATAAAGCGAGAACTGCTGGACAGGGTGAAGTACCTGGCTCCCCATCAGGACATGTCCAGGGGAGTCCTCAGGACCCTATCGGTGATAGCCTACAACAGCCCCGTCCTTCAGAAAGAAGTGGTCGACATAAGGGGAAACGGCGCCTACGACCACATAGATCAGCTGATAGAGCGCAATTTCGTCAAGTCCGAGAAAGAAGGCAGGACCAAACTCCTTTCCGTTACTCAGTATTTCCTGGATTACTTCGAGCTGGACGACCTCGATGAGCTGAGGGAGGGCGAAAGCGTCCCTCAGGAATACCTCTAATTAGCTGAAATTTTTCAGGTACTCGACCTGGGCCTCCGTCAGTTCGTCCAGGTCAACCCCAAGACTCTTCAACTTCATTTCCGCCACGGCTCGGTCCACTTCCTCCGGCACCGAGTAGAGTTCGTCTTTTAGCTGATCCGCCTCCAGAACGTGTTGAATGGTCAACGTCTGAAGGCCAAAGCTAATATCCATAATCTCCGTCGGGTGTCCGTCACCGGCTGCCAGGTTAACCAGTCGGCCTTCAGCCAGTAAATATATTTCTCGTCCGTCCTCGAAAGAGAAGCGTTCGACGTTTTCCCTTACTTCCTCGCGGCTCGTGGAGAGTTCCTCCAGGGCGTCGATGTCAATTTCGACGTCGAAGTGTCCGGCGTTCGCCAGAATCGCCCTGTCCTTTAGTTTCTTTATTGCTGAGGCGGGAATCGCGTCGATATTACTCGTGGAGGTTATAAAGAAATCCCCTTCGGGAGCGGCCCGTTCGATATTCATTATCCGGTGGCCGTCCATTTTTGCCTCAAGTGCCTTTACCGGGTCTACCTCCACGACGATTACTTCGGCTCCCATTCCGTCCGCGATTCTCGTGATCCCTTTGCCGCACCAGCCGTAACCAACTACAACCACCGTACTGCCGGCGACCGTGAGATTGGTATTCCGCGTTATCGCGTCCCAGGTCGACTGGCCCGTGCCGTACCGGTTGTCGAAGAGGTACTTCATTCGGGCGTCGTTTACGGCGAACATGGGAAATTTCAGTTCACCCTCCCGATCCAGAACTCGCAGTCTGTTTACTCCCGTGGTGGTCTCTTCCGCTCCGCCGATTATGCCCTCGCTCAGGTCTTCCAGGGGTCCGTGTAGCTGCTTTACGAGGTCTCCGCCGTCGTCTATTATCAGGTCGGGTTCATTTCTGAGAACCTGTTCGAGTTGCTGCTCGTACTCCTCTTCGCTAACCCCCCACCGGGAAAATACGGTAATATCCTCTACTTCGTTCAATGCCGCGGCAACGTCGTCCTGGGTCGATAACGGATTGCTGCTGGTTATGTAAACTTCTCCGCCCCCGGCTTTTAGCGCCAGTGCGAGCCTGGCGGTCTTTGCCTCCAGGTGAATGCTTACGCCGAACTTATGTCCGGCAAAGGGTTTCTCGCCGGAAATTTGATCTTCGATTTCTCGCATTACCGGCATGTGGGATTTAACCCAGTCGATCTTTTTCCAGCCCTGAGGGGCAAGGTCAGGGTCCGCTACCCTTCCTTTCTCGTCAGTCATTTAACAAAAACCTCCCTGTAAAATATCTCACCGATCGCAGCCTATTATAAATTACGAATAAATTAAACCTCAATCCGTGACGTCAATTTACTGTAACAACTACCAAACATAGAGTACAATAGGTTCATGAGGGATTCAACTTCCTCAAAACCTTCACCAATCGGGTGAAAAAACGATGGCCATCTTCGATATAGAAGTAACCGA
>JAIPHJ010000081.1 GCA_021735245.1 Candidatus Bipolaricaulota bacterium
TCCCGAAATTTCCGACGAGATCATATCCGAACTGGATAACTTCACCGCCAAATTAGAAAACACGATAGGGTTGGGAGGAGTTGAAATAAAGAAACCGATAAACAAAGATAGATCAGCCACCCGGGGTGCCGTGATAAATCATTTCGATCAATCCTTGCTCGATCCGGATAGTTTTTCCACCTTAATGGAAAATTATAACCACTAGAGAAAACGGGAGGTGAAATCCGGAATTATAACAACTTGTATTTTTAACTATACTTTAACCCAACTACAGGAGGGTGAAAAATGCTAACTCAAAAAAGAATTGCCTTAACCGTAATTACGATTTTGGTTCTAGGTTTACTCGGAACTTCTCTTTCCGTAGGGGCATCGTCACACGAAGACGAATTATCGGGTAAACTTGAAATTTTCTCCTGGTGGGCCGGAAACGAAGGACCCGCACTTCAGGCTTTAATTGACCTCTACGAAGAAAACTATCCTAACGTAGAAGTCATAAACGCAACCGTCACCGGTGGATCCGGTGTAAACGCGAAAGCCGTCCTCAAAACTCGGATGCTGGGCGGGAACCCACCGGATAGCTTCCAGGTTCACGCCGGTCAGGAACTTATAGGTACCTGGGTAGCGGCGGAAAGGATGGAAGATCTTACCTGGCTCTACAAAGAAGAGGGCTGGATGGACACCTTCCCCGACGAGCTAATTGACCTTATCAGTACTGAGGACGGTATCTGGTCGGTCCCGATCACTATCCACCGTTCGAACGTAATGTGGTACGTACCGGACAACCTGGACAAGTGGGGAGTGGAAGTTCCAAATAGCTGGGACGAATTTCTGGAAATCGCTCCCGAACTGGAAGAAAAGGGAGTAACTCCACTGGCCCTGGGGACCAACTGGACCGTCAATCACCTGTGGGAGTCTGTCGCGCTCGACGTACTGGGCCCGGACAAATGGGAAGCACTCTGGGAAGGCGAACTGGCGTTCAACAGCGAGGAAGGAATTGCCGTCTGGGAAAAACTGGACGAGATAATGGAGTACGTCAATGACGACTACTCCTCACTTTCCTGGCAACAGGCTACGGATCTGGTAGTAGAAGGAGACGCAGCATTCAACGTTATGGGAGATTGGGCTGCCGGTTACATGTCAACCGTCCTTGAACTCGAGCCAAAAGAAGAGTTTGGCTGGGCAGCTTCACCGGGTACGGACGGAGTCTTTATGTTGCTCTCCGATTCGTTCGGTCTACCCAAAGGAGCCCCGCACAGGGAAAACACTGTAGCTTTCCTGAAACTGCTGGGGTCGAAAGAAGGATCGGACACGTTCAACCCACTCAAGGGATCGATCTCGCCGAGACTGGACAGCGATCTCTCCGAATACAACGTCTACTCTCAATCGGCAGCCGAGGACTTCAGTTCCGACAGACTGGTCGGTAGCCTGGCACACGGTGCAGTCGCCAACGAAGGGTTCATGAACGACTTTGCCGAAGTTATGGAAATCTTCCTGAACAGCAGGAGCCCAGAAAGAGCAGCTAACGCTGCCCAGGCAATTGCCAAACAGAACGACATCCAATAAAACTAATTACATCGGAAGCCCGGAGAAATCTCCGGGCTTCTTTTTTCGTTATAAGGGTGTTGATTAATGCAGTTTAAAAGTGACAAGATTGTCGCCCTGTTGATCCTCCTGCCTTCGTTGATCCTGGTTGGAATTTTCGTCTACGGTTTCATTGGGCAAACCGTTTACGTTTCTCTAACTGACTGGGGAAAAGGTGCGGCCCTGGCAAAGAACCCGGAAATGAATTTAATTGGATTGAAAAATTACGGAGAACTATTTTCTGGATTCTTAAACTCGAGATTCAGACAGGACCTGGTAAATGCAGTATTTTACACGCTATTCCTTGTTTCGGGTGCACTGGGCGTCGGCTTGATTCTGGCTATATTGCTGGACAGGGGACCGAAAGGGGAAAGCGTTTTCAGAACAATATTCCTCTACCCGATGTCGCTTTCCTTTATCGTGACGGGAACCATTTGGCGCTGGTTGCTCGCCCCAAGAGGCGGAATCAACAGGCTACCGACGATGATCGGTCTACCCGCAATCGGGTTTCGCTGGTTGAATAGCAGACAGTCCATACTGAACTTCAACTGGCAGAACCTTCCCCAAATCACGGCGATAGTTGTCGGGGCAGCCTTTTTATTTATTGCCTTTCGCCAGTGGCGAAGTGGGTTAAAGAAGAAAGGATTACTAAGTCTAATCCCGACCTTAATACTTTTACTCTGGGCGCTCTGGGGAGCCAGATTTACTCCGGAAATCCTCCCTACACCCGAGCAACATGGCTTCAACCTGGCCACGATAGGTATAATAATAACGGCCATCTGGCAATATTCCGGCTATACCATGGCACTATACCTCGCAGGTCTTCGAGGAATATCCGAGGACCTGAGAGAAGCTGCCCGGTTGGACGGCGCGAATCAGTTCCAGTACTACCTCAACGTGGCGATACCAATTCTTAAACCGATGACGATGAGCGCCATCATTATACTGGCTCATATTTCGTTGAAGATGTTTGCGTTAATCTTCGCAATGACCGGGCCCGATAACGCGGAAACCAGTCACCCCGCTGTTTTGATGTACCTGACCACCTTCCGAGCTAACAATTTCGCCAAGGGAGCGGCAATCGCGGTCGTCCTGTTTGTGATGGTCGCAGTATTTATCGTACCTTACCTGATCAGCGCGTACAGAGAGAGGAGGGCATAATGTTAAAGAAACTCAATTGGGGTAAACTGGTAGTATACTCTGCTCTCGTGCTCTTTTCCCTCCTGTATCTTATGCCCATCTACATGACTATAATTACTGCCCTGAAACATCCGGTAAATATAAGCCTGACCACCGCCTGGAAACTTCCAGGCAATATTAACTGGGGTAGCTTCGCCGAGGCATACAATACTCTTGGCCCAAACTTTATGAACAGCCTCTATCTTGCCGTCTCGGCCACTGTTATTTCAGCTATTCTCGGTTCGTTGAACGGTTACGTGTTCTCGAAGTGGAAATTTCCTGGCAACGAGATTGTCTTCACGCTGGTTTTGTTTGGCATGTTTATTCCCTATCAAATAATATTGATCCCACTATTTCGAGTTTTGAGACAACTGAATCTCTACGGGGGAATTCCTGGTCTGGCTCTGGCTCACATAGTTTACGGAATTCCGATTACTTCCCTGATATTTCGGAATTTCTACGCCCGGATACCGGAATCGATGATCGAGTCGGCCCAGATGGACGGCGCGGGCTTTTTCGGAATTTATCGACGAATAATACTCCCGCTTTCGGCTCCGGGTTTTGTCGTAGTAGTAATATGGCAGTTTACCCAGATCTGGAACGAATTCCTCTGGGGTATTACCCTCACCAGACACTCTGCAAATCCGATAACCGTCGGTCTAGCGCAGCTGGCCGGGGGACAGGCAGTTAGCTGGAACTTACCGATGGCCGGGTCACTTCTTGCAGCCTTTCCGGTCTTGATTATCTATATACTGATGGGACGTTACTTTATCCGGGGATTGCTCGCGGGTTCGGTCAAGGGCTAGCGATCTTTACAACGAGAGGTGCAATTATTGAATGAATAACAAAGTCAAAGCAAAATGGGGGATTCTTGGAACGGCAAAGATAGCGCGGGAGTCGTTGATTCCGGGCTTAAGGGACTCGAACACCTCTAAATTAGCTGCAATCGCTTCCAGAAGCAAAGAAAAGGCAAAAGAGTTTGCCGAAAAGTTCAACGTTTCGAAAAGTTACGGGTCCTACGAAGAACTTCTAAATGACAATCAAGTGGAGTTCGTCTACATTCCACTACCGAACCATCTCCATGCAAAATGGTCGATAAAGGCGGCAAGAGCAGGAAAACACGTCTTATGTGAAAAACCGCTCGGGACAAGCGTAAAAGAAGTAAAAGAGGCGTTTGAAGCCGCTAAACAAGAGGGCGTCAAGTTGATGGAAGGGTTTATGTATCGGTTTCACCCCCAGACTCGGAGGGCAAAAGCGCTTCTGAATCAGGGCGAGATCGGCGAACCCAGATTCTTTCGGGGCGCCCACAGTTTTTCTCTGGTCACACAGAACCGAGAGGATGACATAAGGTGGAAGGAGGAGATGGGGGGCGGGAGTCTTATGGATTTAGGGACGTATTCGATAAATACGGTTCGCTACCTCTTCGAAGAAGAGCCCCTGCGTGTAACTGCAAGACAAACTGTTCATCCGGATCATACAGCTGAAGCAGAAACCCAGGCAATACTTGAGTTTCCTGGAGGTAAAACCGCCACATTTGACAGTAGCTTTCTTCTCGACCATCGGGCAAATTACGAAATTATCAGCAAAACAGGAAGGATAAAGGCATTCAACACCTATAACCCGGGACTGGGGAGAAAGACAAGGATCGAGATAAAAAAGGGAAACGTCATAGAGGAAGAGACAATTAATGACGAAAACGAGTACGCCCTGGAAGTGGATGAACTGGTAAAGGCGGCAAGAGAAAACAGAGTCCCATTGCTTGGCCCCGAGGAAAGCATAAACAACGCCAGAGCATTGGAGGCTACCAGGGAGTCAGCAGAAAAGAGAGATTGGGTGGAAGTTTAGATAATTTTCCAGTCCTCACAGGTTAAAGCAGGATCCGGGATAACCAGAACTTTATTTACCATAATGAACCAGTTAGTCTTGTAACAACAGAAAATTTCCGTTAAACTAAACTAGAAAACTTGAGTAAATTTATCCACTTTTTACACGAAATAGACATAAACAAAAGGTGAGATCACATGATTACAGAAGAAGAAGTAGAAGAAGCTCTGGATGAGGTTAGGCCGTCGATACAGGCTGACGGTGGTAACGTAATTTTGGACGAAATCACGGAAGACAACGTGGTGAAAGTTCAACTGGTAGGAGCCTGTGCCGGTTGTCCAATGTCAACTATGACCTTAAAACAAGGGGTGGAAAAGGTTTTAGAAGCCAACATCCCTGAAATTAAAGAGGTTAGAGCCGTTTAATTCCCTTGGTTGAGCTAGTCATCTTAAATTAGTATCATAGTTTGAACTCAAATCAAGAGGTGGGACGAGATGGCTGCAAGTCTTAATCAGGTTG
>JAIPHJ010000082.1 GCA_021735245.1 Candidatus Bipolaricaulota bacterium
AGCAGGGAGTCTTCCAGACTTTCCTCGTATCTGCACAATGTCCCGTCAAGGTCGAAAATCAATGTGGTCAATGGTTTAATTTCCATTTGGATGCTCCTCGGAGTAGGGGTTGCTCAACCGGTATATGATAGTATGGGGGGATGAGGCCTCCGTCAACCTTCGTGGACACACTAAAATGGTGACCCCTGTTGTTCTCCCGGGGACCCAGTTATAAACTTATCCCTGAAACCGAATCATAACTAATGCCAAACAGAGGAATAGAGATACAATATGCACATTATAGGTGGAAAGAAAAAAGGTCATAAATTATACGGGCCCGGTCCGGACGAGATTCGACCCATTCGTCATCTCGTAAGAAAAGCACTTTTCGATATACTACATAAAGTAGTACCGGGGAGTAATTTCCTTGATCTATTTGCCGGCACAGGTAGCGTTGGATTGGAAGCCCTTTCTCGGGGAGCCGATCACGTAACCTTTGTTGATAGGTTCTCCGGGGCGACGAATTTAATCAATAAGAACGTGGAAAAGCTCGGATTTTCGAACTCTACTAACGTCTGTCAGATGGAAACAGAGGAAGCTCTTGACAAATTTGATCGGCGTGACAGACGGTTCGATCTGATTTTCATTGGCCCTCCTTACGGTGAAGGTCTGGAAGAGGATACGTTAAACCAGCTCGGTCGGAATAAAGTTGCTAAAAATAGAGGTCTGGTGGCTGTAGAAGTCTTCTTTAAGAACGATCTAGCCCGTAGCTACGGGAGCCTGGTAAAAATCAAGGAAAGTGAATACGGGCAGAACAAGTTAATTTTCTACAGGAAAGAGGACTGAAATATTTAAGGACGAGTTCTGTCTCAATTTCAATTACCAGATATTTTGCCAGACTCTTTGACCAGTCTCAAATTTATTCCAGCGCAAAGTACTTCTCGCAATTCTTGGAAAGATTAACCTCCGGTTAAATCTGATTGGAACTATCTTCACTAAACTCCCGGACAAATATCACTGGTATGATCCAGGGAATATGTATACTTAAAAAAGTCATTTCTCATCCCAAAAAACCAGTTTAGCTACCTACCCGATAAATATTGAATTTGCTCAAGTTGCAAGGGGGGATTTGGTGAACGAAATATTCGAAAGTTCCGGTATTGATTGTTCTGGGGTTCTTGACAAAACGTCGGAGAGTATATTGGTAGTTGATCGCGGGGACGAAATCATATTTGCGAACGAAAAGGCGGAAGAGGAGTTAAATCATCGAGAGAGAAACCTCAAAGGTCGAGATATTAGAACGAACCTGCAGATCAAAAGGGACGCCGAACAGTCTTCTCGAGGAGAATTGCCGACCAGTCTTGCGTTGAGCCAGGAGGAAGAAGCAACTGGGACCGAAGAAGCCTTCTGGGAGAAAGACGGAGCGAGGATTCCAGTCAAATACTCTACCAGCCCGCTAAGAAACTCCATGGGTAAGATAATTGGCGCGATTGTTACTATTAAAAACGCGACCCGGGAAAACGAGTTGAAACAGAAACTCTCATATTATCGTGACCATGACCAGCTAACAGGCCTATTTAACCACCTTAAATTCAGGGAAAAACTCGATGACAAACTAAATATGTCCTCATCCGGTGTAGTCATGTTGCTGGATATGGATAGGTTCAAAGAAGTCAACAATAGCTTCGGACCCGGGATTGCCGATAACTTGCTTAGTAATCTGGCGGATCTCCTTCAGAACCAGCTTAAGGAAGACGACATTCTAGCCCGATTCGGTGGGGATGAATTCGCCATCCTATCATCTGGCAAGGACAGGGTCGAGGCAAGAGAGATGGTAAAAGAAATTATCCAATCAGTAAGGGGATTCGGTTTTCAAACCAAAGGTACGGACCTGCAGGCCACGGTTAGCATAGGATTTACTACTTATCCCGACCAGGGGGAAACTTCCAAAGATCTGTTATCGAAAGCCGATATGGCATTGAGTCAGGCTAAAAAATCCGGCAGAAACCAGTTTAAGGCTTACGACCCCGATCGCGACAGCCAGGATGAAGTTAAATCAAGGGTGGGCTGGGTTCGGAAGATTGATACCGCGATAAAGAAGAATAATTTTGTTCTTTATGCTCAGCCTATACTAAATCTGGCCTCGGAAGAGATTTCTCACTACGAAGTATTGATCCGGATGTCAAAAGGTAGTGACGGGCTGATATCTCCTGGCGAATTCCTTCCAATAGCAGAGAAGTTCGGCCTTAGCCGGGATATCGATAAGTGGGTGGTAAACGAAACTCTAAAGAGTATACCGAAAGACTGTAAAACCACGGCTCAGCAGTTTGCTATTAATCTATCGGGGCAGTCCATGACTGATAACGAGTTATTGGATTGGTTAAAGGCCGATCAATCTGTCCGGGGAGAAAATTTCGAAAACATTCTATTTGAGGTCACGGAAACTGCCGCCCTCAGCAACATCAATTCCGCAAATAACTTCATTTCAACTCTGAAATCACAGGGAAGCAAGTTCGCGCTCGACGATTTCGGCATGGGGTTTTCTTCGTTCAATTACCTCAAAAAACTATCCGTAGACTACCTGAAAATAGATGGAAGCTTCATCCAGGATCTTCCTCGAGATTCGATGAACCAGAATCTCGTTCAATCGATCGTTGAAGTAGCTCACAAGCTTCACAAGGAGACAATCGCCGAGTTTGTGGAGGACGAGGAAACCCTCCAGATGGTAAAGAACTACGGGTCCGATCACGCTCAGGGATATTTTATCGGGCGACCCCAGCCCCTTCGAAGTTTGTTTTAATCCTGCCTTACTTAAGGAACGACAGTTGGTGTGAGGTTCAGGTTGAAGGAGGCTAAAAAAGAATTGGCGGTCTAGCTGGTAACCTGTTTATTCGTTTAGTTGGGAATCACAGACCTTTAAATTAAGTGATTTGAGGAGTAGATTTGACAAGGGAAAGGCTAAACGTTATACTACGGTTAGTGGGGGATGGTAATTGAAAATGCAGTTGTAGACTCATCTCTAGTGAAAATTTCTAATTAGCATTTATCTCTATAGTTACAATTTGGCTTAATGCGTTTTACCCCACGGTCAAATTTTTATATTGTTAAACGTTTAATTTAACTATTTCTAACTTTTACTTATACCACAAGGAGGTATAAAACAATGAAATGGGGCGGAAGTTCTAACAAAGCTGGCGAAAAGTTGACAGAACTTGTAGGTAAGGCATTTGGTGTGCGGGGTCTTTCGATATTGGTAACTATTGCTGCATTTGCACTTTTGATTGGCGCTAACCACAAGTGGGTTCATTAAGCTTCAAATATTTTGTCATAAACTTTGCGGGTCTTTTTGTATAAGGGGGTGATGTGTTAATATAGTTAAGAATTTTTGATGGCAATTTGACATTCCGAGTATTACTTGTAAAAGGGGTAAGAAATTGTCGTTTAAAACAAAGAGTTTTTTCTGGCTTGTCGTAATTTCCGGAATAGTTTCAGGGTATTTATATTTCCCCAGGTTAGATTATCTTACAGGCAATTTAGCCTTAATACTGCCTTTAGTAGCTTTTGCGCTTTTTTCGGAAATCTATGAAATAGATATCTTGCCCCGGCATGCAGTTTCTGTCTCTACTGCGATAAATTTAGGGGCAATCTATATTGGCGGGTTCCCTCTGGCGTTTGCGGTTGCTTTGCCGGAGATTTTCATTTCTGAAGCTATAATGAGGGGTATGGATTTGAGGGACGGGATTCCTGTCTCCTTATGTCTAGAAAGGATTGCGTTTAATACCGCCCAGGTTTTATTGTCAGTTACATCAGCTGCGCTCATATTTGAATTAATTGGAGGCCACGCTCCCCCTTTTCCGACGATATTTGGTTACATACCTCCATTTGTCGCCTTCTTTGTTTATACTTTTTTAAATATCTCCTTAGTTTCTGGAATTGTCTCGCTGGCAGAAGGGGAAAACTTTCTGTATCAGTTAAAATTCAGCCTGAGAAATCTCCACGTCCAGGTTCTTTCTCTCGGCGTTTTGTCAATTCTAATTGCCGTTGCCTATAAAAGCTCCCCCTGGAACTTATTATTAGTAGCAGTATTGCTTTTCCTGGTAAATTCCTCTCTTAGAAGTTACGTTAGACTTCGCAAACAGGCCAAGCAAACATTCGAAAAAATAATGGATCTCCTCAGCAAACGAGACCCCTATACCCACGAGCACTCCGAATCAGTAGGGAGCCTGACTGAGGCTATTGCCGATCAGATGAAGGTTAATCCGGATAAAAAGGAAGATATCGTGTCCGCGGCTCGGGTACACGACATCGGAAAACTGGGAATTCCTGATGAAGTGCTACTCAAAAAGGGTAGCTTGAATGAGGAGGAATGGGAAACGATGAAGGAACATCCCGTTCTTGGGGCAGATATCTTGAGCGGCTTAATTATTTATGAAGACTCTGTGGATGTCGTAAGGCACGAACACGAACGCTGGGATGGGAGTGGCTATCCGGATGGGCTTAGTGGGGAAGATATACCGCTTGGTTCCCGTATAGTAGCTGTTGCTGACGTCTGGAACGCCTTAACCACACAAAGACCCTATAGGGGTCCGATGTCGGAAGATGAAGCCAGGGAAGAAATTAAAGACATGGCCGGCGTCAAGCTGGATCAAAAAGTCGTAAACGCTTTGCTGGAAGTGCTTGATTCGGATCGGGAAATTGGGACGGGTTAGGTAATGCTGTTGCTCTGGGGTGTTGTTATCGGGGTTGTGATTGGATTTCTCCGGGGGGGAACTATAGCCAACCTGGAGCAGGTAAAGATCCGTTTTCTCTGGTTGGTCCCAGTATCTCTCCTTATTCAGCTATTAATCTTTCCCCTGTTTTCGGAAGAGCCGATTATCGCTTTCGGTACAGAGTTTTTTCACCTTTTTTCTTACGCCATCTTGGCCATATTCGTCCTGATGAACTGGAAAGTTTGGGGCATTTTGCTGATGGGTGCGGGAATGGGTCTAAATCTTCTCGTAATAACGCTAAATAGGGGGTTTATGCCCGCATCGGTGGATAGCTTGATCAAGGCTGGAGAATACGGAGTAGCGTTTAATTTGATTCGTAAGGGAACTTATGGTAACGTAATTAGTATGAATGAT
>JAIPHJ010000083.1 GCA_021735245.1 Candidatus Bipolaricaulota bacterium
AAAAAACGGCGAGGAAAGAGTTATCTCCTGGGAGAATTCCGTGGTGCGAGATGATGGTCAAATCGTGGGCACGTTAAGCTCTGGTATAGATATCACGGAAAGAAAACAGATGGAGAAACAAATAAGAGAAGATAAAGAAGAGCTTCGCCAATCATTCATCGAACTTGCCGAAACCACCTCTAGAGTCCTCGGGGTCCGGGATCCTTATACACAGGAACACGAGCAACGGGTAGCAGAACTGTCCCGGGAGGTAGGAAAAAGAATGGATTTAACCGAGGACAGGCTACTGGGTTTATACATCGGCGGCATGTTACACGACATAGGTAAAATAGTCGTACCGGAAACCATACTCACCAAACCGGGCGAACTAAAAGACGTCGAGTGGGAGATGATCAGATCTCATCCAAAAGTCGGCTACAACCAAATACTTGAGGGCACCGACTTCCCCTGGCCGGTTGCCGAGATGACCCTCCACCATCACGAGAGACTGGACGGTTCCGGCTATCCCGACGGACTGGAAGGAGATGAATTGACGACCGAAGTTAGAATACTTGGCGCAGTTGACGTGGTAGAAGCAATGAGCACCCGAAGACCTTACAGAGAAGCCAGAAGTAAAGAAAGAACCCTAAACGTTCTACAAGAAGGCAAAGGGGAAAAGTTCGATCCGGACGTGGTGGATATACTGGTTGAAATGGTAGAAGAAGGGGAAATAGAATTTGGTTAATCTTTCAGGTTAATTGATATCTACCCAAAAGAGTTCGGTGGTTTGTTGTGAGAGAGCGAAGTATCGCTAGTGACTCTCAATTGAGTCTCGCGCAAAGAGGGGTTATCGGCGTTGGAATAGCGATAGGCGCGTATTTTCTTTCCAACTACAATTACCTCCTCTTCCATTCGGTGGTCGAGGTATTCAGTATAGTGATCGCTTTTGCTATTTTTGTGGTTGCCTGGAATACACGCTCCTACCACGATAACGATTATCTCGTCTTTATCGGGATTGCCTACCTCTTCGTGGGTGGAATTGATTTTATTCATACCCTCGCTTACAAAGGCATGGGCGTATTTACCAATTACGGAGCGGACCTACCTACTCAGCTCTGGATTTTGGGAAGATATACTGAGAGCTTATCGCTCCTGTTGGCTCCACTATTCTTTACTCGAAAGTTAAAGTATAAAGTCACCGTTGCAGGGTATGGTCTTACGAGCTTGTTTTTGCTTCTTACCATTTTCTACTGGGGAATATTCCCCGATTGTTTTGTGTCAGGATCCGGTTTAACCACTTTTAAAGTGGTAAGCGAATACGTCATCTCAGGGTTACTACTGGGGGCGATCTTTTTTCTCAGCATTTATCGTGATAGGTTGGAACGGGAGACGTTCTATCTCTTAATAAGTTCCCTGCTGCTGACCGTATTTGCCGAACTTTCCTTCACCTTTTACGTCAGCGTGTATGGATTATCGAACCTGGTTGGACACTTGTTCAAGCTTGGTTCATTTTACCTGATCTATCTCGCCCTGATCAAAACAGGATTAAGGGAACCCTATCGGTTGATGTTTAGAGAACTCAAAGAAAGTAAGGACAGGTACCAAAATTACGTTGAAGAACTGGGTGATGCCCTCTTCATAACAAAGGTCGGTGGTGAAGATCATGGAAAAATTATCGAGGTAAACACCTCGGCGGAAAAACAGACCGGTTACTCCCGGGAGGAACTGATAGGGATGAATATCTCGGAAAATTTGGCCGAGGAAAGTCCTCCGGAGATTAGTTACGAAGAGATCGACGAGAAATTATCTCGAGGGGAGGCGGTGAATTTTACCGAAAAGAAGAGGCGAAAGGGCGGGACCGAATACTGGACGGAGGTAGTAGTCACCCCGATCAAACATGAGGGCAAAGACGCAACACTCTCAGTTAACCGAGACGTGACCGAGAGAATCCGGGCCCAGAAATCCCTCAAGGTAGAAAGAGAGAGATTAAAGAAATTGCATCATGCCGTGGACAGGTTTCAATCCTGCCAAACAGAAGAGGAGCTTTACGAAACCACCCTGGAGGTTACAAGAGACGCGTTGGGATTTGATATAAGCTTAATCTACATTGCTCGGGGACAGGGATTGGTTCCAGTAGCTTCGAACAAACTTGAGACTTCCGAGCTTCCCTCTTACGAGAAGGACGCAGCACTTGTCGGAACCACATACACCAATGGAGAAACGATCTGGGGAGACGACGTTAGAGAAGTAGAAGAAGCAAAACCTGAAGTTCCTCAGCTAAGAGGCTACATGAGTGTACCTATAGGAGACCTGGGTGTATTTCAGGCCTCTTCAAGGACAAAGGGAGCTTTTACGGAAGTTGATATCGAGCTTGCCGAAATCCTCGCTGGCCACCTCAACGAGGAGATAAAACGGATAAGGCTTGAGGAAAAATTAAAAGAACAGGCCATACGAGACCCGCTAACAGGTCTTTATAACCGGCGGTACTTCAACGAAACACTAACCAAAGAAGTAGAACGATCCCAACGCTACGGCCACAACATCGCTTTTATAATGATTGACGTAAACAGGTTCAAGGAAATAAACGACACCTACTCCCACCAAACCGGGGACAAGGTGCTAAAAGAAGTCGCCAACCTACTAAGAGCCAACGTAAGAGAGGCTGATACCGTGGTCAGATATGGAGGAGACGAGTTCCTCGTAATGCTGCCGGAGACTGATGGTGACTCCAGGTACACCGGAAATCGTATCAGGAGCAAGCTAGAAGACTGGAACAATGAATCCAACCTGTTAGATTTTCCTCTTACGCTGGCCATGGGAATCTCGCACTGGAACCCGGACCAAGATAGGGATGTAGAAGAAGCTCTCAAGGAAGCGGATAAGAAAATGTATGAACAGAAAGGGGAATGATATTTCCTGGATTTGCCCACTGGGTATTATTAAATTCTCCATCACTCATTTTGCTTCTCTCGGGTGATTTTGAACCTCACGGTGCCACCGCCGGTGTAATTGCAGGGGTCCAGGCACTGGACGAAAGCCTCGTGCCCTTCACCTAGTCCGAGTTCACCGGGAGGAGTGCCTTTACTGAGTGTGATGTAGTACGGGAGAATTGAAGCAAGCGAATGCATGCAGAGTGTTCTGTCGGTTTTGAGTTTAAACCCCTCAGTGACACGGAACCTATCGCCCTGTTTATATACAGGACAGGTTCCTTTTATATCGTGAACCGTTATTATAAGATCTTTCGTATTGCGCATTTTCCCCTTAGAAAGTCAACAGCATAATAGAGAGCCCCTCTTAAAGAATCGTATTTGCCTTGCCCGGCTAAAATAGTGGACAAGTTCAGGTGGCTAAACAATCGAGCTTTAAGACCAGTTTTCTCTCCGGTTTTTCTTCTAGCTCAAGTCGTTCCCTTTCTTTGATTTCGTAGCCATTCTCTATCTCTTTCAGGAATTCCTCCGGTCCGTCTATATCTACAGTTAACCCATCGACCCGAAAGTGCATTGGAATTACTATTCGAGGTAAGAGTTTCTCAGTTACGGTTGCGGCTTCAGTTCCGTTTATGGTGTAATTTCCCCCTACCGGAGTTAGCAATACGTCCACCGGCCTTATCTCGTCAACATCTTCCTGGGCGAGATCGTGACCGAGGTCTCCCAGATGACACACTCGAGTTCCCGCGAGCTCAAAGACGAAAATTATATTCTCGCCCCTCTTTGCCCCTTCGGCCTTGTCGTGGAAACTGTGTAGTCCTTTGACCTTTATACCTTGTGTGTTATGCTCTCCCAAATCTCTCACCGTTACCGACCCCTGTCGAGCAACCAGATCCTCTCCCGATGCATGATCGTGGTGCCCATGGGAGATAGTTATTAGTTCCGCTACATTAGTGGGTGGTGGGTTCAGCCCGATAGTCTCTCCGTTATGAGGGTCCGTCACTATAGTCGTTGAGTTTTCGATTTTAAAGCACGCTTGACCGTACCATTCAAAAGTGAGCATATTTTAACCTCCCTGCTATAGTTTAACCCTGAACCGGTACAAACATCTACAATTATATTAAAGTGTGGTTGGGTTATCCTGGTTTGGCATATTTCGTTTGAACATCCTCCTTTAACGCTAGCATTATAGAGCATAGGGAAGAATAACAAAAACTGGTCCTTCCTAACACTCACCGGTTCGATAAAAACCAATTTCTCGATTGCTCAGTCTATTAGACAGACGTTCGCTCCATTTCTCTCCTTATTTTTTGGATTCGAGAACTAAGTGAAACAGTCGAGCTTTCCAGTAAGTTAGTCAGTAAATCTTGCTGAAATTTTGGAGGGAACTTGAAAGATTTGATAAAGAGATGAATGAACTAGCCAGTCGTTCATAATTGAAAAAGTCCAATTTTTAAATTCATCTTGAATGTACAAGAGGAAAGAGTTTTGGTACGCCCGGGAGGACTTGAACCCCCGGCCTACGGATCCGGAATCCGTCGCTCTATCCAACTGAGCTACGGGCGCATGTTCATTGTGACTATAACCCCGAGTGGTGGGAACTTCAACTCTATCTAACGGTAAAAAGAATAACCAGGACTAGGAATCATTTTGGATTTTCTCCTGCCCGGTAGGACACCGCTCTAGCAAAACGCATTCCGCGCATTTAGGGTTGCGGGCTTTGCAGGTTTCACGCCCATGCCTTATCAGGTGAAGGTGGAATTGATACATATCCTCTTCAGGAACCAGTTCGGTCAGAGTTTCGTGGTGGGTTTCTCCCGAATTTATTAATTCCAACCGCGAGGTAACCCGTCGGACGTGAGTATCTACGGGAAAAATTGGCTTATCCAGGGCAAACAGGGATACCACTGCTGCGGTTTTCTTCCCCACCCCGTCGAACTCCATCAGTGTTTTCCACGTTTCTCTCGTGCCCAGGTCGTCGAGGTAGGTTAAGTCTAAACCGCCCATTTCCTGTAGTCCGGTTAGAATTCCCTTTATTGTTTTGGCTTTCTGGTGCTGGAGGCCGGCCGTCTTTATGGAATTTGCTATCTCATCCACGGAAGCGTCA
>JAIPHJ010000027.1 GCA_021735245.1 Candidatus Bipolaricaulota bacterium
CTAAAGGCTTCCGCTACACCATTGATTTTGGTAAGCGAAAAAGGTTTGTTTCTGGTTGTAGAGGAAGTTTTTAGATTTCCACAGGAGGACTCCCACGCCCGACCGATACTTTCGCTACCGACAACCCGCGCGGGCAATGGGAGCCTGCCTGCTCGGTTTAGCCGTATTCTTTACCTGAGGCGTTCCGGCGTCCTGCTTGTAACCTCGATAGCCAGGTATTCCCAGCCCCGGTGTAGACCAGCGGTTAAGACCCTTCCGCCTCGCTCGAAGAAAGCTCTTCCATTTCTCGATTAACGTAATCCACGAACTCATCTGACTTATCAGGCGAAAGCGTCAATAGACTGACGACTACGTAAAGTATCAAAGTAACGAAAAACCCCCAGACGGACGGCCACCAGCCGAATGGTCTAATATTTGCCACGTACATTACCGCCGTAACCGTACCTCCACCCGCCATCGAACTTATCGCTCCAGCTCCGCTAGCTTCCTTCCAGAAGAAAGCCCCGATCAGCGCGGGCGCGGTAACGAGCAACCCCCCTGAGGCCATGCTTGACAAAACCGCTATTAGACCGGGCTGTATCCAGGCAAATATGACGAAAACACCGATTAATAGAGGAATTACTAATTTTCCCGATCTTAGTTCCGTTTCTTCTTCCAGTTCCGGTACGACGTTACGAACTAAGTCCCTGGAAACGACCGAACTCAACGTAAGTGTTATCGAGCCGAGCGTAGACGTGGCGGCGGCAAATATCCCTATAAGTATTATCAAACCAATTGGTACCGGTACCTTTGTCAGCAGAACGGGCATGGCTTTGTCGGGATTCTCGAGGCCGGGAAAAAGATTTGCAGCCTGGAAGCCAAATAGAGTGCTGATGATAGTATAGACGAAACCAAAAGCCGAAAAGTAGATGATCATTCGTTTGAGACTCGATAAATTGTCGGGAACGAACATCCTCTGAGATACCTGGGGATTAGTCAGTGCGAAAAAAGCCCAGGGAAGAGCCAGTCCGATAAATAACTTCGGGTCCCAGGAAAGCTCGAGCAATTCGGGATTATCCACGGTAATCGTTCTGAAGAAATTTCCCGGCGAGCCGAAAAATTCAAAGAAAAGGTAAAACAGAGCGAACAGGGAAGTCGTAAGCATGGTTATCGCCTGAAACGAGTCTGTCCAGGACACGGACCGCATTCCGGCCCATAGGGCAGAAAATCCGGCAAATCCGGCCATCACCAGTACTCCAGACATGTAGGAAATACTGCCTCCGGTCAGGCCCTCAACCAGGAAACCTACACCCATCAGCTGGACCGCGGCGTAGGGTACGAGCATCCCGAGAAAAATTAGCGAGGAAACCGCACCCGCCCAGTGAGTTTCGTATCGCTTCGACAGCAGTTCAGAGGGAGTCAGGATGTCGTACTTCTTTCCGACAAGCCAGAACCGGGGAGCAAATACCGCGAGCAGGAGAACGGTAAATATTAAATAAGTCATCTCAAACCCCAGCGCCCCCACACCCGACCTATAAGTCAATCCGACCAGTCCGACGAGCATAAAGGCACTATAGGTGGTGGCGCTATAAGTCATGCCCGAGATGAATCCCCCTAGCTTCCTTCCGCCGAGGAAGTATTCCGCCACTCCTTCCCCCAGCCCGCGTCTCGCAAGATACGCAATACCGGTGGCCAGTGTTATCCAGGATAAAAGAGCTATCCAGACGTATAGCTGATTCATCGCTCCTTACCCCAAGTATTCATAATATATAGAGAACCAGCTACTATCATAGTCAGCGCAAGCAGACACCAGAAGAGGTAACTTCCGGTAAACCGGGCTACGTCGCCAAGAAGATAGAAGGGGACGAAAAAGTCGATAAGGGCTAATACAAGAAAAACGGCGAGAAAGGTCAACCCGCTCAAATCAAACCACCTTCAGGAAAATGTAACCTGTATTACGTCAAATTATACATAGGATAACTGTATTATCAAACCAATAATATTTCCGATTATCTGAAAGTGCTTTAACGGACTATCACAGGCCAACTGGATAATTCCAGTACGTTCCTCCGAACTGAGTTGACTTTCTCAAGCAATGAACCCTCTATCCGAAAAGAACGAATGCAAAAGGACGTGTATAAGTACTGAAGAGAATTACTTATTAAAATGAAAGCATCAAGTAAGCGATATTACCGCCCGGGAAATCCTTTCCAGCCCTTCTTCCAACGTCTCTCGCGGGCAAGCATAGTTAAGTCTGACGAAACCGTCACCGCCGGGGCCAAACCAGTGGCCAAAGTCCAGTCCCACCCGAGCTTCGTTTACCACCAGGTCCTCGAGCTCTCCTTTAGTAAGTCCCAGGGGGCGGCAATCCAGCCAAAGAAGTGTTGTTCCTTCCGGCTTAATAGGCTTAACGAGGGGAATTTGCTCTTTGACGAAACTGTAGCTAAATTCCATATTTTCCTGAAGGTAAGCGAGTTGTTCGCCCAGCCACTTTTCCCCGTCTCGATAAGCAGCCTTTAGTGCTTCCAGTCCAAATACACTTGGCTTTTTTAATACTTTATTCCGGGCGACTTCAAACCTGTTCCGGACGGTTTCATCCGGGATTATAGCCACCGATGCCGGTAGTCCCGCCGTATTGAACGCCTTGCTGGGAGAGGTCAGCGTAATTGAGTTGTGTGCTATCTCGTCGGAAAGAGAGGCAAGGGGACTATAACTGTGACCTTCGTAAATGAACTCCGCGTGGATGTCGTCCGAAACCATTAGAACGTCTTTCTCAAGGCAAATATCTGCCAGTAGTTCCAGTTCTTCTTTCCTCCATACCCTGCCGACTGGATTGTGGGGGTTACAGATAACCATCATTGCGGGGGGTGGGCTGGAGGGAATTGATCCGTCATTTTGACCACATAGCTCGCGCAGGTTCTCGTAGTCCATTTTGTACTTCCCGTTCTCCAGTTTCAGTTCGTTATTGAGGACCCTACTTCCGCCCCGTTCTACAGAAGTGAAAAACGGATAATAGACCGGGGGCTGGAGAACTACGCCCTCTCCCGGTCGCGCAAAGCTATCAATCACCATACTCAAGGTCGGAACTACCCCGTTCGTGTAGACGATCCAGGAAGGATCGACCTCCCAGTCGTATCTCTTTTCCCACCAGTTTACTACGAGCTCGTCCGTCTCTTCTCCCGGCTTTGTGTAGCCGAATACACCGTGCTCGGCACGTTCAATAATCGCATCTATAACGGACCTTGAGGTGGGCCAATCCGAGTCAGCAACCCACATAGGTAGAACGTCGCTTCTGCCAAATATTTCTTCCCTGTAATCCCACTTTACGGAATTCGTTCCTGTTCTATCCACACGCTCGTCGAACTGTTTATTAGCCATCTTCTCTTTCATCACCATCGTCCTACATCGTCGTCTAGCTCCCACCTGCTCCCCGACCCTTACCTGGCAACTGATTTAACCTTAAAATCTTAGCAGTAGAGGTAATCCCGGCAGCCAGTTAAACAGGGAAGAGAGCTGGTCTGATAATTTGAAGCCATTTCTCGGTTTACTATCGGGTTAATATCACGCTACGATAATTTAGCTTCTACCACTCGCCCAAAAAAGCTAATCTGGCAAATTACTCTTTCCCGGAGAGAAAGTCTCAGTCAAATACCGAAACGTAGCGCTCGGCCCGCGGGGTCAAATCTCCGACTTTAACCTTTCCGCTACCTTTTCTAGGTCTTCCCTAACTTCTCCACTAACGATAGAGTGGAGTGAACCCCCACCGTCTCCGGCATATCTCGGGATTACGTGAACGTGAGTATGGGGGATTGCCTGTCCCGCCGCCTCCCCATCATTTAACCCCACGTTCGCACCGTCGGCGCCGAGGCCCGATAAAATTGACTTATTGACCTCGCGAACGGCCGAAAAAGTGCCTCCTATTACTTCCCGAGGCATATCGGAAAACCTTTCAACGTGTTTTTTCGGTACTATCACCGTATGACCTTCGGCAACGGGATTTGCGTCCAAAAAAGCCACCGCGTGGTCGTTTTCGTAGACTACGTGAGCGTCAATCTCTCCCCTGACGATATCGCAGAATACACAATCAGCCATTTGAATCACCTGCTAAAAGTTCTATAAACTATATCTAGTATATTAAGATCACTCAGGCACGAGCCTGGCGAACTTCTTCTTACCCACCTGGAGTATTCTATCTTCTTTCATAAGCGGATCGAAATCGACTTCCGTCACCTTCTCGTCGTCCAGCTTCACTCCCCCCTGATCTATAAGCCTCCGGGCTTCGGAGCGGCTGGATACGAACCCGGATACTTCGAGAAGATCCAGAATCCAGACAGTTCCGTCCTCCTTTATTCGGTCGGCGGGCACGGTTACTTCCTTCAGATCGTCCGGCTTACCATTCTGCTCGAAAACATTTTCGAATTCCTCTTCCGCGTGATTTGCTTCGACCTCCGAGTAAATATTGCTGACGATCTCGTAGGCAAGTTCCTTCTTCCGGTCCTTGGGATGGAGATCTTCCATCTCGTCCGGCGATAGATCCGTCAGGAGCTCAAAATACTCCGGCATCGTCTCGTCGGTAATGGACATAACCTTTCCGTAGATGGTCTCCGGTGACTCGTTAATCCCGATGTAGTTCCCTCTCGTCTGGCTCATCGCGTCCGAACCGTCCGTTCCGGTAAGCAGGGGAACAGTCAGGACTATCTGAGGATCCTGGTCAAATTCCCGTTGAATGTGCCTTCCGACTATCAGATTAAACCGCTGGTCTGCCCCTCCAAGTTCTATATCGGCGTCAACCGCCACCGAATCGTAAGCCTGCGCCAGTGGGTAGAGGAATTCCAGAATCGATATCGGTTGGTTGTTTTCGTACCTGGTTGAGAAATCATCACGCTCCAGCATCCGGGCCACGGTGTACTTCGAAGTCAATTCAATGATATCCTCGAAGGTAAGCTTGCTGAGCCATTCCGAGTTATACCGAAATTCGGTCCTCTCCGGGTCGAGGACTCTAAAAACCTGTCTTTCGTAATCCTTCATGTTTTCCTCGATTTCTTTAGCCCCCATTATCTGCCTTTTTTCGGAGCGCCCGGAAGGGTCGCCAATTCTCCTCGTGAAGTCCCCCACCACCATAACCGCCTGGTGACCCAGGTCCTGTAATTGTCTCAACTTCCTGAGCACTACAGCGTGTCCGAGCGTCAGGTCCGGTGACGACGGGTCTACACCGAGCTTAACCCTAAGCCGGCGATCCTCTTCCTCAGCTAGCTTTAACCTGTCCTCCAGTTCATTCTCGGCAATTAAATCGGCAGTCCCGGATTTAATCTTCTTTATCTCGTCCTTAAAATCATCGACCATCTCGATAAAACCTCCGTTAGATCACTGTCGCCGTAGCAACCCGATCGAATTCTTCTAAATCCATCATCTTTACTCCCTGAGCGTACCGCTGAAATTCACTTACGTCGTCGATGCTTAACCTAACGGCCTTTCCTCGCTCGCTGCATAACAGGATTTCTTCACCCCGTTCCATAAGCTTGACCTCCTTCAATCCATCGTTCTCGGAGAGCTTGATCCCAAGGTTCCCTTTACCCGATCTTTTCTGAGAATTGAACTCGGAAAGGGGTACTTTCTTTCCTTTACCCTGTTCGGTTACGAAGAGCAACAACGGATCTCTTTCCAGGTTCTTTTGACTCACAGACTCCAGACTAATCACCTGATCGCCCGGCGATAAGGTCATCCCTCTGACACCTTTAGACGGTCTCTGGGTCGTTCTTAACTCTTCTTCGGGGAACCTAATCACCTGACCTTCCCGGGTAGCCATCATTATTTCTCCCTCTCCGTGACTCAATCCCACCGAACAGATCGTATCCCCGGTCTCGGCGTTCATGCTATGAATTCCACTGATATGAGCCGAGGAGAAGTCGCTAAGCGGATTTTTCACTACGTAACCACCCTTGGTGGCCATGAGGCAATAACCGTCCCCGGACAGCAAGTCGGATTTCAAGTTTAAAACCGCCCTCACTGCTTCATCCTCCCCCAAATCGAGGATATCTCTTAACCTCTCTCCCCGCGAGTCCCGGCGTGACGTGGGAAACTTGTAAGTCTTTACCTTATATATAGTCTCTTCATCCGTAAAGAGGAGGGATTCGTTCCTTGAGTTACTGGCTGAGGCTACTGTCAACCGGTCGTCTTCCTCGAGGTCCATACAGATTACTCCCTTTCCTCCGCGATTCTGTGTCTTGTAGCCGCTCCTCTTGGGGGCGTTTACATATCCGTTCTCGGTCAACTGGATCACGAGTTCCTCGTCCGGGATCAACTTATCCGCGTCCACTTCTTCTACTTTTTCCGTTATCAGAGTCCGTCTCTCGTCTCCGAATTCTTCCTTTATATCCCTCAGTTCACCCTTGATTATCTCGTCCAGCTTGAGGGTCGACGACAGTATCTCTCTGTACTTATCTATGTACTCGTGTTTTTCCCCGAGTTCTTCGTCGATCTTTTCGCGCTCCAGGCTGGTCAACCGACCCAGCTGCATCTTTAATATGGCGTTCGCCTGGTCTTCGGAGAATGAAAACCTCTCTATCAAGTTCTGCCGGGCTTGATCCCTCGTATCTGCTTCCCTGATTAGCTTAATTACCATATCCGTACTGTCGAGGGCGACCTGCAACCCCTCCAGAATATGGGCTCTTCTTTCGGCCTTGTCCAGCCTGTACTGTGTCCTCCTCTCGACGACCGATCGCCTAAAATCGATGAACGCGTTGAGGATTTCTTTGAGTGACAATCTCCTCGGGTTTCCGTCCACGATAACCGTGGTGTTAGCACCGTAAGTCTTCTCCAGAGGAGTGTACTTGAACAACCTATTGAGCACTATTTTTGGCTCGGTGCCCCGTTTCAATTTTATAACTACTCGCAGCCCTTCCCTATCGGATTCGTCCCTGACGTCGGTGATCCCCTCTACCGTTCCGTCTTTCGCCTTATCGGCAATCCGTTCGATTATCGTCGATTTCTTGATCTGGAAGGGAATCTCCGTGATTACTATGTTATCCCCCTCTAGTTCGGTTTTCGCCCTCATCCGGATTCGGCCTTTCCCGGTTCGGTAAGCTTCCTTGATTCCCTCTCGTCCCAGCACGATCGCGCCGGTGGGGAAGTCCGGCCCCTTGATGTATTTCATAAGCTCTTCGAGCGAGGCTTCGGGGTTATCGATAAGAAAGATCAACCCCTCGATCAGTTCGGTCAGATTATGAGGGGGAACCTTTGTGGTCATCCCGACTGAAATACCCCAGGACCCGTTTAACAACAGGCCCGGGACTTTAGCAGGCAGGATCGTCGGTTCTTCCAGAGAATCGTCGAAGTTCGGGGTGAAGTCGACCGTTTCTTCGTCCAGCTCTTCCAGAAACGTCTCGCTGATCGGCGACAGCCGGGCTTCGGTATACCGCATAGCCGCCTGACTGTCCCCGTCGATCGATCCGAAGTTTCCCTGGCCGTCGATCAGAGGGTACCGGAAGGAAAACTCCTGGGCCATATTAACCATCGTATCGTACACGGCAACGTCGCCATGAGGGTGGTATTTACCCAGAACCTCTCCCACTATCCGGGCCGATTTCTTGTGCGGACCATCCGACGTCAGGCCCAGCTCGTTCAGAGCGAAGAGGATTCTGCGCTGTGCCGGTTTTAATCCGTCTCTTACGTCCGGTATTGCTCTACCCCGGATTACGCTCATGGCGTAATTTATGTACGACTCCTCCATCTCTTCTTCGATATAGGCAGTTTTTATTTCACTCATATTTTTCTCCTATTTTCGTAACGCGAAATATTTCAAATCCATAGCTCCCGATTAACAAACCATAAATAAAATAAACTGACAGAGCGATCTTGAACCACTCACCATAAGACGTTCGATTAATGGTAGCTTTTTTTCTCCTTTAACTCAAGGAAAATAAGTCCCTATGGGGAAAGCAGTGGCTCCCGTGTCAAAACCAACCCGTCAAGATCATTTGGTATTCCAAACCTCTATCGGATCCACCTTACAGGTCCCAGAACATACTTTATTACGGGGGTATTTCAGCTAAGGCAGGACCTCGGGAGACGCGTTTCGGGCTCATTACTTGCACAACCGGGGGAGATCGGTCGAAATTACTCCCCGGCTTCCGGAAAACTCATTGCCGACATGAACTTTTCGGTAAAGTCCGACCGGAACGATAGTTCTACGTATTCAACGTCACGGGCTATTTTGTTTACTTCGTCCATTTTACCGCGGTTTATCAGAGCAAGTTTACCACCCTGACCGGCAGCGTTACCGACCGAAACGATCTTATCAAGGTCAACCCTGGGCAATACTCCTATACGCATTATATTTTCCTTCCTGAGGTAATTCCCAAAGGCGCCCGCCAGGTATACCCGATCGATCTCTTCCGCGGTCGCACCAAACTCCTCCAGCAGAATCTCTATCCCCGCCTTGATCGCCCCTTTTGCCAGCTGGACCTCCCGCACGTCCTGTTGAGTTACGAATACGGGATTGTTGTCCACGTGGAGCCAGAATGCCTTCTCGCCCTCCATATCTATTAACCTGTTTCCCAGGGGGTTTATAGTCGGTCTGGGGAGGGCCGATTTTTCCGAAACTATACCACCCTTTTCACCTATCAACCCGGCTTTAATAAGCTCCCCCACCGTATCCACTATACCCGATCCACAGAGACCAATCGGTCGCTTATCCCCGATTACTTCCAGTTCCAGCTGCCCCTCGTCGTCGATCGAGACGTGTGAAATGGCTCCCGCTCTGGCGGTCATTCCCTGTTCGATGTTGGCTCCCTCGAATGCAGGTCCCGCGGCCGTAGAAGCTGCATACATCTTATCCCTGTTACCCAGGACCATCTCTCCGTTAGTTCCTATGTCAACTAACAGGTTTAACTCGTCCGACTTATGCATTCCCGTCTGTAATACCCCGGCCATAACGTCAGCTCCGACGTAACCCGCCAGCGATGGTAAGAGAACTATCTTACCTCCTGAATTAATCTTTACCCCCAGCTCCTCGGCGTCGAACGTCTGGGGATCGGTAAAGGCGGGGATATAGGGTGCCTGATCGAGGTGCGTTGGGTCCACTCCGGTGAGAAGATGTAACATTATATTATTTCCAACGAAGGTAGCCCTGTAGATATCCTTCCTCTCGATATTTCTGGAATCTACAAACCCCTGAACGAGTTCGTTTATCGCTCGAATTATTTCGCTTTGCATTCGGTCCAGGCCGTCTTCGTTTTCTCTAACGTATTTTATCCGCGAGACGACGTCCGCTCCGAATTTCCCCTGGGGGTTCTCCCGGGAATCCACGTTTAAAGTCCTGCCGGTTTCGAGATCCAGTCCGTACCCGGCCACGGTTGTAGTACCTATATCAAAAGCCATTCCGTAAGACTCGTACTGGCTGCTTCCTCCTTCCACCGAAAGAAGACTTCCCGACGAATCGTCGATCGTCACCGTCACGGAATAATCGTTCTCCCGGAGTTTCTCGGGTAAATCTTCCATAATATCCAGTGGAAAGGAGTAAGAACCCTCAAACTCGTCAGTGATTCTGTTGGCGTCGGATCGCTGGTCTCCCCGACCGGGATTCTCCAGGTCCAGCACGACTCTTTTAATTCCACTATCGGGCTCAACATCAACGATCTGCTCGTCCAGATCGGACTTTGCTGTAGCCTCCTCGCTTTTTCCCTGGGCCAGGGAAGGTATCGCCAGAACGAGGTCGTCCTCTACCTCCACCCGGCAGGAGAGCCTCATTCCTCTCTCGAGTTCTTCCTCCGAGAATAATTCCCGATCGGACTCCGTCGGGGGTTGTTTTCCCGCTAAAACCTTTACGCGGCACTTGCCACATAACCCCAGGCCACCGCATAGACTGGGCAATTCGTACCCCTGTTCCTGCAGGGCCTCCAGAAGGTTCGCCCCCTCCGCCGCCGAAAATTTTCGATCGTCTTCAGTGACCTCGATCTCGTATTCTTGAGGCATATCTCTCCTTTCGTCACCTTTGCTACAGCCGAGCACGTTTTCTAAGTACAGTTAACCAATAAAATATAGAGCCAATAGGGCAAAGTTCAACTTGGCTCAGGGGCATTACTTCGAATTTGCCGGTTCGGAAGAAAAGTTTTTCGACAGGAAAACCCGAAATCTACAAATTATTATTCCAGCAGGCTGCTTCCTTGATCCGTCTCAGGAATCGGTAGACTTCGCGAAGAAAAAGGAGGGTCTTTTCCCCAATCCGGTTGAGCTTTGTGAACCTGTACTCCATTTCGGGGTCTATCGGTTCGACGCGAACCGTGAACATATTCAGCCGATTTGCACCCAGCACGTCGGTCAATAGCTGATCACCGATCATTGCCGCCTCTTGGGGCGAAACGTCCAGCTCCTCAAGTATGGACCTAAAACCTTTCCGGCTCGGCTTGTTCGCGTTGAAAAGGTGAGGGAACGGCAGATCAATGACGAAATCCTCGATTACTTCGTTCCTGCTGTTGCTCAAAATTCCCACCTTCAACCCCATTGAAGTTAACCGCTCAAATAGGTCAATTATTTCTTCCGCGAGTCTTTCGTCGCCCCATCTGGCGATAGTATTGTCGAGATCGAATATAACGGCTTTTATCCCCGAATCAATCAGTTTCTGGTAATCGACGTCCTCCACGGTCGTCGCTCTCTCGTCCGGGAAGAATATTCCTAGGAACGAACTACCTGTCATTCGACCTCCTCTACGGTTATTCGCCCTACAAAAATGAATCGCCTAAGGTCCCTGATAACGGCCAACGTTTTGTCCAGGCAACCCGGAGAGGTCAATATCCTGAATTCCTTGTCACCTTCGATTTCCCTGTATTCCCGACGGACGTTGGCAATCCCGTCGTATCCCTCTATAACAGCGTCCAGAAAATAAAGATCCTCCTCCTCCAGTTCGACGTATACTTCCAGGGAATCGTCCGGAGGGGGAGGAAATTTTTCGGTAAATTTTTCCATTTTTCAGTCCACTTATACCATTTATCCGGAAGTACTTACCTGATTTAGTAATTCTTGAACTCTGTCCTTTTTGTATTCCGGATCCAGTTCGGATAGTCTCTCGAGCTTCTTCTTTGCCTCCGATCTGCTTCCCTGATTGATGTTAATCTCGGCAATTTTCAATAGCGCTTCTTTACCGACTTCGGTTAGCTGATCCTTTCCTTGCTGCTGCTCGTCACCTTTCAGTAGCCCTTCGTAGAACGAGACACGTCTAACTGGATCGTCAGTTAAGTTCAATCCTTTCTCGAAGAACTCCTTTGCCTTATCGTAATCGGTCTTCTTCAAATACACTTCACCTAAGCCAAGATAGGCTTCGCGCTTTTCGGAAGTCCTGTCCGTAATTTTCAGGATGTACTCGTACTGGTCAATCGCGGAATCGTATACGTGCTGATCCCTGTAAGCCTTAGCCAGCGTAAACCTCGTCTCGATATCCTCCGGGGCAATATTGACTATCCTTTCGGATATTTTTAACCTGGTATCCTGGTTCTGTGTCCGGGCAAGGCCCTGCCTGTACTCCTCAAGAGCCCTATCGGGAAGGTCTTTCTTCCTGTAGTAATCGCCACGCAGCATGTATCCTTCGCCGCTGTACGGGTTGGCTGTAAGAGTACTGTCGAGTTCGGACTTAGCGTCTTCCAGTTTTCCGGCATTCAGGTAAGCCCGGGTGAGGTTTAGTGAAGTATCGAGGTCGGCTCGAACGCTCAGCGCGTCGTTATAATAATCGACCGCTTCCTCGTAATTTCCCCGCTCCAGGTAAAGATCGCCCAGTCCTTTTAACGCTTCGAAATTGTTTGATGATTCCTCCAGGACGCTGTTATACGTTTCTTCCGCTTTTTCGTACTGGTCACTCTTCACGTATGCGTCCGCCAGGCTATTCATGATATTGACGTTCTCGCCCGCCAGATCCAGCGCTTTCTTGTATTTCTTGGCAGCTTCTCTGTAATTGCGCAACTCCACGAGCAACTTTCCGTATTCCATATAGGCGGCGACGTAATCGGGCCTGGCCTCAATTGCTTTTTCAAAACTCCCGGCAGCGCTGGAATATTGTTTCTGCTGGAACTGGTACCTGCCCAGGTAGAAGTTTGCCTCCGGGTTGTCCGAATCAAGCTGGACAACTCTCCTCAGCAAATCGCCCGCGCTGCTCTCCGTCTCGCGAATGACTTCCATGTAATTATCAATTGCTTTTTGTCTGTAGTCTTCTATTTTTTCCTGAACTTCCGCCTTCTCTCCTTCAGCCGGTTCCTCTTCTTTCAATTCGGATATACGTCGCTCGTAAAACCTGCCGATATAATAGGAAAGATAGGGATCAATTGAAGGATTCTCTCTCTTTAGCTCCTCGTAAGCTTCCAGTCCTTCCTGGAAGCTCTCCTGAGCTTTCCGATAGGCACGGACTACGGGCAGCTTTATCTCGATGTTAGCTTCTTTCTTTACCTTCTCGTACCAATCATTGTAACGTTGCTGCTTCTCCTGGTTTAAGTAATCTTCCCTTACCTTGTCCCTGATTTCCTCAAATTCCCGTACCGTACGCTCCTGCTTGTCTTCTACTTTCAACAATTCCCAGCCGGTCGAAGTTCTTACCGGACCTCCGACCTCACCTACTTCAAGCGAAAAAGCCAGGTTCTCTACATTTTTCGGCTTTTCCCCTTTTCCGAACCATCCGAGACTCGTATCGAGATCATTTTCCTCCGCGTATTTCTCAAAGTAATCGGGGTTTTCATTAACCTTTTCCATAACAGTTTCTGCCCCGGTTTGTGTGTCAAATACAACGTGGTCGGCTTTCACCCTGGAAGGAGTTTGGACGTATTGGTCGATGTTTTCCTGGTAGTAATTAGTTAGATCCTCCTCCGTCGGCTGGACCTCACCAATCACCTGACTTCTCAACTCTTCCTGTTTTAGTTGCTGTCTCACGCTCTCCTTCATGCTCTTCTCGAAATCCTCGAAGGACCGACCCTGGGCCGAGAGGGCACTCTTTAGTTGATCCAGCGTCCAGCCCTGCTGGTTCAAAATGGAATCCAGCTGTTCGTTGTATTTCTGATTGACCCTACCGGACTTCGGTTTTATCCCCCGTTTATCCGCTTCCTGAGCGACCAGCTCTCGCTCAATTAACGAATCTACAGTTCGGGATTTCATCCTCAATTCGTAAAGCTTGCCGCTCGCACCCTCCATAAGCCGGGAAAAGTCCTGGCCAAACTGGCTGTACAGCGACTTCTGTCTCTCTAGTGCGTTATTGAATGTGGTCTGAAATTCCGACTTGTAAACCTCCTCCCCGTTTACGACAAGAGCAACTTTCTTTCCGGAACTATCGTCGGAAGAGGACCCACCTCCGGGACGCATGTACTGAAACGCAGCCAGCCCCACGGATCCGAGAAAAAAGCCAATCACCATAATCCAAATTATCGTCTTCTTGTGCCGATCGAAAAACCTATTCACTCTTTCACCTCTAAATATTTCGTATTATCCTGTTACCGGGTAACGATAACTAATTATTCATCCTCGTGTAGAAACCTGGATAGCGATTTATATACACTCAGGGCGCCGGAGAAAAGACCAAATACGAGAAAAATCAATTTGAATAATCTATCCGTTCCGGCGAGTTCGTCCAGCCAGTATCCTATTCCTACGGAAATCAGGACTGAAAAAACAAAGGTAAAACCAACCTGGCCAACCTGTCCCAGGGTCTTTAAAGCTGTCCTCCACCCGTCTCCGTCCTTATTTGCCATATACCGTCAGATATCAAGGATGTCTTCCTGATCATCTTCAGGAGGGAAATCTTCCTCCACTTCCTCTTCCTCGCCCGCTTCTCCCTCTTCAGTCGAATCTTCGCCCTCGGCCGTCGCATCCCGATTTCGGTCATTATAATTCTTCGTCTCTTCCTCTTCTCGCTTTTGCTTTTTCTCTTTGGTTGGTTCAAAGGGAAGCCTGGTCCTTACTTCCATCCTCATCGCCGTCTTGTTCTCGTCGTCTATTTCTACGTCAACGAAAGAAGGAACAAAAATCAAATCCACTCCGCTTGGAGCCATGTAACCTCTTGCTATGGTAATGGCTTTCACGGACTGATTCACGGCTTTTGGTCCGATGGCCTGCAACTCAGCCACACCCTCTTCCCGTATGGTATTAGCCAGAGCCCCGGCAGTGGCAGAGGGGTCCGAAGTCGATGAGACCTTTAGAATTTCAGCCAAGATCTCGCACCTCCTGGAAGTTTTTCGAGTTCCGTGCCGATCGCACAGATATCGTATTACTGTGCCGCTTCAACGAATTGCGCCTTCCGGATCACGTTTATTTTGACTTCACCCGGATAGTCCAGATCTCTCTCGATCTCTCTCGCTATATCGTAAGCCAGCTTGCTTGCTCTATTATCGTTTACTTCCTCCGGAGATACGATAACCCTTATTTCTCTTCCGGCCTGGAAGGCGTTCGCCTTCTTCACGCCCTCAAAAGAATGGGCGATCTCTTCGAGGTTCTCCAGCCTTTCAATGTATTTTTCGTAAGTTTCCCTTCTGGCCCCGGGCCTCGTCGCCGAAAGGGTATCTCCGGTCTGGATCAATACAGGCAGTATGGACTCAGGTTCCTCTTCTTCGTGATGAGCAGAAATTGCGTTCACTATAACCGACTTCTCTCCGTACCTTCGGGCCAGTTCGGCACCAATCTCCGCGTGCGTTCCCGTTACCTCGTGATCTACGGCCTTGCCGATGTCGTGTAAAAGACCGGCTCTCCTGGCCAGTTTATTAGAAAGACCCAGTTCCTCGGCGAGCATGCCGGCGATGAAGCTCACCTCGAGCGAGTGCCGCAGCAGGTTCTGGCCATAGCTGGTCCTAAACTTCAACTTGCCGACCAGGGGCACGAGTTTGGTGGGAAGATCGACTCCGGTATCCAGAGCGGCGTTCTGCCCGGCTTCTTTTATCTTCTCCACCATCCTTTCTCTCGCCTTGTCGACTTTCTCTTCGATCTGAACGGGGTGAATCCTCCCGTCCTTGACGAGCTCTTCCATAGCCAGCTTCGCGATTTCCCTGCGTACAGGGTGAAAAGACGAAAGCACGACCATTTCGGGAGTGTCGTCAACCAGCACTTCCACCCCGGTCAGCGCCTCGAAGGTCTTTATGTTTCTCCCGTTTCTGCCAATAACTCTTCCCTTAAAATCGTCGGAGGGCAGGGAAACTGAAGAAACAGTGTTACCTTCCGCCTGTTCCGCTGCGTACCTCTGCATTGCGGTGGCGAGTATCTGGCGTGATTTCTCGTCCGCCTTTTCTCTGGCCTTCTTTTCCGCTTCGTTCACCTTTCGGGCGTAGAATCTTTCCGTTTCCTTTTCGACCCGTTCCATCAATTCCTTCTTCGCTTCCTTGGCACTCATCCCCGCTATCTTTTCCAGGTACTCCTTTTCCTTGTTTATTAACTTCTTACCCCTTTCCTTTAATTCTTCAACCTTCTTTTGATCTTCTTTGAGCGACTCCTCCAGGGTCTCCAGATGGTCACTTTTTTTGGAAAGCCTATCGGCCTTCCTCATTATCCTTTCTTCCCTCTTGTCCAGGTCCTTTTCCCTGCTTTTAAACTTCTCCTCTAACTCTTCCCGCTGTTCCTGGATTTTTTGCTGACCTTCCAGGACCTTTTCCTTTTTGATGTTTTCGCCGGTCTTTTTCGCTTGCTCTATTATATCCGCAGCTTTATCCGCCCTGTCGGATAGTACTTTTTCGTGATATTTCTGACCAAGGAAAACTCCGCCTGCCAAGGAAACGACCACCGATATTCCTATATATATCAACAACATGGTTATCCCACCTCATAAATTCAGTTAGGGGGGTACGCTTATACATCGATCTCTCTCCCACTTTCGCCCCTAAGATCAAGGAAAATATCTCTGTATTCATCTATCCAGGTCGGTAAATCTTGAACGATCAAGGTCCTTATTAGCTGGGGATTTTCTTCTGGATTTTCCAGAGCTCCCTGGATCTCATTTAAAAACATCCTGTTCTCGCTCATGAATTTGGGCAATGACCGCCCGCCAAGTAAAGTTCCGGTCTCTGACGCACCGGCCAACTCTTCCAGGGCCAGATTAAGCCAGTGAAGCCCCTCGAGTAATTTCTCTATCTCATTTATTTCGACTTCGGAGGTTATATCGGTTTTAGCGGAAACTGAAAAATCCTCCGTCCACTCGGTCAAACTATTTAGATAGGTCAGGGCATCCTCCGCCAATTCGGCCGTTAGCTCGTCTATAGTCTCGGTAACTAACTCTATTTCTTTTCCCTCTAAATTTAACTCAAGCTTACCTTCCAGTTCGGATTGGGTTAACAAATTTCCGTCGACTCTTATTCCTACCAACCTAATTTGGGTCGAGGAAAGTTTCTCTTTGACCAGTTTAATTAAATCGCCAACCGTCTTCTGATCGCTGATATCGATCTTGTCGTCGTTTAATTTAATCTTCATGGTAAGGCAATTTTATTTCTCGTCTCGGCTAAATGCAAGATAGAGAGCGGCAGGCAATACGGTTAGAGATAGTACCATAGCAAAACCTATACCGAGTGAAGCCGTGGCACCGAGTACTCTCAGTCCAGGTGTACGGGCAAGAAACAGACTGCCAAATACCACCATCGTCGTTATTGAGGTAGTAATAACGGCCAATCCAGTATGGGAAAAAGCCGACATTATGGAACCCCTTACCCCTCCATCGTCGCGCTCTTCCTGCCAGCGATAGATCAGATGCAACCCATCGTCAACCCCTATCCCGATCAGTAACGGGGAGATAATTATGTTTATAAAATTGAAATTCATCCCCAGTACCTTCATCCCTCCCAGCATCCATAAATAGCCAAGAACCAGCGGGATCACGGCCAGCAGGGACAGCCTCAGGTTGGAAATTCCCTGGTAAAGCACGAAACTTATCATAACTACGGCCAGCAGGGTGGATACGAGGAAGTCGTGCCGTATGTGACCTTCCAGTTCGTACTGGATCAACGGTAAACCAAAGTAGTCAGTCGCTAATTCGGAAACACTATCGACAAAACTGTTAAGGTTTTTCGACTGGTAAATAGATTTATCCACACCCGCAAAAACTACGTACTCGCCCTTGTCCGTGGTAAAAGTGGATCGGACCTCCTCAGGGAGCGCCTCCACTATATTCCCTTTATCCCCGTTAAGTAATTTACCCAGAGAAGACATACCGTTTTTTAGATAATTTAGGTTAGCCCTCAGGGATTCCAAAGTTTTCAGTACCTGTTCCCGTTCCAGGTCGAGCAGGGACCGTCTTATCTCGAGCAACTGATCTATGACTTCGTTCAACCGGACGGTAACCTCTGTTCGACCGGAAAGCGTCGAGCTCATCTGAGCTGACGATAACTGAGCAACCATCGACTCCAGCTGGTCGACCTTTTCCTCTCTCTCCCGCAATACCTCCTGCACTCCGGCCAGTGAATTATCCAGCTTTTCTAGTTCCTTCCGGTCGGTTGTCGAGCTTTTGACTTCCTCCAGGTTGGCGGGGACGTAATCCCTGATCGACCGAACCGAAGTCACCAGGTCCATCCCCTGCAGTCCCTCCTCCAGCTTACGCACCTTCTCCATGTTATTCGGAAAGAAAACGAAAGAAGGGCCGAGGCTCGTGTCGGAAGACCCGAACTTTTCCTGGATCCGTTCCTGGACCCGGACACTTTCTACTTCTGTTGAAACGTTGTTGCCGGTAAACTGGAAGTCCAGCTGGGTCGCGCCGAGAAAGGCAAACAGGGAAATTACCAGCGAGATAGCAATTATTGATTTCCTGTATTTTAATGCTTTGCCGACAGCTCCCCCCAGAGCAGCCCGATAATCGAATAGTTCGACAGTCTGTCTCCGCCTTCTCCAGCGCTGGAAAGTGACCACCATGGCGGGTAGCAAGAACAGGTAGACGAAAAACGATATTATTATACCCAGGCTCGTAATTATACCCATCTCGACAAGACCCTGGGACCTAGAGAAGATCAGAGTAGTAAAAACGGCGGCCGTGGTCAGGGCGGCGATGAAAATACCTTTCCCTTTTTGCAGAATCGTAAGCCTAACGGCCTTACTCACCGTGAGACCGTTTAGCCTTTCCTCGCTAAATCTAAAAAGCAGGTGAATTCCGTAGTCTATACTTAACCCCAGAACAAGGGCGGGAAGAAACGTAGTCAACAGGTTAAACCCGCCGACCGAGAACTTGGCCCAGCTCAAGGCCAGCACTACTGCCACCACAAGAGGAAATGCAATCAGGGCAGAGTAAAATAAGGAGCCCAGAGCGAAGAAGAAGGCGACCATCACCGCCACGGAAGAGATGATAGTCGTCCGGAGCATGTCCACCTTCAGCGCAGAGTTTCTCTCGGCGTTAATGACAAAGGAGCCGGTAAGCTCCATCGCGTAATCCCCGGATTTGAAAACCGGGTTCTTCTTCGCCTCCGCGACCGCCTCCCTGGCTTCCTCCGTCAAGGTACGGCTAAATTCTATGTTATGTGATTCCGGGTGCATGGGGGTTGCTTTTACTAAAAGGGTAGTTCGATCCGGGGAGAAGTACTCGCCCCCCATCTCATTCGCCCGCTCCTCCCTCACCGACCGAAGGTCTTCCCGAAGTGATTTCAATCTTCTATCCCAGTTATTCAACTCGTCCACGGAGTCGATTCCGGCCAGAACTACCTCGTTCCTCTCACCCAGTGCCTCGAGTAGTCGGGATAATTCTTCCTCGGTACCCCCCGACCCCGATTCCAGCTGAGCCAGTCTTTCGGCAAAATTACCGTAGGGATCTTCCGGATTAAACTCGGGAGCCCCGGAACCTAATTCTCCCGCGAAATCTTCTAGATCGTTCTCCAGCTCCCCTGCCTCACTGACGGTCCTGGAGTTTAAAGAATATAAAAATTCGTACTCCTCGGGTATATCCCCTTCACCGCGATAACTTACGGATCTTATCTCCTGAGCCTCTTCCAGCAGCGGTTTTATCACTCCGGCGAGTTCCAGAAGTTGGGCTTCCCTTTCGGATTTGCTGAGACCTTCGGAATTTTGAAGTGAGAGCACGACGTTAAGGTACTGGGTGCTGTTAATTGTCTCTTCTCTGGTTCTATATTCTTCGATCAGGGGATCGTTCTGAGGTAAGAGATCCAGAAGAGAACTTCTGACTGGGAATGGAAATATATAGGTAAGGGCAAGGACAACTACTACCAGGAAAACTCCTATTACCCAGTAAGCCTTATAGCGAACTAATCTATATACAAGCCTTAATAGTTTATCCAGCATCCAGGCTCAGTCCAGGCCTTACCAGGTCCCGGCTTATTTTTAAGGCTGATACTGTAGAGATCGTTCGTGGACCCAATAGGGAGATCATCAATACGGCCGCTTACTCGGGACTCCTTACGTCTATGTCACAGCCCACCAAATCCACTGTTAATCTTACGTTCTGACCGTTTTGGCCAATAGCGTACGCCAAATCGTCTTTAGGTACCATTACCCTGGCAATCTCCTCCCCTCGGTCGTTCTCTTTAAACTCGATCGACAAAACGCTAGCGGGTTCAAGGCTATTCCGGATAAGTAGCTCCCGATCGTCACTCCAGCGTATTACGTCGATTTTCTCGCCATTTAACTCCTCGGTAATCTCTTTTACCCGGGAACCACCTGCCCCCACGCAGGTTCCAACCGGATCTATTTGTTCATCGAGGGACTGGACCGCGACCTTGCTTCTCTTTCCCGGCTCTCTTGCTATTTTGACGATTTCAAGTAATTCGTCTTCTATCTCGGGTACTTCCAGCTCCATCAACTTCGCCACGAACTCTTTCATGGACCGGGAAACTCGGATCAACAGCCCACCGGACTTTTTTTCCACCCGATAGAGATAAGCCCTTAGACTATCTCCCTGCTGGTACCTTTCACCCGGTATCCTCTCTGACCCGGGAAGCAAGGCTTCCACCTCGCCGAGATTCAACCATACGTCGCTTCCTTCGAACCGGTGAATCGACCCGTTTACCAACTCACCCTTCCGTTTCATGTAGGTTTCGTACATTAGCTCGTTCTGCTTTTCCCGAATTAGCTGACGAATAACGTCTTCCGCCTTCTTGGACGCTATTCTACCGAACTGACCCAGCTGGAATTGCTCCCCCTCGATAAAGATGTCTCCCGAGTTCTGATCGATGTCCACGTCGACATCCTTATTCGTATCGTATTGCTCCTGGTATGCCGCCTGGAGTCCCTCTTCAACCATTTCGTATAACTCGTCGCGCTCTATCCCTTTATCCTTGGCCATATCTTCCAGTGCTTCTATAAATTCGATATTCATTGACTACCCCTCTTGGGTCAATTCTCCTCTGTCCTGAAGGTCACGATATTTCCTTCAGTCACCTTTATCCTTTTGCAAGGCTCTCGACAAACCCCTGCTAATCAAAAGAGAATATATTTTAATACCCACCTGTTAACCTTCTCAACCAGCTCAGGTCCCGTCAGCTCAACTCCCCGTCAACCATCCTGGTCGTCGCCTTGGACACGTTGTTAATTGGAATTTCGACGTATTCCCCGTCGACTTCCAGTTCTATCTCTCCGCTCTCCTCGTCGTAGCTCTTCAAAGTTCCCACGAAGTTCCTGGAATTCTCTATCGGTCCGTACGTATTGACCTCCACGCTTCCTCCTATTGCACCTTTAAAGTGACGGGATTCGACCAGGGGCCGTTCAACGCCTGGAGAGGAGACCTGTAAAACATACTCCTTCTGGATCAAATCTCGCTTATCCAGTTCGTCGGAAACTCGGCTGCTCACGTCCGCACAATCCGAGGTGGTAACCGGACCCTCTTTTTCTATCAGGAGCTCCAGAACCCATTCCCCGCCCCTCTTCTCCCATTTAAGTAAATACAGAGTGCTCGAAAAATCTTCCAGCACTTCCTCCACCATCTTCGTCAACTGGTCTCGTTTTTTACTCATAACTTACGGATGATTATATCAAATTCCGCATAGCAACTCAACTTTAAAGGAAATCGAGGGTAGAGTATAATGTCCCTGCGCAGGTGCTAACACAATCTCAAGATTTCTTAAGGAATGAGCTAAATGAATCTATCCAATTATTCCGAGGTCTTTCCCGTAGGCAAAACAGAGGCCGGAATTCGGATCGACAAGCTTCTCTCGATTCGGCTTCCGGAGCTGTCCCGAAGCAAATGGCAGGAACTGATTAAAACCGGCTCCGTTAAAGTGGACGGTTCGCAAATAAAGCCGAGTTACCGGGTTTCGAAGGGGGAAAGAGTTGAAATTAGAGTCCCCGAGAACTTCGACTCCAAGTCGCTCGTTCCTCAGGACATACCGCTGGAGGTAGTTTACGAGGACTCCAGTTTGATCGGAATCAACAAGCCGAATTCCCTCGTAGTTCATCCCGGACCGGGACACGAAAAAGGTACCCTTGCCAACGGCCTGATCTTTCTTTACGACGACCTTCCGGATCTGCCAGACCCTACCAGGCCGGGGATAGTTCACCGACTGGACAAGGAAACGAGCGGGGTTCTCGTGGTGGCAAGAACGGCCGAAGCGTTTTTAGACCTAAAAGATCAGTTCAAGAATCGAGAGGTGGACAAGGAATATCTCGCCCTCGTCGACGGTCATTTTGACGAGAGGAGCGGGTTAATAGACGCTCCGGTGGGAAGAAGCAATAAAGACCGGACCAGGATGACGGTTAAACTCGGGGGAAAGGAGGCCAGAACTGAATTCCGGGTAATCGAAGAACGCGGGGACTCGACGCTGCTAAAGGTCAAACCGGTGACAGGAAGGACCCATCAGATCAGAGTCCACATGAACTATATCAACCATAAAATCGTCGGTGACTCTTATTACGGAGGACCCCCGGGAGAAAGACTTATGCTCCACGCCCGACGGCTCAGGGTAAGGCATCCCGAGAAAGGAACGGACCTAACGCTGGAAGCTCCCGAGCCTGAGGAATTTAAGGATTCCTGACCGATTAACTGCTCTCCTCGGTGGGGGAGATACTACCCTCGACCCCTATCCGAAAGTAGACGAAAGCGGAAACGAAGGCGGCTGCTATGCCTATATAGATCAAGTAAAGGGCGTATGGCAGCTGAAAGTAAACGAAAATCAACCCGAGAGTAAGGAGGGCCGAGCTCGTTTTTCCCCAGAAATTGGCCTGAACCACCTTCCCCCGGTATCGATACATAACTCCACCGCCCAGGATCAGGGCGAAATACGGTAAGAGAAGGAGGAAAAAAGCAACTACGGGGATCCTGCCAGCCCAGGCAAAGTAGCCAAAAAGGGAGAGGAACAGTGTCTTGTCAGCCAGAGGGTCGAGAACCTGGCCCAGCTCCGTAATCTGATCCATCTTTCGAGCGACTAAACCGTCTATCAGGTCTGATACAAGAGCAACCGTTAAGAAACCCAGCGCCCACCAGTCGCTCCCTCTAACGAGCGCCACGACGATTAAAGGTACCAGAACTAATCTTATAGACGTAATAAAGTTTGCCGTATTCATCACCGGGAATGATAACTATAGCCCTACCCGGTTGCAACAGCCTCGGTTTGTCCCTCTCCCCTGTTTAAGTTAAGATTAGGGATACAAACCTATATTTACGGTTTGGCAGGATAACTCGAAAGAGTAGTGTTATTTGTAAAGCATATTTAGAAGCGAGATTTGGTTTGTTTTTTCAGTCAACACTCAGCGAGTGGAACAGCTAAGTTGCTAAAACAGCAGTGACTATTTCCTGTATAATGTCTCAGGAAGTTGGTCTCGAGGCAGCGAATAGCACAAAATAACCTAACCGGGGGCTCTGAAATCATGTTATTGAATGACGAGGAGATATCTGAGGTCGAGCCGGTCACTCCGTTCGTAAAAGAACTACAATCCGACGGGAAGATAAGCTACGGGCTGGGTTCGTTCGGTTACGACATCAGAATCGACGACGAATTCCGCATTTTTACCGACGTACACTCCACGGAAATCAACCCGAAGGAATTCAACGAAGACGCTTTTGTCCAGGTAAAAGGCGAAAGTTGCCTGATTCCGCCAAATTCCTTCTGTCTTGGGAAATCCCTTGAAAAGTTCGATATGCCAGACGATCTTTTCGGGCTCGTGGTCGGAAAAAGTACTTACGCAAGATGCGGCATAATAGTCAATATGACGCCGATAGAGCCGGGCTGGAAGGGATTTTTAACCATTGAAATTTCGAACACGACTCCGCTTCCGGCAAGAATTTACGCCAACGAAGGCATAGCTCAAGTGGTATTCTTCCGGGGTGAACGACCCATAACGACCTACGGTGACAGAAACGGAAAGTACCAGGACCAGGAGGGCATTGAGGTGGCAAAGATATGAAAATCGAGCTGGTTCGCCATACGGATCGTCCGGAGTCCATGATTGCTCGGGCAGCAAGAATTTCGCACCAAACCACCGGAGAAGAAAAAGACTATTCGTCCGAGGAAGACAAAGAGCTAATAAGAAAACTCCGGGACTGGGGACACTGGTCGCCCTTCGAGTTCTCGGGCGCTACGTTCTATGTGGAGGGAATAAGCCGAAGCTGTCTTGCCCAGCTAACCAGACACAGGCTGGTTAGCTTCATGGTCCGATCGATGAGATACGTAAAACAAAACCAGGAAGAGGTAGTAATTCCCCAATCGGTCAAAGAAGCAGGTCTGGCCGACGAATACAGGGAAGGGATAACAAAGAGCCACGACCTCTACCAGAAAGCCCTGGACGAAGGCGTGCCGAAAGAAGACGCGAGGTTTCTCCTCCCGATCGGGAGCAAAACCTCCCTTTATCTAAAGACCAACTTCAGAGAATTCCGGCACATCATCGAACTGAGAGGGGGCAAGGAAGCACAGTGGGAGATCAGGGACCTGGCCGAAGGGTTCCTCGCCCGTCTGTCCGAAATAGCGCCGACGGTTTTCGAAGATTTAACAGAGGCTCGATAAACCAGTTCTCGGGAAATACGAATCCCGGCCAAAAACCGGGCCGACGACAGTCAAGAACCCCGCCCCAAGGGACGGGGCTTGTAGAAAAACAGGTTTAACTACGGACTTTGTTCTTTTACAAAAGAAGACCCAGCACCCAGCAGTCAATTCGGAACTGGTCTTGGACCCGTATCAAACTTTAACGAGCAGAGCGAATTG
>JAIPHJ010000005.1 GCA_021735245.1 Candidatus Bipolaricaulota bacterium
AAAAAACCTCTTCTGTATACTGGTTTCATTTTTGAAGTCCATATTAAACTGGGTGCTGGACCAACTCCCGTTTATCAAATAAGTCCTTCGGTTAACTCTTCCCTGTTAATTTAACAAATCAAAACCGCACAATTTTGGTTTATGAAGGTTGACTTCATTTTACTGCATGCTCTCTGCCACTTACCTGGCTGCCGGTTTACCTTTCCTGCTAAGTTTTAAAGGTTAAATCAGTTGCCAGACAAGTGGCAGAGGGTAGTTATTCGGGTCAGACTGATAAATCCGCCCCTGGTGAAAGAACTGAGTTGGTGCTACTTTCTGAACTCTTCCCGGAACTTCTTAAGTTTTTCGAAAAATGACTCCCTTTCATCTGAATTGTCTCCCATTGGGTTGTCGAGGAGTTCGTTCAGTCGTTCCATGAGTTCTCTTTCCTCGGGCCCGAGATCGGTCGGAGTTACTCCCTTTACCCTTATTATTTGGTCTCCCTGGCCACGACTATTTAAATGAGGAATCCCGTAGTCCCTTAGCCTGATCTTTTCTCCCGACTGAGTTCCCGGCTCTAGCTCGATTTCCTCGACCCCGTCGAGGGTGGGGACTTTTATAGTGTCACCGAGAGTCAGCTGAGTAAACTGAACGGGAACCGTGGTTAGGATATCGTCTCCCTTTCGAATAAAGGTATCGTGTTTCTTTACGTCTACCGTTATAAACAAATCTCCCATCGGGGCGCCCTGTCGCCCGACGTTACCCTTTCTTTTAATTCTCAGCCTGGAACCGTCTTTGACTCCCGGAGGGACTTTTACGGAAATCTCGGTCTTTTCCTTTGTCCGACCCTCGCCGCGACATTTCGTACATGGTTCGTCGATTACTTCTCCGCTTCCACCACACTTGGGGCAGACCTGAACATTGACGAAACTTCCCAGCATGGTCTGTTGTTTCTGCCTAATCTCGCCTCTGCCGTTACAGTGGGAGCAGGTTCGTTTTGACGAACCGGGCTTTACCCCACTGCCGTTGCAGCGGTCACACTCGACAAACCTTGGAATAGAGAATTTTACCCGGGTCCCTTTAGCAGCGTCTTCCAGAGAAATTCGTAGCTTTCTCTGGAGGTCTTCACCTTTTTGGGCGGCCGTCTGGGACCTTCTTCGACCCCTGCCGCCGCCTCCTCCTCCAAAGAACATATCGAAAATGTCGTCGAACGAACTGTCGCTGAACGCGCTACGCGCCCGCTCGTAGTCCTGGTTGTTAAAGTCGAATCCCTGAGAAGGACCGGTATGGCCGAATTTGTCGTACTGGGCCCGTTTGTCGGGGTTCGAAAGGACCTCGTAGGCCTCCGTAACTTCTTTGAATTTTTCTTCCGCTTCTTCCTTATCCAGATCGGGATTCATGTCCGGATGGTACTTCTTTGCTTTTTTTCTGTAAGCTTTCTTTATCTCGTCCTCGGAGGCGTCCTCGTCTACGTCCAGTACGTCGTAATAGTCTTTTGGCATAAATACCGGCCCTCTTTATTGATTGTTGGTGTCAAAGTTTCAGGTCTTACTCTTCGTCTTCTGGTTCTTCGTATTCGGCGTCAACGTAATTGTCGTCTTCACCGGTACTTCCACCCTGTGCCGGTCCTCCGGGACCACCGGGACCACCGGGTCCACCAGGACCGCCTGCTCCGGGACCTGCTGCACCTCCGGGACCTGCTCCGGGCCCGCCCTGATCGCCTTCGTAAGCGGCCTTACCTATTTCCTGGGCGGCTTCGTTTAGCTCCTCTATTCCCTCTTCGATCTCTTCTTTCGAGGCGTCTTCCTCTACGAGTTTCTCTAGGTTATCTATCTTTTCCTCGACTTTGGATTTCGTTTCCTCGTCTACCTGATCGCCAAGTTCTTCCAGGCTCTGCCTGGTCGAGTAGATGAGCTGGTCGGCCTTGTTCTTCGTCTCTATCCGTTCTGACTTGCGTTTGTCCTCTTCTTCGTGCTTCTCGGCTTCTTCTTTCATCTGTTCAATCTCTTCTTCCGAGAGCCTGGAAGGTTCCTCTATCGTTACGGATTCCGACTTGCCAGTTCCTTTGTCCTCGGCCGAGACGTGAAGTATGCCGTCCGCGTCGATGCTGAACGTCACGTCGATCTGGGGCGTTCCTCGTGGAGCCGGCGGTATGCCGGTAAGCTGGAATCGCCCGATACTCTTGTTGTCTTCGGCCATCTTGCGTTCTCCCTGGACTACGTGGATGTCTACGGTCGTCTGGTTGTCCTCTGCCGTTGAGAATGTCTTGGTCTTTTCAGTTGGGATAGTCGTGTTTTTCTCTATGAGGGGCGTTGTAACTCCACCCAGCGTCTCGATCCCCAGCGTCAGCGGAGTGACGTCCAGAAGTACGAGGTCGTCTACCTCTCCCGCGAGGACTCCACCCTGAATGGCGGCGCCTCTTGCCACTACTTCGTCGGGATTTATTTCCTTGTTAATTTTGCCCGGGATGTGTTGTTCTATTAGTTCCTGGACCTTGGGAATTCTCGTCGAACCTCCCACGAGGACGACCTGATCTATGTCGTCCTTGTCCATGCTCGCTTCCGATAGCGTGGACTCCAGGATATCCATGGTCCGGGAGAGCATATCGTCTACCATGCTCTCGAACTTGGCCCGCGTCAGCTTCTCGTCCAGGTGTTTCGGTCCACTCTGGTCGGCGGTAATGTAGGGTAGGTTGATCGTAGTCTCTTTCCTTGTAGAGAGTTCTTTTTTGGCCTCTTCCGCCGCCGTTTTGAGTCGCTGTAGCGCACTCGGGTCTTCGGAGAGGTCGATGCCCTCTTTGCTCTTAAATTGATCGACTAGCCAGTCGATTATCCTCTGGTCGAAGTCGTCACCGCCGAGCTTGGTATCTCCGTCAGTTGCTACGACTTCGAATACTCCGTCTCCCAGTTCGAGTATGGATACGTCGAAAGTTCCTCCGCCCAGGTCGTAAACCAGTATCGTCTGATCCGATTCGTCCTTAAGCCCGTAGGCAAGCGACGCAGCAGTCGGTTCGTTAATGATCCGCTCTACGTCCAGGTTCGCTAACTTACCCGCGTCCTTTGTCGCCTGGCGCTGACTGTCGTTGAAATAAGCAGGTACCGTAATGACCGCTTTCTTTACCTCGCGACCTATTCTTTCCTCAGCGTCTTCCTTGATCTTCCTCAGGATCATCGAGGAGATCTGCTCGGGCGTGTAAGACTTCTCCGTGCCGTCTTTGGATATCTTGACTTCGTAGTCCTCGCCCATCCTCCGTTTTATAGACTTCACCGTCCGATTTGGGTTTGTGATCGCCTGTCGTTTGGCCGTTTCTCCGACCAGTCTTTCTCCTTCGTCCGTAAAGGCCACTACGGAAGGGGTCGTCCTGTTTCCGTCGGCGTTGGTAAGTACCTCGGGCTCTCCCCCCTCCAGTACGGCAACGCATGAATTAGTAGTCCCTAGATCTATCCCGATAATTTTTTCTTTAGCCATTATTTTCTACCTCCCATATTTTCTGGGTTAATTATCTCCGTTGCCCTCGGAATCCGAGGGTTTGATATTTACCTTTACTTTACTGGGTTTTAGCACCTTGTCCTTGTAAGTGTAGCCCCGTTCGAACTCTTCAGTTATCTCGTTATGCTTGTGGTCATCCGACTCAACCTTCATTAAAGCCTCGTGCTTTTTTGGATCGAACTTTTCACCTTCTGCCTTTATCGGTTCGATATCTCTTTTTTCAAGAAACTCGGCGAACTGAGCGTATATTTTCTCCACCCCTTCTACGAAAGAGTCCTTGTCGTCGTTCTTCTCGAAGCTCTTGAAGGCTCTATCAAGGTTATCGTAAAGTGGTACGAGGTCCTTTATGAGTTCGCCTTTTTCCCTGGTAACCTTTTCGTCCTTCTTGCTCGTCTGCCTTTTCCTATAGTTGTCGAAGTCTGCTTTTAGATGCCTGATTCTGTCCTTCAGTTCCTGAATCGTTTCCTCTTTCTCCTTCAATTCTTCCTCCAGTTCTTCTAATCTGGCCGATTCGTCCTCAGTTTCTGACTCCCGGTCTGGCTGATCTTCCCGGTCTTCTTCAGTACTCTCGAGGTCAAGGTATTCTTCGTCAGTTTTATCCGTTTTTTCCTCGGTACTTTTGGCCACTTCTATCACCCCTTTCCATTTAGTTCTTATTTCCGGCTGTGAGCAAAGTGTCCAGCCTGCTGCCGATGTACTGCACTGTCGAGAATGACTTGCTGTAATCCATGTTGATTGGCCCCACGATCCCCAGAGAACTCGAGCAGTTTACCAGTCTCTTGATTATCAGGCTGTAAGGCAATAAGTCTGACTCGTCCGATCCGTCGTTGAGCCCTACTATAGCAGTTATTTGGTTATCTTTGTCTTTGCAGGACTCCGTTATCCTGGCCAGGCTATTTTCATTTAAAAAACCGAAAACCTTTCTGAGTTTTTCCGGGTCCTGTTCTTCCCCGGCTCCGTTTCCCAGGATGTTGAGCGTACCTTCCAGATATAGTCTCCTCTCGCTCCGTTCCCGCAGGAAGCTCCTTATCAACAGGAATGAATCCCTGGTCAATTTGTCGTACCATCCTTCTTCGTTCAGGTTTATATCTTTTAGTTCTTTCAGGTGTTTCAACTGGGTTCCTTCTAACCTATCCGAAAGCATTGGATTGATCCTGTCCAGTTCTTCCTGGCTAATTTTTCTATCCGACTCAATTACCCTGTTTTCAACCAGCCCTATATCCGTAACAAGTATTGCCATCAGGTGGGTTTCGTCGAGCCGGGTTAAGGTAAAGTATTTTACTTCCCGTTCTTCCAGATCGGGACCCAGAACGAACCCGGTATACCCGGTAATGTTTGCCAGCAGAGTCGCCGTATTCCGAAGCAGCCGTTCAGTATTTTGTTGTTCGAACTCGTATGCCTCTACTACTGCTCTCTGTTCTTCCCCCGAAAGTTCTGAAAGTTCGATAAGCCAGCTTACAAAGTAACGGTAACCCTCGATCGTTGGGACTCTTCCTCCGGAGGTGTAGGGCTTTTTAAGGTAGCCCTCTTCCTCCAGTTCGTGCATGTCGTTTCTTACCGTGGCCGAGGAATAGTCCAGATCGTATTCTTCCAGAATCATCTTCGAAGAAATTGGCTCCCCGGTTTCAATATATCCGTCGACGATTTCTTTTAATATAAGTTCCTTTCGGTTTTTCATGAATTAGCACTCACACCACCAGACTGCTAAATCTTAACTAGGCGTCGCTCTTTTTTCAACCAGGACGTCGAATCAGCGTAGTTTGGTAGGAAGATCTCTTTACCCGTCCGGGGAGGAATTTGCAAAACGCTTACTATGTTAATAAGATAAATTGCACAGAACTATAAATTTTATCGGAGGGGTGATAGTTGGTACAAAAGGCGGTAAAGGTTGAGATTTTGGAAAAGAAGAAGTTGCTTTCATCCAATATCGAACTTTAGGAGGTATTTTTATGAAGAAATTGTCCGTTTTAGCTCTGGTTGTTGTCTTCGCGCTGGGATTCGGTCTGATGGCGGGAGCCCAGGAAGCGGAAAAAGGCGGTACACTGACCATTGCCTCGGGACAGAACTTTAAAGACCTGAACCCGATGGTGATGAACGCGGTTTACGACAATTACGTAACGAATCAGGTTTTTGACGAACTGTTGGCTCTGGATCCCGAGACCATGGAACCGAAACCGTACATAGCAAAGGACTGGGAATATTCCGAAGATATGTCCGAGATCGTGTTCCATCTAAACAAAGGGGTTGAATTTCACAACGGAGAGAAGCTTACTGCTGAGGACGTTGCGTTTACCTTTAACTGGATAATAAACCCTGAAAACGGATCCCCTAACGCCTCGGAATTTTCCTGGTTGAGGGAAGTTCAGATTGTCGACGAGTATACAGTAAAATTTGTAGTAAAAGAAGACTCGGCTCCGTATGCGCCAGGACTCGTCGCGGAGACGTTCGCGATTGTGCCCAAAGACACCTTTTTGGAAATGGGCAGGGAAGAATTTAACCAAAATCCCGTAGGTAGCGGACCTTTCGAGTTTGTAGAGTGGAAGAAAGGTGACCACATTACCTTGGAAAAGAACGATGATTACTGGCTTAAGGACGTCAACGTCGACAAGATTATATTCCGACCCATACCGAAGGTTTCAACGATGATGCTGGAACTTCAGAAAGGCGGGGTCGATATTACGGATACCATGGAACCGGTCCAGGTACCTAAGTTCCGAGATATGGAAGACGTTAACGTCATGCAGACACCTGGCCTGAATTACTTCTACGTGGCGTTTAACATGAGTCGTGAACCTTACAAGAACAAACAGTTCCGGAAAGCGGTCTACATGAGCTTTAGTATGACCGACGCAATAAATTCCATATTTAACTCCACGGCGAAAACCGCCGAGAGAGCCTATGGAGCCATCCCGCCTACCCTCTGGGCAAACGATAGAGAACACCTTAAAAACAACGTCGCTCTCGAGGAGAACGACGAAAGGGCTGCTGAGCTCTTTGATACACTTGAAAAGCAAGGCGTGCTTGACGAGGACAAGACCGTTACCGTCTACTCTCCTCCAGATGACAACAGAAAGAGACTGGCGACCATTATGGTTACGAACCTCAGGGATCACGGTTTGAAGGCAGAAACACAGCCTCTGGAGTGGGGTGCTTACCTGGATCTCCTTTACCGTGGAGACGACGATCCGCTGGGATCTGAGGTCGACATATTCATCCTCGGTTGGTCAGGATCTCCCGATCCGAATGCATTTACCTACTACATGTTTGAAACCAGGGACAACGCAATTCTGGGAGCCGCGAATAACATGTCGTTCTACTATGACCCACTGGTACAGGATAGAACCATGAAGGCCCAGACAACAATGGATCAGGAAGAAAGGGAAGAACTCTACGTGGAGCTTCAGCGCCGGGTAATGTCCGAGTACGTCCACATCCCGGCCTATCATCAGATCGAGACGCGAGGCGTGAATAGCAGAGTACGCGACTATAAACCGGATCCGCTGAGCACCATGCCTCTGGTTAATCCGTTCAGGAACGTATGGATAGAACAATAAGAATTCAGTGTTAATTGGATTTTTATAAGTTCAAAATTAAGGATCAGTAAACCAAGGGGGCTGGTTACCGGCCTCCTTGGTTATATTTTGATTTAGCTGGCACGAACTTACCGAATAAAAAGACAAGGTGAGAGAGGGATTTATGACTTCTTATATTATTAGACGGATAGGCCAGATAGTCCTGGTCCTTTTTGTCGTGAGCGTGCTGATATTTAGTTTGCTACAGCTCGCCCCCGGTGACCCCGCTACCGTTCTAGCCGGTCCGGGTACCAGCTTGGAGGAGCTTGAAGCTATTCGCCAGGACCTGGGTCTTAATAAACCAATACATATGCAGTACCTTACGTTTGTGAAGAAATTGTTCAACGGTACACTAAAGTCTTACGCCTATAAACAGCCCGTTATATCGATAATTGCCGAAAGGTTCCCCGCGTCCCTGGAGCTGGGACTTTTCGCAGTCATACTTGCGACGATTGTCTCAATCCCGGCCGGGATAATTTCGGCGATCTGGCAGGACTCTCCCGCTGACTATACGGTTACCACAGTTGCACTTCTTGGCATTTCAACTCCAGTGTTTTGGACGGCGCTTATGCTTATGCTGTTGTTGAGCATTCAGCTGGATGCTTTGCCGGTTTCCGGGAGGGGAGCAACCTTGTGGGGGTTTTCGATATTTACTTTGGATGGGCTGAGACACATCGTTATTCCGATGCTTGCATTATCGTCTGTCCAGATGGCGATGAACACGAGGCTCACCCGATCCAGCATGCTCGAAGTCCTGAGAGAGGACTATATAACCACGGCCCGTTCTAAGGGATTGAAGGAGAGCGTTGTTATCCTTGGCCATGCATTCCGGAACGCGGTGTTGCCCGTGATGACGAACGTGGGCATGATGGTCGGGACTATTGTTGCCGGAGCAGTACTGACAGAGACGACCACGGCATGGCCCGGTTTGGGTAGGTTGATGATTAGTTCCATTAACAGGAGGGATTTTGCCGTCATATTTGCTCTGACGCTGTTGATGTCTTTTGGTTACGTGTTGTCTTATCTGATAGTCGACATTCTTTATGCTTACGCCGATCCGAGGATAACTTATGACTGAAGAAGCAAAACTACAGCGGAAACGAAAGAAACTCTCCAGGTTGACCTTTATACTGTCATTAATATTTCCAGGATTGGGTCATTTTAACGAGAGGAAAGTGAAGGCGGGAATTTTGCTGTCTTCTTTTGCAACGGTGCAGATCGTTGTCCTGATTGTGGGTCTGTTTAACAATAGAATGGCCTGGTTTGGAGGCGCTTTAGACCACGTTATTGCTACCTGGGCTTCAGTCCTATTTATTCTGAGTTTCTGGGTCCTAAGTTATGTCGGGATACGGAGATCCTTCCTGAAGCAAGAATCGGGGGGGTACTGGACCAGGGCGGCCCGGGGATTTATGCGCCATAAGAAAGGACTGGTGGGGGCGTTCATAGTTGTGTTAGTGGTCTGGGGTGCCTTATTTGCACCTATTGTTGCTCCTTATAAGCCACTGAAGATGGATCTAATGCATACGGTTACCGGCCCGGGCGGAGGGGGGCATCCTCTGGGGACGGACAATTTCGGCCGAGATATCTTAAGCAGGATTATTTACGGCTCCAGGGTTGCTCTGGGAGTGGGGGGCGGCGCTACCCTTCTTAACATGGTATTTGGGGGTCTACTGGGACTGCTGGGAGGATATTACAAGGGTATAATTGACTCTAGCCTTATGCGGTTTTTGGAAGTCCTAAATTCCATCCCCTATATCATTTTTGCCCTTCTTATCCTTAGCGTCTTTGGAGCCGGTGTGATGCAGATAATAATTGTTCTAGGGATATACGGCCTTCAGGCTGCCAGGATTATTCGTAGCGAGGTCCTTTCCGTGAGGGAGGAGGATTACATTATGGCCTGTGAGGCGACAGGAGCAGGGGACTTCCGAAAACTATTTAATCATATCTTTCCGAATTCCATGGCGTCCCTTTTGGTAGTAACTACTATGAGAATTGGAATCAACATCATCGTAGTTGCAGGGTTGAGTTTTCTAGGATTTGGGGTGAAGCCCCCGACTCCCAGCTGGGGTGCAATGCTTCAGTCCGCACAGTCTTATATGACGGTAGCGTGGTGGATGGCAGTGTTTCCCGGTCTGGCGATTGTCCTAACGGTGTTCGGGTTTAACTTACTTGGCGATAGCTTGAGAGACGTGCTTGACCCGAAGATGTCCGCGAGCGGGCGATGATCCTTCTGCAGAGTTTTTCTGGATTATCTTCCTCTTGCACGGTTTTTTCGACTCTGCTATACTCCTTTGAACTTTGTTTTCGATAGCATTTTAGTTTCGAGAAGATAAATAATAAAGGCACGTTGAGGTGGTAGTTTCATGGCTAATTCTAAATCCTTGAGTTTACTTGGGCACTCCAGTACGGGAAAGTCAAAACTGGCGGAAAGATTCTTGAGAATAAGTGGAATTGACGGCGATATTACTTTTGATCCGTCGCAGGAGGAGAAGGACCACGGCCACTCGATAGACCTCGGGGTCGGGTCGTTTAAATACAAAGGACAAAACTGGAACTTGCTTGATACTCCAGGAGCAGAGGAGTTCGTGGAAGAAGTATACAAGGGAGTTTTTGCCTCCGAGGCCTCCTTGATGTTGCTGGATTCCGAAAAGGGAGTTCAGGCACATACGGAGAAGGTCTGGAACGTATCTCAGAATCACGAAAAGCCCACCGGTATACTCGTTAACAAGATGGACAAGGAGGAAGCCGATTTCGAGGGAGTAATAGCGGACCTAAGAGAGCAATTCGACAAGAACTTCGTCGTCCTCCAGATTCCGATCCAAAAAGAAGGGGAGTTCGTCGGGTTCGTCGACGTGTTAGAGGAAAAGGCGGTTTACTTCGAGGGGAAGGAAGAAGAAATACCCGATCAACTGGAAGACGAACTGGAAGAGGAAAGAGAGAACCTGCTGGAGTCCCTTGCGGAAGTCGACGACGAGCTTATGATGAAGTACCTGGAGGAAGAGGAAATAACAGAAGAAGATATGGATAGGGCGCTGGTTTCCGGGTTTAAGGACGACGAGTTCGCACCCGTTTTCGTTTCTTCCGTTGAAAAAGGGAAAGGTGTTGATGTGCTTCTAGAGAAGATGACCGAGATAGTCCCCGAATTCACGCCCGACTCGGGCGGGAGATCGGATCTGCTCGTATTCAACAAGCTCTCCGACCCTTACCTCGGTAAGTTAGCCTTCGTAAAAGTCTATGGAGAAGAACTACAGGAAGGAGCGTCTCTTAGAAATCTTCGAACCGGCCAGGACGTGGACGTTACAGATATGTATAGATATCTCGGTGGCGATCAGGAGAGCGTTCACGAGGCCCTGCAGGGGGACGTGGTTGCACTTGGCAAGCTGGATGATATTGCCCTCGGGGACACACTCACTGATACGGGTGAAGAAGAAATTGAGTTCGTTGACTTTCCCGGTCCCGTATACGATAGAGCCGTAAAGCCAAAGAGCAGGGAAGACGAGAGTAAAATGAGTACGGCACTGAAGGAGCTGGTGGCTAACAAAGCGACGATTACCTATCACAGGGATGACGTTACGGAAGAGATGATCCTTTCCGGAATGGGCGCCAACCACCTCGAGATTTTCAAGGAAAGGCTCAAGAACGGATTTAACGTCGAGATAGATATGACCGAACCCAAGGTTCCCTACAAGCAAAGCATTGCCAGGGAAGCCGATACCAAATACCGACACAAGAAACAGTCAGGTGGCCGAGGACAGTACGGGGAGGTCTATTTAAGGTTGTCTCCGCTGCCCAGGGGGTCGGGTTTCGAATTCGTCAACGAAATAAAAGGCGGCAACATCCCGACTCAATTTATTCCCGGAGTGGAGAAAGGAATTAAGGAAGCTCTGGACGAGGAATATCCGATAACGGACGTCAAGGCAACTGTCTACGACGGAGATCATCACCCGGTTGATTCTTCTGAGATGGCCTTCAAGATAGCCGGGCGAGAGGCGTGCAACAAAGCTGTGGAACAGGCGGGTGCTATTCTTCTGGAGCCGATAATGAAGGTAAAGGTTACTACTCCCGGCGACTTTACCGGGGACATTATTAGTGACCTCAACGGAAGGCGAGGCAGGATAATGGGTTCAAATACTTCCGAAGGCTACACGGTGATAGAAGCCGAGGTACCACAGGCGGAAGTAATGAACTACGCTACGAGGGTGAAGTCGTTGACCCAGGCAAAGGCTTCTTTCCAGATGGAGTTTGTCAGGTATAAGAAAGTTCCGAGCAATATAGCCTCGGATATACTTGATCGGTGAATAAGATGCTAGTTAGAGAATTTCTCAAGGAAGATCCTGCGTCGGCCCGGGAAGGGAAGTCAGTCGCCGAAACGCGGGAGCTAATGGAAGAGAACAACTTTCGTATAATCTTCGTCGTGGACGACGAGGAGAAGCTGGTGGGTTTCCTGACCTACGATTCTATCAAGGATCAACCCGGAGAAAAGTCAATCGATAGCTACCTTTCTCGATCGACCCTCCACGCAGAAGAAACGGATACGATAGACAAGGCGGTAAGCACTATTAGGGAATATAGCCTTATGGTGCTGCCGGTGGTCGATTCCGAGCGGAAACTTGTGGGGGTTCTCACTCCCGGCAGGCTATTTGAGAAATTTTCGGACTTGCTTAACTTCGGTCAGGGGGGTTTCTGGATAACGCTACCCTGTCACGAACCGGGTGACGTAGAGAAAGTAATTTCAGTTTTGAATGATCAGGAGGTCAAGCTGCTCAGCCTGCTCAGTGCCGGGGAGGCGGACGAACAAAAGATGATCGTTAAAGTTGGTAAGGTTGAGGATGGCGAGGCCCTCAGGGAGTCTCTGGCGGAGGTGGTTTAACGTGAGAGAAGTAAAAGTAAGTACATCTTCCCGGGAGGAACTGAAGGATATAACATCGAAGGTAAAAAAAGCGGTGAACGAAATTGGACTTGAGGACGGGACCTGTGTCCTTTACGTGCCTCATACTACGGCTGGGATAACTGTAAACGAATCGGCCGATCCCGATGTGGCAAAAGATATAGAAAGTCAGCTGAAGGAGATTGCTCCTCGAGGAAAAGGATATCGCCACAGGGAAGGAAATGCTGACGCCCATATAAAGTCGAGTTTGATTGGCAATACCTCCCGGATTTTCGTCGAGAACGGAAGTCTCCAGCTGGGTACCTGGCAGGGAATATTTTTCGCAGAATTCGACGGGCCGAGGTCGAGGAACGTCTGGATAAAAGCCAGCTGACCCTTTTGCCGTTGACATATAGAAACCATTTCAGTAAAATTCTTCTGCTCTTAGCCGGTGTAGCTCAATCGGCAGAGCAGTCGACTTGTAATCGACAGGTTGCCAGTTCGAGTCTGGCCGCCGGCTCCAAGGGTGAAGTAGAGTCGTATCCGCCGATAGTTAGGTTTGGGAACTTAATCTGAATCATGGAGGGGTACCGAAGTGGCCAAACGGAGCGGACTGTAAATCCGTTGGCAGGTGCCTTCGGGGGTTCAAATCCCTCCCCCTCCACCAGTTCTTGCATCTTGCTTTAGCCGTTTCCGTCGGTTGAGACGGTGGAAGTTTTGCAATACCATTTTATAATTCAGAGGTGCCCGTGTAGTTCAGGCGGTAGAACATCCCGTTGGTAATGGGAAGGTCGCCGGTTCGAATCCGGCCGCGGGCTCCAGGACGAATATTTGTTCATCTGGTTAACCGTCTGGAAATAAAGTTTAGATATTATTCCAAATTTTAGGAGGTACACGATGGCAAAAGAACATTTTGAGCGGGATAAACCGCACCTGAATATTGGGACGATTGGACATATTGACCATGGAAAGACGACTCTTACTTCTGCTATGACCAAGGTACTGGCCAATCAGGGTCTGGCAGAAAATAAAGAGTTCACCGACATCGATAATGCGCCTGAGGAGCAGGAGAGAGGAATCACCATTGCCGTCAGACACGTGGAATACGAGACCGAAAATAGACACTATGCCCACATAGATGCTCCCGGTCACGCGGATTACGTTAAAAACATGATCACCGGTGCGGCCCAGATGGATGGGGCTATTTTGGTGGTCTCGGCTACGGACGGACCCATGCCTCAAACCCGCGAACACGTCTTGCTGGCTCGCCAGGTTGGCGTACCTGCTATGTTGGTTTTCCTCAACAAGACGGACATGGTTGACGATCCCGAGTTAATCGATTTGGTGGAAATGGAAGTAAGGGAACTACTCAACGAATACGAATTTCCGGGAGACGAAGTGCCGATTATCCGGGGATCCGCTCTGGAATCTATGGAGAGCGACGGGGATCCGGAATCAGAGGTAAACAAGCCTATAATGGAACTGGTCAATAAGCTGGACGAATACGTACCGCTTCCTGACCGTGACGAGGATAAACCATTCCTGATGCCGGTTGAGGACGTCTTTTCCATCAAAGGGAGAGGTACAGTTGCTACCGGTCGTGTTGAGCGGGGTAAGATTACTCCCCAGTCCGAAATAGAGATCGTCGGACTTCACGGCGATATAGTTCAGACTGTGGCTACAAGTCTCGAGATGTTCAACAAGACTATGGACGAAGCTATTGCCGGTGACAACGTAGGTGTACTGCTTCGGGGAATAGACAAGGAAGATATCGAACGAGGACAGGTTCTGGCAGAGCCCGGCAGCATTACACCCCATACCAAGTTCAAAGCGGAAGTTTACGTTTTGAGCAAGGACGAGGGGGGAAGGCACACACCTTTCTTTGACGGGTACAAGCCCCAGTTCTACTTTAGAACGACCGACGTAACCGGTACTATTGAGTTGCCGGATGAAGTGGAAATGGTTATGCCCGGAGATAACGTGACTCTCGAGGGAAGCCTGATCGATCATATCGCCATGGAAGAAGGGCTAAGGTTTGCCATTCGTGAAGGTGGAAAGACAGTAGGTGCGGGAGTAGTTACCGAAATTCTTGAATAACCAGGTTTTAGACAAGAGGAACGGTTTTGATGCATAAAGAACAGGTCATTTTGGTTTGTAGTGAATGCGGAAGGCATAATTACCATACAGTCAAAAATCCTCGCAACGATAGCGACAAAATCGAGCTGAAAAAGCACTGTAAATGGTGTGATGCCCATACCGTTCACAAGGAGAAATAGGTAGAGTAGATAGGATTACAGGCCTGTAGCTCAATTGGCAGAGCGCCGGACTCCAAATCCGAAGGTTGGGGGTTCAAGTCCTCCCGGGCCTGCCAGAAGGATATCGAGGTGTTTCAATAAGTTGAAGTGGTTAGATACTTTAGTTGGATTTTTACGGAACGTTAGGTCGGAAATAAAAAAGGTAAGCTGGCCTTCCCAAACCGAAGTAGTAACGATGACCGTTCTTATTCTCGGGATGGTCATTTTGTTATCAGCTTATATCGGTGGTATCGACTTGGTTTACAAGAACATCATCCAGCAGATCTTATCCTTGTAACAGCCGCTTGAACTTTCTCAGTCGGTATTGCGACAAAATTTCTCTCGTTAAACGGGGAGCAAGTGGTTAATTATGAAAAAATGGTACGCCATCCAGACCTACGCGGGATCGGAACTCAAGGTAAAAGAGGAAATAGAGCGTCGGATAGAAAACCGCGGGTTGGAGGGCAACGTAGAAAGCTTTAAACAGAACGGAAAGCGCCAGTATTGCGTCGTTCCTATTGAAGAAGTTATTACTTCCAGGAGCAGGCGAGGAAAGTCCAACGAATACCGGATTCCCTATAGCTACGATCTTCTGGTTGAACCAAACCAGAGGCTGTCAAGGGGAGAACCAATAGCCCGAAAGCCGCCCAAACACCTCGACTGGGATTGCATGGTCTCCGAGGTCGAGACGCTTCAGAGAGTCATAGTGGAAATGACAAACAGGACTGAAGAGACGTACCTGATTCCCACGGAGAAAAGGATTCGAAGGGATATTCGGAAGGGTGAAAAGATTAGATCGGGGGTGCCATTGACCTCCGACAAGGAAGAAAAGTTTGTCGTAAACGTAAAAGGGAAGATAGCGCTTCGGGACCGAGTCAAGCGAATAGAATTCATTCTGGAAGACGGATCGGAAGAAGAAAAGATAATCCCTGAACGTTACCTGGTAAAGGTAAAGGAAGGAGACGAGTTCGAGGAAGGCGACAGGATGGAAAACGAGGACGTGATCGATTCTCGTTCGTCCGGAATGGTAAAGGTAAAGGAGTACAAAGATAAGCGGGTCGTGACAGTACAACCCGTGGAGAAACGAAGACTCTTCCCCGGTTATGTCTTTATGAAAATGGATCTACCGGAAGAGAAGATGATCGATCTCGTCGATGATATAAGAGGAGCTGTGAGGTTTGTAGGGTCTCGCTATCACCCGATCCCCATCCGGGGCAAGGAAATGAAAGTAGTGAAAAGGCTTGCCGGACTTATAGAGGCCCCTACGGCGCCCAGTACTCCGCGAATAGAGGTCGACTTTGACGTTGGCGAGGTGGTTGAAATAGTTGAAGGACCGTTCGCCGACTTTACCGGCGAGATCACCGCAATCGACAAAGAAGCGGAAGAAGTTACGGTAAACGTGAAGATCTTTGGTCGAGAGACGCCTGTAGATATAGGTTTTGAAGGAATCGAAAAGATATAAGGGCTAGGATAAGCGGCTACCTGGAGAGTTAGTGAATCGAAGTTAAATAGTGAGGTTTTTCAACCTTTATCGCGTCCAGAGTTAAAATTTAAGCGAATCAAACTATAATTAAACAAAGGTTAATTTCCGTTTATACCTCAATAAGGATTGAGGAAAATGAATAAGTTTAGGAGGGAGGAATATGGCTAAGCGTGTAGAAACTACCCTGAAGCTTCAGATACCCGCCGGTCAGGCCGACCCGTCTCCACCGGTCGGTCCAGCTCTTGGTGAGCACAAGGTAAATATCATGGATTTCTGTAACCAGTTCAACTCCGCCACGAGCGACAAGGAACCAGGGGTTTTGATCCCTGTAGATATTACTATCTACACGGACAAAAGCTTTGATTTTGAAGTAAAGGAACCCCCTGCATCGGAGTTAATTAAAAAGGCAGCCGGCATCGATAGCGGTTCAGGTGAGCCCAACATGAATAAAGTCGGCAAAATTACGGAGGAACAGCTGGAGCGGGTAGCCAAGAAAAAGCTTCCCGATTTAAATACTTACAAGCTGGAATCCGCAAAGAAAGTTATCAAGGGGACCGCGGAAAGCATGGGAGTAGAGGTGGTAGAATCGTGAACAGGAGATACGAGGCAGTAGCGGATAAGGTAGACTTCGAGAATATTTATTCCCTGGACGAGGGACTGGAACTCGTAAAGGAAACGGCCACTGCCGATTTTGACGAGACCGTCGAGGTCGCGTTTAACATGGGTGTAGACCCTTCAAAAAATATGATTCGAGGAAGTACGGTTCTCCCGAACGGAATGGGTAAAGAAGTTAAGGTTCTTGCTTTTGCCAAAGGGGAAGCGAGACGGGAAGCCGAAGAAGCGGGTGCCGATTACCTGGGTGACGAGGAGACCGTAGAGAGGATCGAGGACGGGTGGCTGGAGTTCGACGAAGTCGTTTCTACGCCGGAAATGATGAGTGTGATAGGTCGACTGGGACGGATTCTCGGTCCCAGAGGTATGATGCCTTCGCCCAAATCGAACACGGTTTCCGAGGATATCGGAGAGGCGGTTTCGAGGTTGAAGAAGGGCCAGGTAGAATTCAGGGCGGACAAGCACGGAGTAATTCACGTACCGATTGGAAAGTCTTCATTTTCGACGCCGGACTTACGGGAAAACTTGCTAGAGCTGGCTAAATCCATCTACGACCAGAGACCCGAGGACGGGGTACAGGATAGGTACGTCCAGAAAGTAACGGCTTCTCCGACTATGGGTCCCGGATTAAAGCTATCCGTTGACGAGTTGAGGGACAAGGTTTACGAGCGAAAGGTCTGAATTAAACCTGGATTATAGCGAAGATACGATTCTATCGGTATTTCAGTTTTAAGGAGTGAAAAATGGTTACGGAAGCTAAAGAAGCAGAAGTAGAAGAACTGAAAGACAAATTTGAAAGAGCCGAAGGCGTAGTATTGTCTGATTACCGGGGTATATCGGCAAACGATATGGTTAAACTCCGGGAATCTTTTACCAAGGAAGGAATTGAGTACAGGGTCGTTAAGAATACCCTGGCCTCGATTGCCGCAGAAGAAGCGGGACTGGAGGAATTACCAGAATTGCTGGATGGACCGATCGCCGTGGCCGTTGGTTACGACGACCCGGTTTTACCGTTCAAGATTACTTCGGACACAGAGAAAAAGTATGACGCTTTTTCCACTAAAGGCGGCGTGATTGAGGGGGATATGGTTGCTCCTGACGAAGTTGAAGCCATATCCAAGCTGTCTTCGAAAGAAGAACTGATGGCAAGTTTTGCCACTGGTTTGAAATCTCCCGTCAGGAAACTGGCTTTTGTCTTAAAGGCCAGGGTAAAAGATCTAACAGTCGTTTTGGATCAAGTGCTTGAGGCAAAGGAAGAGTAGTTTCACCAAGTTATAGCTTTATTGAATTTTCTACAAGTTACATAGGAGGTCTATTATGGACACTGAAGAAATAGTTGAGTCAGTTGGAAATATGACGATCAAGGAATTGACGGAGTTAGTTGAAGCGATCGAGGAAGAATTTGACGTTTCGGCCGAAGCGGCAGCTCCAGTAGCAGCTGCTCCCCAGGGCGAAGCAGGGGGAAATGGAGAGGAATCCGGAGAACCGGAAACCATAGATTTGGTCCTTACGAGTACCGGACAGAAGAAGATAAAAGTTATCAAAGAACTCAAGGATATCACCGGCAAAGGCCTGAAGGAATGTAAGGCCCTGGTGGACGATCTGCCCAATCCTGTTCAGGAAGGACTGGACGAGGAAGAAGCGCAGGAACTGAAGGAAAGGTTAGAAGAACTAGGCGCGGAAGTAGAGCTTAGATAATTAAGGATAGCCAGGAAGGGTAAGAATTGGTTGTTCTTTGCTTGTCATGTCCTAGGAGGGATACAGGGTGAGGGAAAGAAAGGATTATAGTTCGTATGGTGAAGCTATTGAGCCTCCTTATTTGTTAAAAGACCAAAAAGAGTCTTACGAAAAATTTCTAAACGAAGGCCTGGAAGAGGTCTTCGAGGAGATCTCCCCGGTTAAAGCCAGCAGCCGGACTGATTTTAAACTTGAATTTACATCTCCCAAACTGGGCGAGGTCAGGGGCTCCGTGGAGGACTGTGCTGACAAGGATCTGACGTACGATAGACCCTTACGGATTACTGCTCGTTTGTTTGACGGGGACGATAATCCCGTAATGGAGAACGAACTATACGTAGCCGATATCCCTGTTATGACCCCGAAAGGGACGTTTTTGGTAAACGGGTCGGAAAACGTTTTGGTCAACGAACTGGCCAGGGCCCCCGGGGTCTACATAACGGAAGAAAGGAACAATCAATTTCGCGCTCATATTCTCCCGGATTACGGGGCATGGTTGGAATTGATTCTGGACGACAATCGTCAGAGGCTCTACGCCAACCTGGATCGCGAGGCTAAAGTGCCGATAACCGTATTCCTCAGGGTTCTGGGAATGGACCGCGAGGACATATATTCGGCTTATAGCTTCGACCTGAATCCAGTTACGGAGACGAATCTAAGAAAATACGCCGGTTACAAATTAGCCGAGGACGTTACCAGGGATTCTGAGGTCCTGTTTGAAGCGGGCGAAACCCTGCGGGAAAAGGACGTAGAGGTTGTCCTTAACGAGGCTACGAACGAATCGCTGAGTTTCCTCAACGCTTACATAGGTAACACTCTCGAGAGGGACGATTTCGAGACGAAAGAGGAAGCAGTAAGGTTTATATACGGGAAGTTAAGACCCACCGGTCGGGTTTCCACGACCAAGATGGAGAACTACATAAAGGGCCTTTTCTTCGACGAAGAGAACTATCTTCTCTCGGAAGTTGGCAGGTTTAAGGCAAATAGCAAACTCGGGCTGGACAAGGAAACACTGGCTTTAACCAGCGACGATATTTTGAACTCGCTGGATTTATTGTTGCAGGTCCCCGGGAACCACGAGTTACTGGACGAAAAGGACCATCTGGCGAACAAGGTCGTTAATTTGCCGGGCCAGGCCGCTCGATCGGCGTTCGAACGAGGATTAAACAGGGTAGTAAGGACCACCGAAGACAAGCTTTCAAAGTTCAGCCTGGACGACGAAGATACGTTACGCGATCTTGTTCCGACCAGGCCGATTCAGTCCTCAGTGAACCAGTTCTTCTATACCGGTCGGTTTTCCCAGTTTCTGGAAGAGACGAACGCTCTGGCAGAACTGACTCACAAGCGCCGGCTAAACGCTCTTGGTGGGGGATTAAGCCAGAGAAGAGCCAAGCTAGAAGTCCGTGACGTTCACCCCTCTCATTATTCGAGGATCTGTCCGATAGAAACGCCGGAAGGGCAGAACATTGGTTTGATTACCTCGCTGGCAAATTACGCCAGAGTTAACGAGTACGGTTTCCTCGAGGCCCCTTATCGTGTAGTAGAGGATGGAAAGGTCACGGGTGAAATAGAATATATAATGGCGGGCGAGGAAGAGCAGTATAAGATCGCTCCGTCAACCACGAAGATCGATGAAGACGGTAACCTTGTCGAAGAGAGGGTAGAAATAAGGACGGGTAAAGAGAACTTGAGAATGGGACGACCCGAGGAAGTCGATTACGTAGGGGTCTCTCCGAAAGCGATCGTAGGAGCGTCAGCTTCGCTAATCCCTTTCCTCGAACACGACGACGCAAACAGAGCTTTGATGGGAGCAAACATGCAGCGCCAGGCCGTTCCCATTGTCAACCCGGAATCGCCCAGAGTGGGAACCGGTATGGAGGAGAAAGCTGCTAAGGATTCGGGTATGCTCGTTCTGGCCGACGAACCCGGCGAGGTTACTTATGTTGACGCGGATAAAATAAAAGTCGAAGACGATAACGGGTCCGAGAAATCGTATAAACTGAAAACCTTTACTCGATCGAACCAGGACACTCTGGTGCACCAGCGACCTCTGGTTTCTCCGGGTGACGATGTGGATGCGGAAGACGTACTGGCCGATGGATCTACCAGCGAGCAGGGAGAACTGGCTTTGGGCCGGAATCTCCGCGTCGCGTTCATGCCGTTCGAGGGATACAACTACGAGGACGCTATCGTAGTCTCGGAGCGGCTAGTAAAAGAGGACTTGCTGGATTCGATTCATATAGAGGAATTTGAGGTAAAAGCCGAGGAGACCAAGCTCGGACCGGAGGAAATTACGGCTGATATCCCCAACATATCCAAAGAAGATCTGAAAAACCTGGACTCGCGGGGAATTATCAGAGAAGGTACGGAGGTAGAAACCGGTGACGTTCTGGTCGGTAAGATTACACCCAAAGGGGAATCGGAACCGAGCCCGGAAGAGAAGATATTTAGATCTATTTTTGGCGAACAGGCCAGAAACGTGAAGGATTCTTCTTTAAAGCTTCCCCCGACTGCCGGAAAGGGAAAAGTTATCAGGGTAAAGAAGTTCTCTCGCGAGAGGGGGCACGAACTCGATACGGGAGTCAACGAACTTGTAAAGGTTTACGTCGCAACGAGAAAGAAGATATCGATCGGAGATAAGCTGGCCGGACGTCACGGCAACAAGGGTGTCATTGCGAAAATATTACCAGAAGAAGACATGCCCTTTATGCCTGACGGTACGCCGATAGACGTCCTGTTAAATCCTCTGGGAGTTCCTTCCAGAATGAACCTCGGTCAGGTCTTCGAGACTCACCTGGGCTGGCTCTCTTCCCTAAAAGAAGAACACGCCAGTACGCCTGTATTTGACGGAGCAAAAGAGGACGAGATCCTCCAGAAACTCGACGAGGAACAGACCGAACACGGACTGGACGAGGGATCCAACAGCGATGGAAAGGTAGTTCTGAGGGACGGAAGAACTGGAGAGCCGTTCGATAAGCCAATTACCGTCGGTTACATGTATCTACTCAAACTGGAGCATATAGCAGACGAAAAGCTCCACGCCAGGTCAACCGGACCGTACGCCCTGATAACCCAGCAACCGCTTGGGGGTAAGGCCCAGTTTGGTGGCCAGAGGTTTGGAGAAATGGAAGTCTGGGCACTTGAGGCTTACGGAGCTGCGAGCACCCTGCAGGAGATGCTTACACTGAAGTCCGACGACATTCAGGGAAGAACCAAGCTCTACAAAGCAATCCTCAAGAACGAGGAAATGCCCAAACCGGGAATTCCCGAGTCGTTCAAGGTTCTGGTCCGAGAGTTGAGGAGTTTAGGTTTAAGCCCCAAAGCACTGGATGCCGAGGGCAATGAACTCAACCTCTCCTGAGACCGAAGGAGCTGAAAAAGAAGTTTCCGCCGGAATAATCACGAGCAGGAGGGACCCCGAAGGTTACCGGGACTACCTCCTGCTAAAACACGCAAACGGCGGGCACTGGAGTTTTCCCAAGGGTCATGTCGAAGAGGGCGAGGAACCGAAAGAAACGGCACTCAGAGAACTTGGTGAAGAGACGGATTTAGCCGTTCGGGAGTTCGTTTCAGAGTTTAGCCTGGAAACAAGCTATACCTTCGAGAGGGCGGGACGAAAGGTTTTTAAGACAGTTATCTACTTCCTCGGGGTTGTTTCTCCGGAAAGTCAGGTAGAACTTTCACAGGAGCACCTGGATTATTCCTGGTTACCTTACGGTGAAGCCCAAAGCAAGCTGACCTACGAAGACGATAAGGATCTCCTGGATCGGGCAGAGAATAAACTCGACCAGTTGGAGTAGCTACCATGAGAGAACCTTCCCCCCCCGATATTAACCTCATCCCAAATGGCGCGTTTGGTCAGGAAGATTACGGAGCAACTTATCTGATCGAGGGAGAAGAATTTGCTCTGGTCGATCCGGGTACATCGGATTCGGTCCCCCGGCTTCTCGACTGGTTTAAGGAGAATTCTCTTTCGCCTTCCCGGCTGAGCAGTATACTCCTGACACATATTCACCTTGATCACGTGGGTGCAACGGGAGGTCTCGTCGACGAACTATCCGATTTGAAAGTTTACGTCCACGATAGAGGCGCCCCTCACCTCGTCGATCCCTCGGATCTTCTGGCCAGCGTAAAGGACGTTACCGGTACTCGGTTCTCCGAGTACGGCACCCTGAAGCCGATACCTGAAGACAGGGTAGTTTCCCTCGACGAGAGGTCTACGATAAATCTCGGTTCGAGGGAATTGGTGGCCCTGCCGACCCCCGGTCATGCCCCTCATCACGTGGCCTACAAGGATTTAGCCACGGGAGCTGTTTTTACGGGGGATAGTGCCGGTTTGTACCTTGGTGAAGAGTTAATTCCTACCACTACACCACCTTCTTTTGACCTCGAAAAGAGTCTGGCCAGTCTCAGAAAAATTGCGAAACTTTCCCCATCCGTGCTCCTTTATTCGCACTTCGGTCCCGGGCCGGAACCAATTAAATTGCTTGACGAGTACGAGTTGATCCTCCGGGAATGGGTGGAGTTGATATCCGACCTTAACCGGAGTTACGAAGAAGAAGAGTTGGTGAACGAAGTTTTGAACCGCAAGAGGGACTGGCTTGGAAACGGATTTACTGAGGAAGAACTGGCCATGAACGTCAGAGGTGTCCAGCGCTACCTCTCGTGGAAAGGGAACTGAGCCCTCGTGAATACTAGTTCCAGAAACTACGCCAGGGTCGCAGTTTTCCGACCGATCGACTCGACTTTCGAATATTCCATTACTTCCCACCTGAAGGAAGAGGTTACCCCGGGCTCCATATGTCGGTTGCCCTTCAGAGGTGAGATCGTCCGCGGGGTAGTGCTCGAGGTACGGGGAGAACCGGAGTACGAGGGCAAACAGAAGCAGATTAAAGAATTAATTTCCGGGGATCCGCTACCCGCCCCGCTTATAGAGCTGGCCCGGTGGCTCTCTTATTCGACACTTACTCCGATTGGACAGGTGTTGAACCGCTTCGTACCTCGGGACCTATCCGTACGACCAAGAACTAAAGAGAAAGTGGAATTGAATACCTCTTTTGAGGACGTAAAGAGTTTTGTCGAACGGAACGAAAAGAAGTGCCCAAAGCAGGTCGAATTGCTGGAATTACTGCTCGCCCTGGACGAACCCATTGAGAAGAACGAGTTCCTGCGTAAGGCGAATAGTTCACGTTCACCCCTCGAAGCTTTAGGGGAAAAAGATATGGTCAAAATAGCCTCTTCACCGGAGATAGAAGGTAAAGGGGTCAGATCTTCGGGTGTACTTTCCTCCCCCGGGGGACTGGATCGAGAATCACAGGATGTACCGGAGCTGAAACCAGGGGTTTACTCTCAGTACGCGGTTAACGGAACGGGTGACCGGAGGCTGGCCGCCTATTTGGAACTAATTCGGAACCAGGCGGAAAAAGGCACTGTTCTGGTCCTTGCTCCAAACGTTATAAGGGCCGAAGAGCTGGCAGAAATTGTCCGAGAAGAGTCCAGCCTTATTGCTCTGTCCTACCATAGCGAACTTACGGTTGGAAAAATATCCTCCAGATGGAACCTCGCCATGTCGGACGAGGTCGACGTTTTTGTCGGAGTTCTAAGTGCAGTTTATCTTCCCGTATCTGACTTGAGGATTATTATCGTCGAAGGAGACGGGGAGAGAAACTACGAGTTAACTGAACAGGACCCGAAAGGTAATTTGATCGAAACGGCCCGCAAACGAGCCAGGCTCGAAAAGGTGCCACTGATCCTCGGGGGGTCGGGCCCGTCCGTTCGATCGTATTACGGGATCGCCACCGGGAAGATCGAGTCGATTACCGGTAACTTCCCTGAAGGATTCGAGGGGTCGGTGAATCTGGCCCTCGAAGGAAAAAATTCCGACGCCAGTGCCCTGAGTCCGGGGCTAAAGCGGGCGCTGGAGTGGAGTTATGATAGGGAAGGACCGGCCTTAATTGTCGGGAGCAAGAGAGGGACATCCAGCGCAGCGATTTGTGACGAGTGCGGGGAAGTGGTTCGTTGCGCTGAGTGTGAAGTACCGCTAACTTTCACTGGATCGGGTAATTACGGAATATGCCCTTACTGTGGCTCGAAGGTCAATTTACTCGTTTGTGACGGTTGTGGTAGCGACGAACTCAAGTTTATCGGATCCGGCCTCGAAAAGGCAGAGGCTGAAGTACGGTCCCTCCTGCCCGAAGCCGAAGTTTGGAGGTTTGACTTTCAGGAGGAAACGGGGGCGGATTTTTTAAAACTGGCTGGCGAGGTTCTAAGTGGGGAAGTGGACGTTCTACTCGGGACCTCGATAGTGGAAAGCCTTTACTTTCAGGGTCGAAGTTCTCTTATCGGGCTGCTCGATCTGGATCTCGTGAATAACAGACCGAGTTACCGGTCCACGGAATTTCTTCTCCAGAGGGTTCTGGCAGGCCTGGACCTGGCGAGAAAAGGGGGAAAGGTATACCTTCAGACCCGGGGGGACCGTGGAGGAGCGTTCGATTATATTTCGACCCGGAACTGGAAAGAGCTTTACGAGAGCGAGTTGAGGTCCAGACGCCGAATGGGTTATCCTCCTTTCAGGAGATTGATCAAGGTAGAGGTCGAGAGAGAGGAAGAGAAAGAAGCCAGGGACGTGGCCTTAAAACTTAAAGAGGAGCTGGGCTCCACTAAGGGTGATTACCGGTTACTGGGCCCAACCAGTAATCCTTTCGAAAAAAGAAAAGGCCGATACCGTTCCGACCTGATTGTGAAAGCAGAGGAGGCGGAGGGCTTGCCGGAGCTGGTTCGTTCCATCGTCTCTGAGAAGGGGTACGAAGGGGTCAGATTAAATCCGTTCGCTTAGACCTTAGTTGCACGGTCGACGATGAATTGATTAGCATTAACCTGTTTTGCCGTTCCCCACTTAATGTCCTGGGATCTCTGAGAACTTTATGGTCCGGAGCGTAAGAAATACCTCCGGACTACCAAGACCTAGACCTGCTCTAATGGAGAGTCAATTGAGTATGTTCAGACGTAAAAAATGGGTTGCGCTTGTAGTTTTATTTGTTCTCTTCTCCACCGTTATCGTTTCTCCCTTTGGTTATTCCGGGGAACAATATTCTCGTTCCGAAGGAGTGGATCCGTTACTGGGTTACCTGATTGAACGGGACCGGCAGTTAAAACGGAAGGGTAAGGAAGGAGTCGATCTCAGCGCGTTTTCGGGGTCCCTGGAGGTCTACCGTGGAGAGAGCACTTCAGGTAGATCGGTCGGGGTTGAAGGATCGAAAAGAGGGGAGGTCCCGAGAAAGACGGTCGGGCTGGACTACCGCCGCGAGGATAAACTGGGAATATTGGTCAAGTTTCGAGAACCCACGTCTTTCGTAAATAAGCCCGGTTTAACCTTGATTTCGCGAACTGGAACCATTGCCACCGGACTGGGGGATCTGGAGGCGATTTCGGCTCTGGCAGAGAACCCGGAAGTGAAGTACGTAGCTCCGTCCAAGCCGGTAAGGCCTCTGCTCGACGAGAGCTTACCCCTGGTCGGGGCCGACACTTTACACTCTACGCAGCCGGTAAATAGAGGTGACGGCCTTCTTATCGGAGTGGTTGATACAGGAATCGATTACGACCATCTCGATTTCAGGGTTGATCGAGAGGAATCAGTGGCCGGGGAAGAGACCTCGAGGATTACGTTTATCTGGGACCAGACTGACGGTTTTTCCAGTTCACCTGCCGGTTATGCCTATGGATCCGAATACGACAACAACGACATCGAAGAAGATATAAGAGACGCTGAGGGTCCGTCTTCGGGTAACGTTCGCGAAAAGGACGTAGTTGGACACGGAACGCACGTGACGGGTATAGCTGCCGGCGATGGTTCTTCGTCGAGCACCGGATACGTCGGTATGGCACCCGCCGCGTCCATAGTTGCGGTGAAGACCAACTTTTCCACCAGTTCGATAATCGACGGGGTAAGCTATATTGCCGAGAGGGCTGATGATCTCGGGAAGGCGGGGGTAGTTACAAGTCTATCCCTGGGTACGCAGTTCGGCCCTCACGACGGTACGTCTCTGTTCGAATCCGCTCTAAACGATTTAGCCACGAAAGATCACTTGATCGCGGTTTCGGCCGGGAATTCGGGGAATAAGAAAATCCATCACGGCCACGATGTAGCTCGTGGTGAAGAGTTAACCTTCGAGGTCTCCCTCCCCGGCTACTCTCCCCGAGGGGACGCCGCCGACTATTTCACGCTTGACGGTTTCTACGATCCGCTGGGAAACCTGTCCGTTCAGGTCCGGGGTCCGAACGGTGACGTTACTGATCCAATAAGCAGCGGCGAGGCGGCCTCTTTCGATCTTGCAGGGGGGTCGGTCCTGATCTCCAACGGCTCGTCCGATTTGAACGGAGACAATGAGATATACGTCAGGGTGGGCGATCTGGACGGGAACAGTCCCCCCGATCCCGGCGATTGGGATATCTGGGTGACGGGGATATCCGGGGCGAGGCTGGATATCTGGGTTGCGGACAATCTGCTTGGCGGTGAAAACCGAAACCTCGAATTTTCCAACGGGGACACGAAGATGACCATCGCCGAGCCCGGAAACGCGGAAGATCTGGTAACCGTAGGTTCGTTTAACAGCAGAAACAGCTGGGGAAATTATTCGATCGGGGGATTCCCGATAGGAGAACTATCGTCCTTCAGCAGCACCGGACCAACCAGGGACGGCAGGATCAAGCCCGACCTGGTCGCTCCCGGAGCCTGGGTCGTTTCCACGCTTGCCGAATCCGCGTCCGTCCAGGACTACCTCAAAGTTCCCGACGGGAAACACTGGGCGCTAGCCGGTACGAGTATGTCAGCTCCCCACGTGGCAGGAGCCGCTGCTCTGATCTGGCGTGCCTCTTCCGAACTAACGGCGTCGGAGGTTTCCGAATTATTAATTAAAACGACGAATGACTCGGGTTATTTAACTCCCGGCGATAGCTGGGGCTGGGGAAAGCTGGACGCCAAAGCGGGAGTATACGGTTCCGGGATGCCGGTCGGGGATATTGAGGAGGAGCTTTGGGTCCGGGCGACCCCCAATCCCGCCGGGGATCACGTTGATTTCTTCTTTAGCCATCCGGATAATCCCGATGAATTGAAAATTCAGGTCTATAACGTTCTGGGTAAGCTGGTTAAGACTATAGAAGGAGAACAATTGACCGGGAAGCTAAAGTACAGGTGGGACTTGAAGGATGACAGAGGAGTTTCTCTGGCGAACGGGCTGTACATCTACCTGATCAGAACCGGTAGTTCCAGGTCGGATTTAAGTCGTCTCGTGATAAGGAGATGAACGGGAGAGGAGGAATGGAGATGAAACCGAAAAATTGGCCGCTACTGGTTACCTTTTTACTGGTAATAATCCCACTGATGGCCGGTACCGCCAGCGGTCAGGACGAGTATAGCAATCCCGGTGTGCTGTTGGACCTTGGGCAGGGAGCGAGACCGATGGGAATGGGGGGAGCCTTTATCGGTCTGGCCGACGACGAAAACGCGGTTTACTATAACCCCGCGGCTCTTGGTTTTCTCGATGAATTAGGGGTTACTACCCTCTGGAGTCCTCAGTTTGGTTTACTGGATTACGGGGGAGTCGGGTTTGCCCGAAAGTACGTCGGTCTGAGTACTTCCGCTCTTTATTCGGGATCGATAGCCGTGCCGAACGAGTTCGGCGTCGAAACGGGGACCAGTTTTAGCTACTTGAGTGGGAGCGGCGTTCTCGGGTTTGGTTTTCCGGTACTTTCACAGCTGTCCCTGGGGGGGAAAGCCAGATATTACTACTCCCATCTTACCCTTGATTCCTCGGACGACGGTTATGGTTGGTCGGTTGATCCGGCAATTATAGCGAAAGTGGGAAACTTCGGACTTGGGATCGTAGTTGAAAACGCCCTTACCGGGGGTCTCGTTTACGGTTCGAGTCACAGGGAGGAGCTGGAAAAGAAATTGCGAGCCGGTATCTCTTTCAGTTCCAGGATCTATAGAAGGATGAAATTGAACGTTCTTGCCGATCTGGAAGCCCCGCTCGATTCCGTAGCGGAGGCCAATTACGAACTGATGACGCCACATCTGGGGATCGAACTATGGCTAGCGAGCGTCGGTGTGAGAGCAGGTTATAGCGGGAGGGCCCTGACGGTGGGGTCCAGTCTGAAGATAACGAATCTGAGACTTGACTGGGCACTTTCCGCTTACCAGTCGGGTATAACAGAGACTCACAGGGTCTCTTTAATTTACAGGTTTTAACCCATGGCGGATTATTTGTGAAACGGTATAGTCGATCCAGCCGGATAGTTCTGGTTTTACTGGTAGGTCTTTTTATTTTACTCGCGCTATCACTTCAGTCCGTGGCGCTGACGGTTCAGACAGGGTCGTTCAGGATTGATTTACAGGGAAAAAAGACCTGGACCGTAAAGCTTGGCTTTGGCGACGGAAAGAGCCTCTCCCGGGTTGGTTACCCGAAAGACTCCTACTCGCTGGCCCAGACGTTAAAAGTTAATACGACAGGTCAGCTGGGGAAGTATTTTTCGTTAAGCGCGAACCTGGACGACACCAAGCCCGGCTACCTCCAGAAATTCGAGTTAAAGATGGACACCGACAACTGGGACGGTCGGCTGGGTGATTTGAGCACCGGGGAGGACAATTTTACCGTCTACAACAAGAAGCTACTCGGGCTCGAGTTAACCGGAAAACTCGGCGAATCCGAACTTAGCGCCGTTGCAGGACGCCTTCAGGGTATCTCGGAGACCAAAGTATTTTACGGAAATACCGGAGAGTCCGAGGTAGAATATTCGCTCTACAGGAGCGAGGCCAGGCTGGAGGAATCGGGTTATACGAATAATATCCGGGGCCTGCAGTATTACAAACTGGCGATAGACTACGTGGAAGGTTTTACCGACCCGGAACTGGGGTTCCAGGCTGACGACGACCTGTGGAATTTTCTTGACCAGTGGGAGTTCGGCTGTCTGAAAGGGGAAATTGAGGCAAAGCCGTCCAGTGAACTCTCTTCCGGCCAGTTCGACGTAGTGTCGAGGGAAATTGACTATTTAATACTCCTCGAAGACTGGCGCAGTTTGATTCGAAAACGGATCAAAAGCTATATAACGCGGTACAACCAGGACCTGCCGGAAGAGGAAAAGAAGGAGTACCCGTTTAACCCCGGGACGGATTACGAGGAAAATTTTCTCGGGGAACTTAGCAAGTACGTAAATCTTACCCTTGGCGAATCCCAGCTTCAGCTAAACCAGTACAAACAGACCAGGTTTTACTACCTTGGTAGGACGGAAATTAAGGAAGAAGGGTTTCAGCTGGAAATTCTCCGGAACGGCGAGTGGGAGAAGGTGAGAGATATTCCGGGCTATGACTTCAATCTCTATCCCGAGAAGGGCCTTGTCGGCCTGGCGTTTCCCGAGGAGTTTTTTGCGGATTTGGCAAATAAAAGGATTCGCGCCCGGTTTCAATACGAGATTTCGGGGAAGATGTACTCCCTGGGGCTCTCCGTGGCCCCGAACAGCGAGAGGGTATATTTGAATGGTAACCTGCTGAAGCGAAACACGGATTACTCGATCGATTACGAAACCGGCTCGCTGCTGATTTTCAAGGACGTCGGGGCCGATGACAAGCTCAAGGTCGACTTCGAGCGGGCCCGGGGTGGGCTTGGAGGTTTTGCCCAGTTTGCCCGCACCATGTACGGATTTAGCACGAGGATGAAGTCGGATTACGGGCTGGTAATGGACGTCAGTCTGTTTCAGGCGCGGGATAACGCTTCCGAAGAATTGCCGCCGGAAATACCGACCATGCCCAACCTTCACACCGTTGGTGGGGTTAGCGCCCGGTACGAAGAAAACGGATGGACCGCTTCCGTAAAGTTTGCCGGAAACGTGAATAGGTTCCCCTCCGACGATAATTCGCGGGTCAATCTACCTAACCGGATAGTAGAGATACTTTCACTGACAGAAGCCGGGTACGAGAAGACCCTCTTTGCCCACAAGAACGGATTTACGATTAAGGGTCCGGAGGGCTGGGAAAGTTACGGGCCGGAAGACGGCCTTGCCGGTAATAACGTGAACGACGGGTTGATCGTGGGGAACCAGCTTTTCCTGGGCACGAACGCGGGCCTGACGAAGGTCGAACTAACGGGACCCGCCCCGTTAGCAAGGGCGCCAAACTGGGAAAGCTATTACGAAACCGATGGACTTCCGAAAGGGGAAGTCGTCGGTCTGGCCAGCGACGGGGATAGAGTCTGGGCGGCTAGCCAAACGAATATTTCCGAAACCACAATTACCGCTCTTGCCGAAGACGGGGGCTGGGATGAAGTTCCTTCCGAATTTGATAAAGATTTTTCGTTGTTATCGATAGCCTACGTTGATGGTCACCTATGGCTGGGTACGGATCAGGGATTGTACCTCTATGATATCTCCCGGGGCGAACTTACCGGGACGGAGCCAGCAGTAGCCGGAAGGGTTAACGATATGGAAGTCGTCGAAAAGGACCTGTACGTCGCTACGCCGGATGGAATTACGAAGATTGGGCTGGGCAAGGATAAAGAGGAACTGGTAAAGGATCGATCGGTGAAGGGTCTTTCGGTCGAGGGTGGAGAAGTATGGTTTGGGACCGATCGGGGTTTTGCGAAAGTTGGCTCTCCCGTTCGTTACGGGAGGAAATCAGTTACTGCCATACTGGCAACCGGTTCTAAGGTTCGGGCGGGAAGTAAAGGGTATCGTTCGGATGAGACGAGCGAGATCGTGGTTTACGAGTTGGAAAACGGCCTGGAGAAGTTCTATACCGATCAAACGAAAATAAAAGGAATTGACGACGATCAGTTCAGGAGTATCGACCCGGAGGCCCACACGGATAAAGGAGTGTATCTCGCAGCAGAAGTAGGAAAGACGCTGGATTTATGGTCTCGAAACCTTTCTCTTTCAACGAATTTCGAGTACGTTCAGCCGAGTTATACTCCCATCGGGAAACTGGAAAGGCGAGACGTTATAGCCACCGGGATGAGTCTGGACGCAAACGTTACCGAGTCCTTTTCTCTCGGGTTCAGCAGCGATTATTCGATCTCTTCTTTTTCCACGGAAGACGGGAGCTGGTCGTTATCCAATCAGCTGTCAGTCGACTGGCAGACGGTGGTCGATACCACCGCGGCTGCTACCTGGACTACGAAGGAGGGCGGGATAACCGTACTTGGGCTGGATCTCGGCCTGGCAAAGAAATTCATGGGGGAAACCCTGACCGCGGCCCTGGACTTCTCGACGGCTCGGGAAATCAAATCCTCCGGGAGCCCCGGTAATTACGCCAGTGTTTCGGCCAGTCTTGGTTTTACTCCGGGCGAGTCTACTGCTCTGAGCTTAAATTACTCTTACCCGTTCACCTTTGGTCCTCTGGAAGGCAGAGCGGACGAAAAACTCGGATGGGAACTGGATTATTCCCGGGATGTGCCATTTAGCGACGACTATGGAGGTAAGCTAAAACTCAGTGGAAAAGGTAACGCGCAGGACCTGGTGGGCGGAGGCTACCGGAGGTTTAAGAACCAATCCGAGGTAAGGATGGACTTCGATCAGGTGAGCCTGGGTCGACTTGGTCTTACTCCTTATATTTCTCTGTCCTGGAAGGGCAGCAATTCCTCCCACGAAATAACGGGCGAGATTTCCGGGAGGACCACAGTTTTAAGTTTTTCCAGCCGAACTACGCTGAGTCGAACCGTGGGATTCTCTCCGGGCAGTAATCTGGTAGAGTACAAGGATCAACTTCGGGGAAAGGTCAGCTACGAAACCGATAGAGTAACTCCCGAGGTGAGCTATTCGATAAGTCGAAATCTATTAACTCACCCGAATTTCGGTCGCAGGTCCGAGTATAGTGGAGACCTTACCCTGGGGGCGAAGTGGAGACCGTTAAGTAACGTTTCTCACGAGTTGAGAGGTGGGGTTAAATACAGATCCGAAAAGGGGTTCACCTATAACCTGAAAGACGTTCTCAACTGGAAGTTGACGTCCAAATTAACTCCGGAAGTGGCCGTGGATCTAAAGTTCCTCCCGGGGACGGACGAGTGGGACTTCTCGGTAGAATCCGGGTTCTCTTATCCCATAAGAGAACTATGGGGAATATCGTTTACCTCCGGGTTTAACTGGGGAATAGAAGAAACCGGTGATACTTACAACAGCTTCTACGGTTCGGCCGGGTTGCAGGTGAAGTTTTAGGTCGCTCTCCCTTTCGGCGGTGTAGGTTTAACGAGCGGTTGTAGGACGAAACGAGGTGGTTAGAGTGAGTAGTTTTTCGACTTACGCGGTTATTATGGCTGGAGGAAGGGGCCGGCGACTCTGGCCGTTGAGCACCCCCTCCAGACCCAAGCAATTCATAGAAGTCGACGGGAAGTCCCTGCTGGCCAGAACCTTCGACAGAATAAGTCCGCTGATTGAACCGGCAAACGTGATAGTAGTTACTAATAAGGGGAAAGGAAACCTGGTGGAAGAAGATCTACCCGAACTGCCGAAGAAGAACATTATCGAAGAGCCTTTGGGAAAGAACACCGCTCCCTGTATAGGTCTGTCTGCGGTCTATTCCCGGGAAGTCCTGGATCTGGACGAGAACAATTCAGTAATGGTGGTCCTCCCGGCGGATCATCTGGTGGGGAGAGAAAAGAGGTTTAGGGAGTTATTACAGATGGCTTCTGACGTTGCATTTAATAGAGAAAAGCTGGTTACGCTGGGGATCATGCCTACGAGGCCGGCCACGGGCTATGGGTATGTAGAAGCAGGAGACGTACTCGCCGGAACGGAAGTGCCGAGGGAGGTCGTTAGCTTCACTGAAAAGCCGGATTCCGATACAGCGGAGAAATTTCTTGATGCGGGGAATTATTACTGGAACAGCGGGACTTTCATCTGGCGGACGGACCAGTTGCTCAATAATTTGAACGAGTATATGCCCGGGTTGTCGCGAGGGCTGGAGAGTATAGCCGAGGCTCTGGGAGGTTCCCGGGCGGACAAGGTTTTGAAAGAGGAATACGAGAAGTTTTCCCCCGTGTCCATCGATTACGGCTTGATGGAGAAAGCCGAAGAGCGTGCAGTAATACCGGCTTCGGTTGAGTGGTCGGACCTCGGTGATTGGCCAAGCTTCGAGCAATTGCTGGAAAGTGACGATCAGGGTAATAGCTTCCAGGGGGAGGTAATTTGTGAGAAGTCGAAAGATAATATAGTCTTTAACGATACCCAGAAACCTGTAGTGGCCCTGGGTCTGTCCGATACGGTGGTAGTTAATACGGCGGAACACTTGCTGGTTATGAACAAGGACAGGGCACAGGAAGTTAAGCGTTTGGCTCAAGAAATGGAGGAACAGGAGGAATAAAAAATGAATCTCGATAATTCGGAACAAATTGAAGAGATGGATCCTCAGGGAATGGTGGAAGACCTGGATACGTTTCCCGATCAATGCAGAGAAGCGGTTTCCATCGGAGAGGAGATTCGGCTACCGTTCGACCTTGAGAAGTTCGACCGGGCCCTGGTAACGGGCATGGGAGGTTCGGCGATCGTGGGTGACCTGTTATCTCGACTTCTGGACTTTCCGGTTGAGACGAACAGGGGTTACCACCTTCCGAAGACAGCTCGTCCTGACGATTTACTGATAGCAGTTAGCTATTCTGGCAATACGGAGGAAACGCTTTCGGCTCTTAGGGACGGGCAGCGCAGGGGTATGAGGTCTCTTTGCCTGTCGACCGGAGGCAAGATGGAAAGTTACTGCTCCCGGAGATCGGTTTCTCTGGTGAAGATCCCGACCGGCCATCAGCCCCGGGCTTCTACCGGATACATGCTTTTTCCTCTGCTTAAGCTATTTGACGAGGCGGGACTTGCGGGAACGATCGATTTCCCGCGGTTGCTGGATGAGATAGAAGGCATGACCGATTCCTGGAATAGTTCCGTTCCGACCGAAAGAAACGAGCCGAAGAAGCTGGCAGAGGCGTTTGCGGGTAAAGTTCCGATTATATACGGAACCAAAGGTAACACCCGTGTAGTAGCCTATCGCTGGAAAACCCAGATAAACGAGAACGCAAAACAGCCGGCATTCTGGAACGTTTTCCCCGAATTGAACCATAACGAGACGGTGGGTTATCAACTGGGCAGCGAACTGATGGATAACGGCAAGGTGGTCATGCTTAAGAACGGGCTGGACCTGGAGAAGAACGAGCTCCGGATGGAGATCATGGAGGATATCTTCAGGGACGAGGGAATCGACTACGGGCTGGCTCGGGCCCCGAAGGGAGACAAGTTTTCGAAGGTCATCGGCCAGGTATACTTTGGGGATTATTTTTCAGTTTACCTTGCCCTGTTAAACGAAGTAGACCCCTCTCCGGTGAAATTGATCGAGAACTTCAAATCCCGGTTGAAGAAAAAGGGTTAGAGGAGCACTATTCCGAAGTTTGTCTGCCGGCCGGATTAAAAGAGTTACGCCACGCTGGATTCAGGACGAGAGGTGGATAAATGGAAAAATCGGCTATTTTTTCACGTTTAAAGAAAGAGGTTAAAAAAACCGTTGGAAAATACGCACCGGATTCTCGGGTTCTTGAAGAAGCGGCGGGAATCTTACACGACGAAGTTGAGTACTATGACTGGGTCGGGTTTTACATCGCCGAACCCGGCGAGGACGAATTGGTCCTGGGACCTTTCGTCGGTGAGGAAACCGAACACACGAGAATTGATTACGGGGAAGGGATATGCGGTCAAGCAGCCGAAACGGAAGAAACTTTTACCGTCCAAAACGTCGATGAAGAAGAAAACTACCTTTCCTGCAGTCCGGAGGTAAAGTCCGAGATCGTAGTTCCTGTATTTGATGGGAGTGAATTTCGGGGGGAAATCGACGTAGACTCTCACGAACTTGCGCCGTTCGACCGGTCAGACAAAGAATTTCTCAAATCGCTGGCTGAAGAACTGGCACCGTTTTTCCGATCTTTCTCCTGAGTTATTCCGGTTTTAACCTAGAACCACTGTAACTGTCCGGTTACAATAGGTTTGTAATTTCCTTATCCAGACGAATAACTTCAAGCGAGGTTTAAGCATGAACCGAAGAGAGGTAAGCAAGCAGATGGCTTATTTGCTCCGCCACGATCCATCCGGAATATCGATGGACGAAGAGGGTTTCGTCGACCTGGAGGAATTGCTGTCTGCCTTACAGGAGCGCTGGACGAATTTGACCGACCCCGAACTCCGAGGGATAGTCGAGGAGGACCCAAAGGGCCGGTACGAGATTTCGGGCGACAGGATTAGAGCTCTTTACGGACATTCAGTCGACGTCGATCCTGATTTGCCGGAAGTCGAAGTCAAAGTCCTTTATCACGGGACTTCCCCGAAAGCCGCCGAACGTATCGACCGGGAGGGACTGAGGAGTCAGGGCAGGAGAAAAGTCCACCTCTCGGCCCGACAGGAGGACGCGATCGAAGTAGGGAAACGTCATACCCCGGAACCGGTACTGCTTGAAATCGAGGCTGACAAAGCGATCGACTCGGGGGTCCCCTTTCAGAAGGCAAGCGACAAGGTGTACGTGACGGACTACGTTCCGCCCAAATTTATCAAACCTATCGATCGATAGCGTTAGATTCGGGACCACTATCTTCCATTCTCTAGAAATCACGAAATAGGCACCCGTCTTCTGGACGGGTGTAGCGTAATTTGAGAGTTTTTCGGAGGAGGTAACGGTGGATTTTGATCCATTGTCCTATAAGTATCCTTCCAGGCGAAACCTGGTGTGTTCGTCAAGGGGGATGGTCGCCACGTCTCAACCACTGGCGGCTCAGGCGGGAATGAGAATACTTAGAAAAGGTGGAAATGCAGTAGACGCGGCCGTTGCGACGGCGGCAGGCCTCACGGTTCTGGAACCGACCTCCAACGGAATTGGCGGTGACGCTTTTGCCCAGGTCTGGATTAACGGTGAACTGTACGGGATTAACGGGAGCGGTCCGGCACCGGAAGATATATCAAGGGACGCGCTTAAAGAGCGAGGATTGGAAGAGGTGCCACGGTTTGGCTGGGAACCCGTGACCGTTCCCGGAGCGCCGGCGACCTGGAGAGAGCTTACCCGGAGATTTGGGAAACTGTCCCTGGAGGAGAGCTTGAAGCCCGCGGTCGAATACGCAGAGACGGGATACCCGATTCAGCCGACCCTTGGTAAGTACTGGAGAAATGCTTACGAAGTCTTTTCCGAACTGGACGGCGAGGAGTTCGAAAGCTGGGCGGAGACGTTTGCTCCGGATGGTCATGCTCCAGAGGTGGGAGAAATCTGGTCCTCTTCGGATCACGCCGAAACCCTGAAAAGTATTGCAATGACGGGCGCAGAGTCTTTTTACGAGGGTAAGCTTGCAGAAAGGATAGACAGGTTTTCGAGAAATACAGGAGGATATATTCGAAAACGGGACCTGGCTTCTTACTCTCCCGAGTGGGTTGAACCTATGAAGGTCGACTATCAGGATTACGAAGTCTGGGAGTTGCCTCCGAACGGTCAGGGTCTGGTCGCTTTAATTGCTCTGAACATTCTTCGGGAATTGGATTGCCGGAAGAGTAAAGAGGTAGAGGCCTATCACGAGGAGATCGAGGCGCTGAAACTGGCGTTTGTGGATGGAAAGAAGTATATTACAGATCCCGATTACATGGGGGAGGACCCGGCTGACTTTCTCACATCTCAGTACGGCCGGTCCCGGGGGGGACAAATAGGTTCTCGTGCCGGAGAATTCGCTCCCGGCAGTCCGGGGGAGGAAGGAACGGTATATCTGGCCACAGCGGACGGAGACGGTAACATGGTTTCGTTCATCCAGAGCAACTACGCCGGATTCGGGTCGGGAATAGTCATCCCCGAAACGGGGATTGCACTTCAGAACAGGGGTAATCTCTTCTCGCTGGACGAAGAAGATTATAACCAACTGGAGGGCGGTAAGAGACCTTATCACACTATAATTCCCGGTTTCCTTACCAGGGAAGGTTCTCCTGTTGGTCCTTTTGGCGTAATGGGAGGTTATATGCAGCCCCAGGGACACCTTCAGGTCCTGACTGATATCATCGAACGGGGTCTAAACCCTCAGGCGGCGCTGGACGCTCCGCGATGGCGGTGGGTAGAGGGTAAGAAGCTGGAGGTTGAAAGTAGCTTTCCCGATCATATGATCGGTGAACTGAAGCGAAAGGGCCACGAAATTACCGTAGCGGCGGATTCCGGTAAATTTGGGCGGGGGCAGTTTATCTGGAAGGATGGCGATACATTCTTTGGAGCTACCGAACCCAGGACCGACGGCCACGTAGCCCCCTGGTGACTATTGGCCAGAACTCTGCTGAGAACCCCCAGGGTACCCTGGGGCTGAATCAGCCATTTTATACGGTCTCTCGATCGATAAAAGAAACTGGTCTTAACAATTGATGTGATAAGGGATCGAAAGCTTCGTCTTCTCTGGTAATTGTTCGATAAAACCGCAGGCGATTTCCCCAGCGTGGAAATCGCTGCTTCCGATCTCGGCCTCGCTCTCCAGCACCTAGTTTGCTATAGATAAACAGGATGTTAAGAGAACCCTCAAACTACACCTTAGTTGTAAATCAACACCAATTTCGACCCAAATAGCAAACTAGGTGCTGGAACCGTGCCCGCTTGGCCTCCGATAGGATTTTCCTGAACAATCACCAGAGAATCTGAAGACGGGCATTTAATATATTGCCTCCCCTTCTTGAGGGCTCCGGGCCGGGAAAATTCCAGCGACGCGGCGCATATGTCTGACCGAACCAGTACCCAGTTGAGTTTTTTCCTAGTAAAGGCCAACAACTAAGATGTGGCAGCTTTGATGCATTTCTTCCGGAAATTAAACCAGGTATGATCACTCAACTGGGTGCTGGTGAGGGATATTCCCGTAACCGAGTAAGTTTAACTGTTTAAGAGTGTTACCTCCTATAAGTGAGTACCACTAGCATGAAGGCACCAGTTTGAGCACGCGAGTCGGAAATTTCCCGGCCCGGGAAGCCCGGAGGTCCTATCTTTGATCTTTTGCCAAAAGGATTCAGCTGGTTCAACCCCAATACAAATCCTGTGGGGTTCTCAGCTAGTTCGGGTGAGATCCTGGGAACTAGAGCAGATAAGTCCAGAGGTTTTGACCTGGCGGAATAATTTAGTTGTGAGGACCCATCTGCTTTGGTATTATTTTTCTGGAGGTCGATGGACTTGGGAATGTGTCATTAGTTTTATTAGATTGTTCTAACATCATTGCTATTTCGGGTTCCCTTTTCTCTAATCTACTTTCATACCCCGAAGTTTCCCTTCCAGCAGTCTTCATGCGGGCCTGATGCCCGCCTTCCTACTTTTGTATCTAGATAAGTATTTTGTTGGTATATAGTTTTGGCTTTTGCTAATACAGGAGGAGATTTATTGTGAACGATTTCAGAGAGGAAACAAATAGGTTTGCTACATCGGCTGTACACGCCGGAAAAGAAGCTGTCGAGTCGGAAGTTAGGTCCTGCGCGGTACCGATTCACCAGACCGCTTCTTACTTGCTAGGCGATACTCAGCGGGCTCAGAGGCTCTTTGCTCTGGAAGAAGAAGGTGACATATATTCCAGGATATCCAACCCGACGAACGCCGTGTTCGAGGAGAGGCTTTCGGCGCTCGAAGGGGGAGTTGGGTCAGTAGTGACCAGTTCCGGGATGAGTGCGCTGAACCTGATTGTCTTTACTTTAATGGAAAGTGAAGAAAACCTGGTAACTTCTGCCAACATCTACGGAGGAACGCATACTTACTTTGCCCATAGCCTCCCCAAATTCGGAATGGAAGCGAAGTTTGCGGAAGAAGTCTCGCCCGGGAGCTTTGCCAAAAAAATAGACGACCAAACCCGGTTCCTTCACCTGGAGACGATCGGGAATCCTTCGCTGGACGTCCCGGACATAGAGGCAATTGCGGAAGTCGCTCACGAGGCTAACGTTCCCCTGGTGGTGGATAATACTTTTGCAACTCCCTATCTCTGTAAACCGTTCGAACACGGAGCGGATATCGTCTGGCACTCTACCACTAAATGGCTAAACGGAGGAGGTACGACCATTGGAGGAGCGGTTGTGGATTCCGGGGACTTCCCCTGGGAGTCGGGTAATTTCCCGGGATTAACCGAGGACGATCCGAGCTACCACGGCGTCAACTTTCGGGATCGGTTCGGGGACGCGGCATTTATCACGAACCTAAGGGCGAGAGGACTAAGGGACCTGGGCTCGGCTCAGAGTCCATTCGATACGTTCTTGAACCTCAAAGGGCTGGAAACTCTTCCCCTCAGGATGGAAAAACACTGCGACAACGCCAGCACGCTTGCCGAATTTCTGAAAGACCACCCCGGGGTTAGCTGGGTTAACTATCCCGGGCTCGAGTCCCACGAGACGCACCAGCTGGCCTCGCGCTACCTGGAGGGCGGCTACGGCGGAGTAATAACTTTTGGAATAGAAGGTGGTTACGAGGCTGGAGTCGAGTTTATGGAAACTGTCGAGCTAATATCATTTCTGGCGAACGTGGGAGACGCGAAGTCCCTGATAATCCATCCTTCGAGCACAACTCACCAGCAGCTGAGCGAGGAGGAGAAGAAATCCGCCGGAATTACCGACGATCTGCTCAGGTTCAGTGTAGGTATTGAGGACCCGGAAGATATCGAGGAGGACCTGGATCGAGCCCTGAAAAAGGTAACCTAGAGACGCCTATTTAATGGAAAAGTAAGAGATACGGGGCAGGCCCGGGACCGAGCTAATTCGAGCGGCCGGAAGGCGAGAGCAATTACCCGGCGTCCCCGGCCGCCCTTACAATTTAAAGAGTACGTACCGATAATTAATTGGTAGTTGAATTCAATCGATGTTAGTCAGGTGATGTAACCTAAGTTAGGAGGTAATAACCATGGCCGAAAATCTAACGGAGAAACAGTGCGTGCCCTGCGAAGGTGGGGTTCCACCTCTGGAGAGCGACGAGGTAGAAGAGCTGTTGACCGAAGTAAGGGGCTGGAAGCTAATGGAAGGTACCCCTCCCAAAATTGAGAAAGAATTCAGGTTCGGGGATTTCGAGGGGGCGATGAAATTCGTTAACGATCTGGCTGAAGTGGCGGAGAACGAAGGTCACCATCCTGATATAGAGATATCATACAACGTAGTTACCCTTCAGCTCTACACTCACGCGATCGACGGATTGCACGAAAACGACTTTATTCTCGCCGCCAAGATCGACGACCTCGTGGAATAGTCAATAACCCTCGCACCAGGAGGTGCGGGGGTTGTGACTAGTCCTCTATAGCTTCCGCGACCTTCCTTCCGAGTTCGAAACCGTTCTCCAGTTGATCTTTGCTGGGTTGTCCGTTGAATTCAACGGGAGACGATACTAGATCCCAGTCCAGGGTCTCCGCGGTCTCCTCTATCTCTCTGGCGGAGCCGCCACCCCATCCGTAGGACCCGAATATTCCCGCAATCCTTTCCTTTAGTTTCTTCTTTTCCGCCACCTCGAGAAAGTTGCTTATCGGGGGAAAGGCCCGCGACTCGTACGTGGGGGAACCGACGATTAACCCCCTTCTCTTCCAGGCTGCCGATAGAAGGTAGCTGGGGTGCCACCGGGAGGCATCAAGGACTTTCAGGTCCTGGAGTCCGGTCGACCTGGCCCCCCGGGCTACTTGCTCGGTAACCTTTTCGGTAAAGCCGTACATTGATCCGTGGACTATCGTAATTCCCGGGACGGCTCCTCCACTGCTGTACTTATCGTAGAGTTCGACGATTTCTTCCGGATTTTCCCGCCAGATTGGCCCGTGAGTGGGTGCAATAATTTCGGTATTCAGCTCCTGCAGTTTTGCTAAAGCCCCCTGCAGAGTTGCGCTATAGGCTCCGACTATGTTCGAAAGGTAACGGACTGCCTCGTCGTAATACTTTTCCACGTCAAGCTGGTCGTCGAAAAGTCCTCCGTCGAGGGCTCCGTAGGTCCCGAATCCGTCTCCCGAAAACAGTATTTCTTCTTCCGGGAGATAAGTCATCATGGTTTCCGGCCAGTGGACGAAAGGAGTTTCCACGAACTCGAGAGTATGCGAACCCAGGTCGAGGGCGTCGTTTGATTCGACCACCTCGATTCCCTGAGTTATGCCGTAGAAACTTTCCAGTAATTCCCTGGTTTTCTCCGTCCCTACGAATGTAAGGTCGGGGTTTATCCTCCTGAGCTCCGGAAATACGCCTGTATGGTCGGGCTCCATGTGGTTTACGATGACGTAGTCCAACTCTTCGACCTCCGTTAAGGACTCGACTTTTCCCAGGAATTCCTCCGTGAATCCTCCTTTTGCCCCATCTATCAAAGTCGTCTTCTCGTCCTTAATGAGGTAGGAGTTGTAGCTTATACCGTCGGGAATCGGCCAGTAGCTTTCGAACAGGTCGTTTCTCCGGTCGTTTACTCCCACCCAGTAAATGCCGTCTTTTATCTCTTGGCCCATATTACCACCTAGCCTTTTGGAAAAAATAAGTGATTAAAGTTTACGGATAATTCTATGGTAAAATAGGCGAAATTAGAAGCCGCGGAGCCCTGGGAGCGTACTGCAACTAATGATACAGGCGTAATCCCCATCTCATCTTAATTCTGGACTGCTTGTTTGCAAAGGCAGAGGAGACTTCCCTATAATCATGATTAAGTGAAAGTGATTTTCGATTTCATCACATTCAACGGAGGAGATCAGAATGGCGAAGTACAAATTAAAGTACGACAAGGACGCCTGTCAGAGCAACTTCGTATGTACGGCCGTGGACCCGGAACATTTCAAAGAGGGTGAAGACGGTAAGGCCGAATTGATCGGTGGAAGTACTGAGGACGGTCTCTTTGTTCTCGGAGTCGACGAAGACGGCAAGTCGGCTGCGGAACAAGCTGCCAACGGTTGCCCGATGATGGCAATTGAGCTGGTCGACAGCGAGGCCGGAGAGACGATCGCTCCGTAGAAATATCTGTACGTCGTTCAACCTAAATACTATATGCAGGAGGTAAAGATGTCCGAAAAAACCTGTGAAGAAGACCTGTTTTGTGGTGTGAATAAGGCCGAGACAGACGAACCCGGCGAAATGACTGCACTGGAGAAGAAGCACACGGTAGTAATAGACGCACCTAAGTCCGTACAAGAGGACGAAGAATTCGAGGTCACGCTAAGGGTCGGAGAGTACAAAGAACATCCCAACGAAGTAGGTCATTTTATCGAATGGATGGAACTCTACTCCGGCGACACCTTTCTGGCAAGGCTGGATTTGAGTCCTGAGAAATCGCATTACGTAATGAAAACGACGGTCAAGCTCGATCACGCTCATCCCCTCAGGGGCCGGGCGAAGTGTAACCTGCACGGTCTGTGGGAGAGCGAGAAAAAGATAGAGGTGGTCTAACCGCCGGGTTCCTAAACCGATATAATCGGGCGATATATCTTAACCCGGGATATATCGCCTTCCCTGTTTAGCTTATTAATCAGGGTGGAGCGACGAGACGACAAATCGGTCCAGATACTACGAGAGGTGAGGACCATGAAATTTCAATGTCCCGACTGCGGGGAAATTATTTACAGCCAGGAGGAGGTCGCCAGTTGCCCTGGCTGTAGTTCTCGTCTTGAAGACAGAACTCCTGAAGCTAAAGAGTTAGAGTGTACTGTAAGCGGAGGTTCAGTAAGACAGGTCAACGGAATACCCGATTGCAACCACTTTAAGTTGACCAATTCCGTAGGTTCGCGATGTACCTTTGGCGAACTCCCCGCCAGGTGTCAGTCCTGCGGGTTGCCCTTCTACAATCCCAGGGTCGGTCTCTCCGCGGGCTAACCACGCGAGACCGGCAGTGGTTTTAATTTCAGGGAGGTTATATGATTAAAAACGATATGACGATACTCATTGGCGGAGACGCCGGTCAGGGGATTCAGTCAACCGGTAATGGTTTCATCCAGTCTCTGACGAGAGCAGGATTGTTTCCCTTTGGAAGACAGGACTACCGGTCCCGTATCAGGGGTGGCCACAATTTTTTCGAGATAAGAGTTTCTGGCGAGCAAATCTATACCCACACGGACGGTGTCGATCTGCTGGTTGCTCTGACCGAGGATTCTGTCGGGAAACACCTGGACGAAATTGTTCCCGGAGGGGGGGTTCTTTACGACGAGAATTTTGATCTGGATTCCGGCACCTTCGAGGGCCGGGACGTCCAGCCCTTTCCGGTGCCCTTCACTTCGATAGCCACGGACGAAGGTGGGGCGAAAGTCATGGCAAATACCGCTGCAATAGGTGCCGTAGCAGGCTTGACCGGTTTTGATATTTCTTACATAAACCGGATAGTCGAGGAGAATTTTGCAGTAAAAGGCGACTCGGTAGTCGAAAACAACGTTCAGGTTGCCGAAGCGGGCAAGAAATACGCCGAATCGAAAGGATACGAATTTGATTACGATCTTTCTCCCCTCCCTGGAAAACCGGATCGGATGGTTATTGACGGAAATCAGGCTTTTGCTCTGGGCGCTCTGACCGGAGGGTGTAATTTCATCTCGGCTTATCCGATGACCCCCTCCACTTCGATTCTGGAGTGGCTGACGAAGCATTCGGCCGAGCTCGATATCGTTATTAAGCAACCGGAAAGCGAACTGGCAGCGATAAATATGGCAATAGGGGCCGGACACGTCGGGGCACGATCGCTGGTTACCACTTCCGGGGGCGGGTTTTCTCTAATGGTAGAGTCGCTGGGACTCGCCGGCATGACGGAAACTCCGATCGTTATTGCGGAGGTTCAGCGTCCTGGACCCAGTACAGGCCTGCCCACCAGAACAGGACAGGGCGATCTTTCTTCCGTCGTATTCGCTTCTCAGGGAGATTCTCCGAGACTGGTCCTGGCACCGGCAACTATAGAAGAAGCATTTCAGGCTGGAAAACGTGCTTTCGATCTGGCGGAGAAATACCAGCTGCCCGTGGTAGTGCTGAGCGACCAGCACCTTGCCGATTCGATCCGGGCCGTACCTCCCGAGGAATTCGATACGTCAGTAGATATCGATAGAGGAGAGCTTTTATCGGCGGAAGATCTGGAAGACCTCGAGGGCGATTACCTGCGGCACGAGTTTACCGAGTCCGGGGTTTCCCCCCGAGCGGTTCCCGGCAATAAGAAAGCTGTTTACAAGACGACCGGCAACGAGCACGACGAACGCGGGGATATAACGGAAGACCCGGATCTAAGGACGAGGATGATGGACAAACGGATGAAGAAGGTCGATAAGGCGTTAGAATCGGAATTCTCAGGGCCATTACTTTACGGTCCGGAGACCGCCGATATCACTTTTATCGGCTGGGGCTCGACGTACGGAGCGGTCAGAGAAGCCGTCGATAGACTGAACGAAGGCGGTACGAAAGCGAGCTTCTATCACTTCGACGAAATTTGGCCGCTGGAAGCCGGCGAAATAAAAGATCTCCTGGAATCTTCTCGGCGAACCCTGTTAGTGGAAAACAACTATTCCGGGCAGCTGGCGAGTTTGATTACGAGAGAGACCGGGGCCGAGACGCCGGACAGGATACTCAAATACGACGGGCGGCCGTTTACGCCGGAAATGATCCTCGCGGAAGTTCGAGACCTGGAGGAGGTGGAATGAGATGAGTGAAGAAGTTTCACTATCCGACTATCAATATCCCACTGAACCGACCTGGTGTCCTGGCTGTGGCGACTTCGCAATTTTGCGGAGCGTGAAGGCCTCGCTGACCGATTTGGGGTTAGCGCCTCACGAAAGCCTGATTGTCTCCGGCATCGGTTGTGGTAGCAAACTGCCGCATTACATGAACGTAAATGGCTTTCATTCCGTCCACGGGAGACCGGTCGCGGTAGCTACAGGGGCAAAGATGGCAAACCCGGATATGAACGTCGTCGTAACTGCGGGTGACGGGGATAGCTACGGTATCGGCGGCAACCACTTTCTGCACGCCTGTAGGAGAAATATCGGAATTACCCAGATCGTCGAGGATAACAGAGTCTACGGTCTGACCAAGGGTCAGTATTCTCCTACCAGCCATCAGGGTTTCGTCACGAAGACCAGCCCGGAGGGGGCGATCGAGCCTCCGGTCAGACCCGTTCCGACCGCACTGACCAGCGGCGCGACGTTTATCGCCAGAACGTTTTCGGGTAGCGTGAAGGAAATGACGAAGATACTTGCTAAAGCCATGGACCACGAGGGTTACGCTCTGGTGGACGTGCTTCAGCCCTGTGTAACATTCAATCCCGGTAGGTCCTACGACTTTTACAACGACCTCGTTTACGAACTGGATGACGATTACGATCCGACGGACAGGAAAGCTGCCGAGGAGAAGGCGAAAGAGTGGGGAGACAGGATACCGCTGGGTGTAATTTACGAAGAAGATAGACCGACCTACGAGGAACAGGTGCCGGCACTCTCCGAAGGACCGATAGTGAACAGGAGCCTCGATCCCGAGGAACGGAGCGGAGTGGATCTCGAGGAATTAAAGCGGGAATTTATCTGAGCACAGTTATTCTAATGGAGGTAGCTAGCCCCGCCTGACCGGGTGGGGCTTCTTTATTAGTTGTTTTTGAGGCCAGCCGGTACGGGGTTTTGGTATTGAAAATCCCGGACCTGAGTGCTATATTAAACTTGCGTTAATTCGTTTTTCAAAAATCATAAACTTTTCGGGACGTGGCGCAGCTTGGTAGCGCGCGCGCATGGGGCGCGCGAGGTCGCTGGTTCAAATCCAGTCGTCCCGACCAACTATGGCTGGTAGATTAGAAGTTATAACCGGTTGCATGTTTTCCGGAAAGAGCGAAGAGTTGATCCGTCGCGTCGACCGGGCGAACATCGCCGGACAAACGACACTCCTTTTTAAACCCCGTCTCGACGACCGGTATAGCAAGAACGCGGTCGTAACTCACTACGGTAGAGAGTTCGAAGCCAAGCTGTTAAAGACCGGGGAAGAATCTATTTCCACCCTGGGCGAAGTAGCGGGGCCCGGGCAACTGGAAGACTCGGACATCGTTGCTTTTGACGAAGGAAATTTCTTCGGCGAGGACCTCTCTTCGCTGGTTCTGAAATTAATGGGGAGAGATAAAAGAGTCATAGTGGCCGGTCTCGACCTTACTTTCGCGGGCGACCCGTTCCACCCCATGCCCAGGTTGATGGCCGAAGCGGACAGGCTGGATAAGCTACACGCGGTCTGTACCGAATGTGGTGACGCGGCGACTAGGACTCAGAGGCTGATCGACGGGGAACCGGCCCCGGCCGACGACCAGGTCATAAAGGTCGGCGGTAAGGGAGCCTACGAAGCTCGTTGCCGGGATTGCTGGGAGCTTGGTTAACTCCGGCCTCCGGGCATTAAGGCCTAGAAATATCCCCCTTGTGTAAAAACTTTCTTGTTCATCCCCGTTTTCCACCCTACAGGTAAATAAGCGCAATTGTTTGCTCGCTATGAAAACCGCCGGTTGATGGAGTCTGCTCCTTTGTAAAAACAAAGCAGACCGGGTCCCCGTGCCAGTCCGATAGCCCTAATAAAGAACATCCGTGCGGACAATAGGAGCTCGTGCTGCTTCTTACGGCTAAATCATTTTATAGTTTAGCTCCCCTAGCAGGTCGGGCTCCCATGCCCGACCGATACGTTAGGTTGAACCACCAGGCTTACCGGGCCAAGAAGCAGCTGGAGCTCCCACGCTCCAGCGATTGGTGAAAGTTAATGCAATCAAGGGCTCCCATGCTTGTATGGAGAAACCATATCCAAAGTATCTAACGCTGTTCTCTGGTAATTGTTCGATAAAACCGCAGGCGATTTCCCCGGCGCGGAAATCGCTGCTTCCGATCTCGGCCTCGCTCCCCATGCTTTCAGAGAAAGCATGGAACCGTGCCCGCTCGGCCTCCGATAGTATTTTCCTGAACAATTACCAGAGAACCTGAAGACCTACGTTTAATACATTACCTTACCTTTCTTACGTCTAGGGCTCCGGGCCGAGAAAATTCCAGCGACGCGGCGCATATGTCTGACCGAACCAGCACCCAGTTGAGTTTTGTTACATGGTCAAGGTCAATGACCAAGGATATATAGTGGCTACCTTTAATGCATTTCCTATAGGAATCAAACCAGGAACGATTACTCAACTGGGTGCTGGTGAGGGATATTTCCGTAACCAGATAAGTTTAACTGTTTAAGAGTGATATTACCTATAAGCGGGACCCATTATCCTGAACAGGACAGTTTGAGCACGCGAGTCGGAAATTTCCCGGCCCGGGAAGCCCGGAGGTACTATCGGACGTGCCGGCCGGGCGCGGGGGTCCGGCCGGCTATGTTTTCTTTAGGGGATCCGGTCTGCAGGTGCTAGTGAAACTGTGAAACTATGTTCGCATAACTTTAAAGTAAGCTTCCACTGGTAGGCTTTTTATCCAACAATTACCAGAGAAGGGAGTTTAAGTCAGCCAGAAAAATTCAACCAAATTCTTACCCTAAAGCTTCTCCTTCAGAATCTCCCTTGCCTTATTTGGGTCCGCCTGCCCTTCCGTTTTACTCATTAGCTGGCCGATAAGATACCCCAGGACCTTTTCGTTACCCGACCGAAAGTCCTCGACGGCGTCGGGGTTCTCCTCGATTACCGCCTCGATTTTCTCCGTTAGCGCACCCTCGTCGGAGATTCGTTTGAGCCCTTCTTCCTCGACTATCTCTTTTGGACTTTTGCTTTCAGTAAACGCTCGTTCGAGCACGTCTTTTGCAGTATTGTCGTTTATTTCTCCCTCGCCGACCAGTTCCACGAGGTAGGCGAAGTCTCCCGGCTCTACGTCGCTCAGCTCTGTCTCCGGAAGTTTCAGCACCCGGAAGAGTTCGGACATGATCCAGTTGCTTATTTCCTTGGGAGAATCGTATTCATCAACAGCCTGCTCGAAGTAGCCCGCGATCTCTTTGTCCTCGGTAAGCACCCCGACGTCGTAATCGGGTAGGTCGTACTCCTTTTTCCAGCGTCGCTCTTTTTCCCGGGGCAGTTCGGGTAGGTTTTCCTCTATCCTTTCCTTCCAGTCCTCGTCGATTACAAGCGGAACGAGGTCGGGTTCGGGGAAGTACCTGTAGTCGTGGGCTTCTTCCTTGGATCTCATTGGCCTGGCTTCTTCGGCGTCCGCGTCCCAGCCCAGCGTAACCTGGTCGATTTTTCCCCCCGATTCGAGGGTTTCTTTTTGCCTGTTTTCCTCGAACCTGAGCGCACTTTCTACGGCCCGGAAAGAGTTCATGTTTTTTACTTCCGTTTTCGTCCCCATCTCTTCGTTATCAGACAGTGAAATGTTTGCGTCACACCGGAGAGAACCCTTCTCCATATCTCCGCTGCAGACTTCTACGTAGCGAAGAATTTGCCGGAGCTTCTCCATAAAATCTCGAGCATCCTTAGGTGAGTTGAGGTCGGGTTCGGTAACTATCTCTATGAGCGGGACGCCAACCCGGTTCAAATCTACCGAACTGGTCCCCCCGGACTGGTGAATAAGCTTTCCCGCGTCCTCTTCCAGGTGGACTCTCCTTATTCTTATTTTTTCTCCGTTCAGTTTTAGGTAACCGTTTACCGCAAGCGGTTCGTCGAACTGAGATATCTGATAACCCTTGGGCAGGTCGGGGTAAAAGTAGTTCTTCCGGTCAAACTTCGACCTTTCCGGTATTTCACAGTTAAGAGCCAGTGCCGCGCGGAGTCCGTAGTCCACGGCTCTTTTGTTGATTACGGGCAGGGTCCCGGGCATTCCGAGACATACGGGACAGGTATTGCTGTTTGGTTCCTTGCCGAAATAGTCGGCGGAGCAGCCACAGAACAGCTTCGTTTCCGTCTGGAGCTGGGCGTGTATTTCGAGACCGATTACCGTTTGCATGGTAAAATTCCTCCTCTAGCTGGTACAGCCTAAGTCAAGCAATTCTCTTCCTTTCGGTCAAGGTCCGACTAAGAGACCAGAACAAATTGTCTTTCATTCTTTCACCGGATCCTTTTACCCAGGGGGTTTAGTTTAACTGCGTAAAAGAAGTTCCTTTCCCGACCCTAAAACCAGCACCCAGTTTAATATAGAGAATCGAATATAATCCAATAACTTGCAGTTAATTCTACGTCCGTAAGGCTTGTTCAGAATTCACCAAGAATATTAAACTGGGTGCTGGACCAACTTGCTGTTCCAGAACTAACTGCTCGATTAGTCTGGTTCATCTAATCGGTATATGTAAATCGATCAATTTTGGTACAACAAAAGATAGCGGAAATACTATCCCCATTCAAAACGAATTGGCTTGCCCTCCGGTGCTAGCCGGTCGAGTTTCTTTATTAATCTCTCTTTACTTTCCGGATTGTAGCTGAACAGGTGTGAGAAACAGTCGCAGTCCGACGATCCGAAACCCTCGACGGGCTGGTCGAACAGCTCTGCCAGGTCCGAAACCAGTTCGCATTCCAGGTCCCTTTCGGTGGGGATCAGCCATGTTTCCCGAATTTCTCCCGGACCGGTCAGGTAATCGACGTGCCAGTGATCGCTTCCGGAGGATCCGGTCGAGACCTTCATGTGTCGGGTAACGCGCTGGAGACCTCCCGGTCCATGGGCAGACCCGACGTAGAGGTATTTTCCCCGGAACTCTTCCCGGGCCAGATTCCCGATCTCGAGCTCCTGGGTCTTTTCTATCTTGATAATTAACGCGTAGATTCCTTCCGGATATTGGGACATATAATAGTTTTGAAGTTTAGTTTATACCGTAGCGTTTCTTTATCCAGTTCCAGCTGGTTTCCACTATTGGTGTCAGGTCGGTGATTTCCGGCTTCCAGTTTAACCCTTGGAAGCCTTTTTGGGGATCCGCTACTAGTTTCGGCGGATCACCGGGCCTTCTTTCCCCTTCTCTAACAGGTATATCTATTTCCGTTACCTCTTTACAGGTTTCGATTACTTCCTTTACTGAATGGCCCTGGCCCGTGCCCAGGTTGTAAGCGAGGTAGTTCTCGCTTTCCCCCCTTAGGGCATCCAGTGCGGCTACGTGAGCCCTCGCCAGGTCGTTGACGTGAATGAAATCCCTTATCGCCGTTCCGTCGGGCGTGTCGTAGTCCGTGCCAAATATCTCGATGTAATCTCTTTCCCCGGCTGCCGCCTCAAGGACGACGGGAATAAGGTGCGTCTCCGGGTCGTGGATCTCTCCGAGTTCACCCTCCGGGTCCGTGCCGGCGGCATTGAAATAGCGAAGCGAGCATGCTGATACCGGGTAGGCTCCGGTATAATCCTCAAGTATCCGTTCGAAAGCTAATTTCGTTTGCCCGTACGGGTTCTCGGGTTCTTTGGGTGCGTCCTCCTTTATCGGTACCTTCTCCGGGTCGCCGTAAATAGCGGCACTGGAAGAGAAGATGAATTTATCGATTCCAGAGTCCCTGGCTGCGTTCAGGAGCGTTAACCCCTTTACTACGTTGTTCTCGTAGTACTTCGCCGGATCCCGCACCGATTCTCCTACCCGGCAGTGGGCCGCAAAGTGCATGACGGCTTCCGGTTCGTATTTACGAAAGGTCTCGTCCAGAAGCTCCCTGTTCCCTATATCTCCCTCTACGAAATGCTCTGTTAGAACGAACTCCTCGTGACCCGAGACCAGACTATCCAGGACTACCACTTCGTAGTTCTTTCCAAGCAACTGTTTGACGGTGTGGCTCCCGATATACCCGGCGCCTCCGGTTACTAATACTGTCTCCTTTTTTGACATAAAGCCCCCCAATTTGGCGATCGGTAACTCTTTTCCAAATATTAACGGCATCGATTGCAATTGACAAACGTTACTTCTATTACTTGCAAAGACGGGAATATACCCGAAAATATCCCATTATGAATAAAAGAATAGAAAAGCTCAGAGGACAATTGGCCGAATCCGAAGAACGAGTGGATGGTTATCTTAGCATCAACGTTGAAGCATCGGACAGAACCAATCAGCGATACTTAACCGGCTTTAGCTCGACGCTGGGCTGTACGCTCGTGCTCGAGGACAGTGTAATCTTTCTAACCGACTCCCGGTATATAGACGACGCAGAGGAGAATCTTCCGGAAGTCGAGCTGAAAAAGATAGACTCCAAAGCCGTTGAGACGGTCGCGGAGTTAATTAACGAACTGGGTCTCGAGGCGGTTGCAATAGATCAGAACGACGTAAGCCTGAAATTCTATAACAAACTGAAAAAACTTCTGGACGGAGTTGAACTGCTGGAATTGGACGGTGTTCTGGGAGAAATTCGCAGGACGAAGGAGGAGGAAGAAATCCGGCTTCAGGATAAAGCCGCGGATATTGCCGACAGCGCTTTCTCTCACCTGCTGGATTTCGTAGAGCCCGGACTGACCGAGCGTGACGTGGCGCTCGAGCTGGAATTTTTCATGAGGAAGAACGGGGCGGAGTCCGTATCGTTTCCCCCGATAGTGGCTCATGGAGCCCAGAGTGCCAAGCCTCACGCTAACCCCGGTAAGTCTGAGCTGGAACCGGGAAACCTGTTGCTCGTCGATATGGGGGCTCGATGCGACGGTTACTGTTCTGACCTTACCAGGACGATTCACCTGGGAGAACCTTCGGCGAAGGTCAAAGAGATATACCGAATTGTGCTGGAGGCTCAGCTGAGCGGACTGGAGGCGCTTGGCCCGGGAGAAAGTGCCAGGAAGGTTCACAAAGCCACGAGCGAGGTAATAGAAGAGGCGGGCTACGGCGATTCGTACGATCACGGGGCGGGACACGGTGTCGGGCTGGACGTTCACGAAGGTCCGAAGCTGGACGATACGAGCGATGATACTCTTGAACCAGGAATGGTCGTAACCATGGAACCTGGGATTTACCTGCCGGGGTGGGGCGGGATAAGAATAGAAGACATGGTCAGAATTACCGAGGACGGATACGCTCGCTTCTCCCACGCTCCGAAAGACCGGGTAATTAATCCGCTTTGAATCTCACAATAGATTGTTAGTTGTTTAAGGGGTCTGTTCCTGTGACCATATTTCGAACAGAACTCCCTAATGGTTTTGTAGTGGAGGTCTTCGGGCCTCCATGCATAAGATAAGTGTTTTTAATTTTCAATTAACTATAAATTGGAAAAATTTGATCAATTTTCAACGTTCCGCTTTATCCAGATAACGCTGGAGGATCAGTAGTCCCGGTACCGAAAATCCGCGCGGGCAATGGGAGCCCGCGCTGCTATGGTTCGCGAACTAAGCAGGTCCGGCTCCCACTGCCGGACCGGTAGGTTCTTTTCCTGAAAATCGCCTGCGGTTTTATCGAACAATTACCAGAGAAATAGGTTACGCTTTATCCAGATAACGCTGGAGGATCAGCGTTGCCGCCAGCTTGTCCCTGTGCTGCTTCCGATCTTTCCGGGAGAGGTCCGACTCCAGCATGACTCTCTCCGCCTCCGAGCTCGTAAGACGCTCGTCCACAGTCTCCACAGGGACCGACGTTTCCGCCTCCAGAGCTTCTTTGAAGTCCTTCACCGCTTCAGCCAGCTCTCCCTCTCCTCCATCCAAATGGTAGGGCATACCGAGGACGATCAAGCCGACCCCTTCTTTCGAAGCCAGTTCCTTGATATACCGGACGTCGTCTTCGAGGTCCTCCCTCGGGTAGGTCTCCCTTCCGAGGGCGACAGTTCTATCCCCGTCGCTGATTGCTATCCCTATTCTCTTGCTGCCCCAATCTAGTCCGAGTACCTTGTCTTCAGTCATTGTAGTGAGTTTTTTCTATTCCGACTCCGGCCGGGCACGGAGACCCGGCCTGCTCGGCTTTAGATAATAGCAGCTGGAGCTCCCTTGCTCCAGCGGTTGGTTGGAAAGCTCAATTAATCTCCTCTCACCGATATTGTTCGCCCCTTCCATTTGCTGCCCTCCCTTCTCCACCAGGTCAACCCGGAGTCTATCGTCATCAGAGTGTAGAGGAAACCGCCGACCGGGGCGAGCACCCCGTAAGCCGGGGAAAGTCCGTACCAGTTCAGAATCGGGAAAAAGCTCGCTCCCATGCCAAGCCAGGTTAACCCGCCGATAAAAATTAACGCGGAGGATAGTACCGGGTGCATTTCCACAGTCAGGCCAACCAACCCGATTATACCGAGGGCAACTGATCCGGGTGGAACGAGGAATAGAACTATCATTCCCACGACGGTACCGAGAAGGATAAGATTCGAGTACCCCAGTTGACTGAACGCCGATCGGGAAACGGTACTCCATACTCCGCTTAGGCTCCCGTAGTTTCGGACGCTGGTTACCATGTGCGACAGGCCCAGCCACAATCCCTCGCCTTCCGGGTTGCTACAACCCCTGGCCAGGGCACAATCGTCTATAACCGCGCCTGAAATTGCTTCGAAACCGCCGGAGTTCTCCAGAGTCGATCTTCGGGCCAGCACGCAACCTCCCGCTGCTGCCGCAGTGTCTTTTTCCGGATCGTTGACCCAGCTGAACGGGTAGACCATGCTGAAATAATAGACGAAATTCGGGATCAACAACTTTTCCCAGAAGCTATCCGTCCGGAGATCGGCCATAATCGAGGCGAGGTTTAGTCCTTCGTCCTCGAGCTTGTGGGTGAGGGTCCTCAGCGTTTCGGGGTCGTGGACGATGTCCGCGTCAGTCAACCAGATAAGGTCCGGGTCCAGTTTCTTTGCCCGCTGGAACCCGTGATGGAGCGCCCAGACCTTCCCCGCCCAGCCTTCCGGAGTTGGTGGTGGTACAATGACCTGGAAATTGGCATCCGCGGCTGACTTTTCCGCTATTTCTTCTGCCAGTTCGCCCGTATTGTCCTCGCTGTTATCGTTAACGAGAATTACGTTCAGGTCCCCGGGATATTCCTGACCCAGCACGGAAGGTAGCGACTCCGGCAACGCCTCGCTCTCGTTTCGAGCCGGAATTATCGCGCATACGGAGGGCCAGGGGTGATCGACTTCCGTCTCTTCCAGGGGATAGAGCCTTTGATTCATCCTCCAGAATTTGCCTCGACCGAACAGCAGGCCCAGCCAGATAAGCAGAGAAAGGCTCGCAACTATCAGGATAATCGGGAAGATAATTTTCACCTGACTTGACGTATTTCCCCTTCAATAATTACTTCGACTTTCACAATTTCAGATCTATTGTAAATGAGATCAGCGAATTTATTCTCGACCGACACCGACTTCCTTAGCGGGATCGGGAAGATCAAGTTCCCTCAGAGTATTCTTCAGCGGAGTTCCCTCCTCGTTCCAGCCTCGAACCGTGTAGTAACGGTCTAGTTCCCGCTGGAACTCTTCGGCCGAAATTCTTTCTCCCTTTGAAGGTCCGTCCGGAATCTCTTCCTGGATGACTCGCTCCGGTAGCTGGTCGTCTTCCCGGGAGAAACCTTCTCTGGTGTTAAACGCCTTCGACAGGTTGTAGACCCGCTCTCCGGCGGCCAGGAGTTCGGAATTTGACAGGTCGAACCCAGTGACGGCGTTTACCAGCTCTTTTACTCCTTCGTCGTACATTATCCCCCGGGTAAATTTACACATACCGGTCATGTCGTATATGGTCATCAGGTCTTCCATTGCTTTAAGGGCCACGGCCTTGCCGGCCATTTTCGTTCGATCGTAGTTCTCGAAGTCCCAGAAACTACCGCTCATCTCCAGGGCGTAGAAACAGGAAGTCAGGTGATCGGCTCCTCTCGGAGCGACCGCGAAGGCCAGCGCCATTCCCTTTATCCCCCGGACCTCGAACCCGGCGGGAACCATTCCCTTTACGTGGATTGTAAACTTTTCCGAGCCTTTGCCGAGCTTTCGGGCCGCTTCCACCGGGCCGTCGGCCAATAGTTCCCCGAGTTCTCCTTCCTTTGCCGCTATTCGTCTCGTCGCTTCAAGCATTGCTTCGGCGTTTCCGAACTCCAGGTCCAGGTCGGTCTCGAGCAGGCCCTTTTCGTACGCCTCCATGGCCCAGGCTATGGTCATTCCCGTCGTCATGGTGTCCAGGCCCGTTCTGTCGCAGATCTCGTTTGCCTTGGCTACCGCTTCGATGTCGTCCACTTCCGTTGCTCCACCCAGGGAATACTGGGTTTCGTACTCGGGACCGTCGACGGCTATGTCCCCGTAAGGAGTATCCTCGGCGACGAAGTACTGGCTACAGGGTTTGGTACAGTGAGGGCAGGGTCTCCTCCCCTGGCGGTAGATATCGACCCACTTTCTCGGATCCAGATCTATTCTCTCCGTCTCCGGGTCGTCCAGTTTGTCGTAGGCCTTTTTGAAGTAGCTCGATTGCCAGTTTCTGGTCGGAAACATCCCGATCTCCCTGTTCTTTACGTGGAGGGCCTCCCCGGTGCCGTACTGCATGTCCACGGTTGCCGAACCGGTCCCGGATACTTCGGTCTCTCCTCGTCCGGTGGTTTCCTTTCTCCACTTGTCGTTCAACTCGTCGAGCAGTTCTTCGTCATGAACCGGGGGCAGTTCGCTTCCCTTCGCGGCGATTGCTTTCAGGTTCTTTGCTCCCATGACGGTTCCTCCGCCTCCCTTGCCTGCCTGACGATCCTCGCATTCTATCATTGCCAGCCTGGAAAGGTTCTCCCCGGCGGGTCCGATCGCTGCGGTCGAATAACCTTCGTAAGTTTCCTTGATTTCCTCGTCCGTTTCCCGGGTATCCAGGCCCCAGAGGTCGGTGGCGTCTTCTAACTTCACTTCTTCGTCCTCTATTACTACCACGGTGGGAGAATCCGCTTCGCCCTCGACCACCAGAAGATCGTAGCCAGCACGTTTGAGCTGATCTCCCAGCTTCGCTCCGACTATGGACTTTCCGTATCCTCCCGTTACCGGAGACTTGAACCCTATAGTGGTCTTGGAGGCGGTCGGAACGTTAGGCCCGACCAGCAGGCCGGGTGCGATAATTAAAACATTGTCCGGCCCGAGTGGATCGGTATTGTCGTCCACCTCGTCGTAGAGAACCTTAGTCGTAAAACCCGTCCCTCCCAGATATTTTTTCAGAAATTCTTTTGAAAGATCTTCTTTTTTCACTTCCCCCGACGATAGGTCAATGCGTAGCTTCTTACCCCAATATCCTGGGTGTTTTGGCATAATTACCTCCTGTTAAATTTCATATATTTCAGGTTCCCGATTGATCCTAATTAATTTTCAGACGGTTAGCAAATTCGGGAAAAGGGTAACCGCTTTGGAATCCGTTCGGTAAAACCGGAGGCGCTTTTCCGACCCGAACCCCTGTTTGAAAAATTAGCCGAAGTCCAGCACACAACAGAGATGAATAGTTTAGTTGGGTGATTACCGAAAAAAGATTTTTCAAACTTTTCAGTGCCTTTGTAGTACTTTAGGCTCTGTTGAGTGCTTGGCTGGTTCGGTCAGACATACCCGCCGCTTCGCTGGAATTTTCTTGGCCCGGAGCCCTTCACTTGCACTTCAGAAAGCAGGCCGGGCTCCCACGCCCGGCCGAAACTTTCGATACCGACGACCCGCGCGGGCAATGGGAGCCCGCGCTGCTTTAACAAACTCCCCAGCAGGCCGGGCACATTACGCCTTAATTTTAGCAGGTCGGGCTCCCACGCCCGGCCGGTAGTTCTGGTACCAACAATCCGTGCGGGCAACGGAAACCCGTGCTGCTATTGTTTATCGTGGAAGGCTAAAGCCTTCCGCTACACAAGACGACCCGTATTTAATTTGTAGCGGAGGTTTTTAAACCTCCACGGTTACCATGACGTTGCAAAACCGAACCAGTCGCAGCCAGCTGCTATTGATTATCGCCAATACACAAGCAGGTCGAGCCCCTTCTTAATTTTAGTAGGTCGGGCTCCCATGCCCGACCGGAAGGTGGGATTCGGCAACCTACCGCCCGAGCGTGGGAGCTCGGGCTGCTTAGGTTTTTCTGATATTCTCGATACCGACCACCTGCGAGGACGATGAATGAAAGCCTGTACTGTTTTTTACAAATTCCCCAGCAGGTCTAGCCCCTTCTTAATTTTAGCAGGTCGGGCTCCCATGCCCGACCGATATTCCCGCTACCGACCACCCGCGCGGGCAATGGGAACCCGCGCTGCTTTAACAAACTCCCCAGCAGGCCGGGTCCCCGTGCCCGGCCGATAGTCTCGACACCAACCAACCTTTGATGTTTTGGTTAATTACCCAAGTTGAAAACGCGTTCCCCTCTGGTTTACCCTAATTACGGAAAAAGGACCCGAATACAGGAGGTGTACGAAAATGAGACTGACGAGCCCGGAATTCGATAATGGAGAGATGATGCCTGAAAAATACGGATACACCAAGGAGAACGTCAACCCACCACTTAAGCTCGAGGACGTGCCCGAGGAAGCAGAATCGCTGGTTTTGATAATGGACGACCCGGACGCCATGGAGCCCGCCGGAAAGGTCTGGGATCACTGGGTGGTCTGGAATATGGACCCCGGCATTCGGGATATTCCAGAAGATTGGGACATGGAAGGCGGAAAAGGCGGAAAGACGGACTACGGAGAAACGAAGTACGGTGGACCCAATCCCCCGGACGGCGTCCATACCTACCAGTTCCGTGTTTACGCACTGGATACTCGTATGGACTTTTCTCGGGCGCCAACTAAGGCGGACCTGGAAAAAGAAATGGAAGGCCACGTGCTGGACCGGGCGAAGCTGGTGGGAAATTACGCGCCACAGTAGTTCCTAACTATAACAGTTAAAAGGAGGATCACGTGTCGGAAGTATTTATCACGAGGAGAGTATTTCCAGAGGCAAAGGACCGGCTGAAAGAAGCGGGGATCGAATTCGAGATAAACGATACGGGCGAAGTTCTGGATAAGAGCGAGTTAATCGGGAACCTGGAAGGTAAGGAGGTGCTGATCCCTCTCCTGAACGACGAGGTGGACGCTGAAGTCCTCGACGCCGGGGACGAGCTGAAGATCGTGGCTAATCTCGGAGTGGGATACGACAACATAGACGTCGAAGCCGCGACGGAGAGGGGGATCATGGTCACTAATACGCCGGGCGTGCTGACCGAAACTACAGCGGACCTTTCCTTTGGGCTGTTGCTTGCCGCGGCCCGCCGGATTCCCGAGGCGGACCGGTTCGTTCGGAAGGGAGAATGGGACGGCTGGGAGCTGATTCAGCCCCAGCAGGGAGTCGACGTCCACGGGAAGACCCTGGGAATCGTCGGGATGGGCCGGATAGGTACGGCTGTAGCCCGGCGGGGCCGATTGGGCTTCGATATGGACGTTCTCTATTACAGCAGGACCAGAAAGGAAGACGTGGAGGAAGAGCTTGGTGCCCGATACGTCGAGCTCGACGAGTTACTGGAAGAAAGCGATTTCGTTTCCCTCCATACCCCGCTGACGGAGGAAACTGAAGGAATGATTTCCGAGTCGGAATTTTCGACGATGAAGGAAGACGCCATTCTGGTGAACGTGGCCCGGGGACCCGTAGTGGACGAAGAGGCTCTGATTAAAGCCCTCGAGTCCGGCGAGATCAGGGGAGCGGGACTGGACGTATTCGAAAAAGAACCCGAGGTTCACCCGGGGTTGAAGGAACTGACCGAAAGCGTCGTGCTCGCGCCACACATCGGTTCCGCCTCGCGGGAAACCAGGTTGAAGATAGCGGAAATCGGAGTCGAAAATGCTATTGCCGGGCTCAGAGGAGAGAGGCCGCCCAATCTGGTTAATCCGGAAGTTTTGTAGCGGGGCTTTAAATTTCGTAATGATAATTGGTACTGGTATTGCGAGTCGACTAAATCAAAGACTTTTTGGGTCACCGTTCAGAAAAATGGAATCGTAGGCCGAGCGGACATGTCTCTATCCTTTAATCAATAAAAAGCAGGCCGGGCTCCCACGCCCGGCCGGTACGTCGAATAGTACCTTCGGGCTTCCCGCGCCGAGAAATTTCCGACTCGCGTGCTCAAACTGTTCTCTTCGTGACAGTGGGCCTTTTGTATAGGAAGCATCACTCTTAAACAGTTAAACTTACTCGGTTATGGAAATATCCCTCACCAGCACCCAGTTGAGTAATCATACCTTGTTTGATTTCCGGAAGAAATGCATAAAGTAGCCACTATTTATCTTGGTTGTTGACCTTTGCAGGGAATAAAACTCAACTGGGTACTGGTTCGGTCAGACATACCCGCCGCGTCGCTGGAATTTTCCCGGCCCGGAGCCCTTCTCTTGCATTTGAAAAAGCAGGGTGGGCTCCAAGTGCCTTAATTTTAGCAGGTCGGGCTCCCATGCCCGACCGAAAGGTGCGATCCGTCGACCATCCGCCCGAGCGTGGGAGCTCGGGCTGCTTTGGTTTTTCTGATATTCTCTATACCGCCCACCCGCGCGGGCGATGAATGGGAGCCTGTGCTGTTTTTTTACAAATTCCCCGGCAGGTCGAGCCCCCGTGCTCGACCGATAGTCCCGATACCGAAAATCCGCGCGGGCAATGGGAGCCCGCGCTGCTATTGTTCGCAAACTAAGCAGGTCGGGCTCCCACGCCCGACCGGTAGGTAGGTGGTCTCGATAAAGACCTTCGCTTAACATTCTATAAAGAGGGAAGACAATAATAGCAGCCGGGGCTCCCACGGCCCGGCGATTTGAGAGATATCGATCCTGCAGCTTTAGGGTTTTCTGGACGATCCAGAAGATCTTTAGAGAAGAGTCCCTGGAAGGGAGGTTTACAATTCGAATAAATCCGCGAGATTGGCTGGTTGTCTTGGACTATCAGAACGATTTCCTGCCCCCGGATGGAGCTCTGGCCGTCCCCGGCGGGGACGAGTTGGTTGATAGGATCAACGAATTAATCGAATTGTTTCCCCATTCCCTCGCGACGAGGGACTGGCACCCCGAGAACCACTATTCGTTCGAGGAAAACGGGGGAAAGTGGCCCAAACACTGCCTCCAGGAAACCCGGGGAGCCGAGTTTCACCCGCACCTCTACCAGGAGAAGCTTGACTTCAAGCTGAAAAAAGGCTTCGACCCCGAGGACCGCTCGGATTACAGCGGGTTCAGCGCTGAGACCGAGGGTGGCAAGGAACTTGCCAAAGTACTCCGGGAAGCAGGGGCGGAAAGATTGTTCGTGGCGGGACTCGCTCTGGATTACTGTGTTCGGGCGACTGCCCTTTCCGGACTGGAAGAGGGCTTCCAGGTGGTCCTGCTTGAGGATTGCACGGAGCCGGTGAACGGGGACGACGGCGAAAGGGCGATTGAGGAGATCAGGTCCGGGGGCGGGGAGATCGCCCGGAGCACGGACCTGGAATTTTGATTTCTCCGGAGTCCGGGACGGACGAGATCGTTCCCGTAGTTCTAGGTCCCACCGCCGTTGGAAAGACCGAGCTGGTTCATAGCGTAGCCCGGGAGATAGACGGAGAAATTATTTCAGCTGATTCCCGGGCGATTTACGAGGGAATGGATATCGGGACCGCGACGCCCCCGCCGGCCCACCGAAAAGAGATCCCCTACCACCTGGTTAATTTCCTTCATCCCCGGGAGAGGTACAGCGCCGCCGACTTCCGCCGGGACGTCGAGGAGAAGATAGAGGAGATAAGGGGCCGGGATCGGAGACCTCTGATCGAAGGAGGAAGCCGGCTGTACATAATTGCTCTGACCCGGGGGATCTTCGAGGGACCCGAGGCCGACGAACAGCTGCGGGAGGAATTACGAGAGGTCCCGAACGATCGACTCCACGAGAGGTTGAGCGAAGTCGATCCCCGGACGGCGGAAAAGGTCCATCCGAACGACACGAAGAGGCTCGTCCGGGCGCTGGAAGTATACGAGTTGACCGGGGAACCGATAAGCAAGCTGAAGCGCGAAGCCGAGCCGCTCCCGGTCGAATTCCTGAAGGTCGGGCTGGACCGGCCGCGCCAGCAGCTTTACGAACGGGCAAACGACCGGGTAGAGCAAATGCTGGAGAGGGGTTTGATGGACGAGGTTAAGGCCCTGGTGGAAGAGGGCTTCGGCCCGGATTGGGGTGCCTGGGAGACTATCGGTTACAAAGAGCTTGCCCTTCATATTAAAGGCGAATACGAGTACGAGGAGGCGGTCGAGGAGATCAAGAAGAACACCCGCCACCTCGCCAAGTACCAGCAGAACTGGATGAAAAAGATCGAGGGGATAACCCGGTTCGATCTCCAGGAAGACCGGGAGGTCAAAAGTTCACTCCTGGATTTAATCCGGGGATGCTGAGTGAGGCTTTTGTTTTCACCAACTGCTGGAGCGCGGGAACATAAGCTGATATTGTTTATGAACTAAGTATTAGCCGAAGTCCAGCACACAACAGAGATGAATAGTTTAGTTGGGTGATTACCGAAAAAAGATTTTTCAAACTTTTCAGTGCCCTTGTAGGACTTTAGGCTCTGTTGAGTGCTGGAAGGTCGGGTTCCCATGCCCGACCGGAAGGTGCGATCCGTCGACCATCCGCCCGAGCGTGGGAGCTCGGGCTGCTTGGATTTTTCTGATATTCTCGATACCGATCACCCGCGCGGACGATGAATGGGAGTCTGTGCTGTTTTTTTACAAATTCCCCAGCAGGTCGAGCCCCTTCTTAATTTTAGCAGGCCGGGCTCCCACGCCCGGCCGATAGTCCCGATACCGACCTCCCGCGCGGGCAATGGGAGCCCGCGCTGCTCGTTACGAATTTCCCCAGCATGTCGGGCACATTACGCCTTAATTTTAGCAGGTCGGGCTCCCATGCCCGACCGGTAGTATCGATTCGTCAACCAACCGCCCGAGTGTGGGAGCTCGGGCTGCTATTGTTCGCGAACTAAGCAGGTCCGGCTCCCACTGCCGGTCCGGTACTCTCGCTACCGACCACCCGCGCGGGCAATGGGAGCCCGCGCTGATTTTACAAATTCCCCGGACCGGGAGGTCGGACGCGAGCCCTATAATTCAACCGTTAAAAATCTACGAGCTCCACGTCGAACCAAAACCCCGATTTACTTCCCGTAATTCCGACCTTTAGACAGTTCTGCAGTGTGTTGTGGAGAGAATAGGAAAGACTCGATAGATTCCCCGCCTGAACGTCGTACTCCCCGGTTAAGCTGAGCGACCAGGTGTCGAGAAACTCCAGCTGGAGTTCTCCGGACACCTTCTTCAGCCAGGTCTCGAAGGGAGTGCTCTTTAGTTTAATTCCCCCGGATGTTCCCTCTGAGGAGAATTTTAACCCAAAGGTCGTCCCCGAGATCGATCCTCCATCGACGTCGTAGCCGGAAGATAGGTTCAGCTTGATTTTCCCCCGGGAATAAGTGGACTCAGTCTTTATCGACGACAGGGATGCTTCCAAAATATCGTAGCTCACCGTGAACTTCTGATCGAGCGAATATCTACTGAAGCCGATACTGTATTTGGCGTTCGAAAACCCGTCGGCGGGCACGAAGTCGTAGTGGAAGGACAGGCTCTGGTTGATATCCCCCGTACTGCTGTACTTCAAACTTAGCCGATCTTGACTCTTTATCGAGTCGAATTCGAACGGTGACTCTCCGAACCCCTCCCTATGGACGAACTGGAGGTTCAAAGTTCCGGGCCCTTCGATCTTCAGCTCCGGTTCCAGATTCGTCCAGGCTCGCGCAGTTACCTCTTCTCCCCGCCCGAGGTAGTAAGGATTGAGCCAGCCCTCTCCTTTGAGCGAAGGATTAAAAGGGCCCATCGCGGGAGCTTTAACCCGGAAATTTCCGCCTATCTCCCCCCTTCCTCCGGAGCGAACTCTGGACCAGTCGCGCTTAATCTCTCGATAGTAACCCAGACGTGTTCTTAATCCGTAACTCAAGGGAAAGTCCTGGAGGGACCGCTCCCGAGATAGCGAAATTTCCGGGAGTCTTTCGATCGCGTGATCCGTTTTCTCTTCGTCATCGGACTTTTCAGTCCGGGAAACGAGCGCCTTCCAGTTCAGGCCGTAATCTTGCCCGTCCAGGCTAAGGCTCCACTCGTTGTGGTCGTAATTCGACCCTCTAAATTCTCCCTGCTCGACGGTTATGTCAGTGCTTATCTCGATCCAGTCCGCCGGATTCAGGTCGAAGGCTCCATCCAGTTTGTAGAAATTGTCGCCGAAGGCTCTGTAGATTCCGTAAATTTCCCCTACTCCCGCTACCGTATTTCCACCCGAGTAATAATCCAGACCGAGTCCCAGACCCTGGTGGCGGGAAAAATAGTCCATAACGACGTTGCCGAAGTGGTTTTTGTCGTGAAAAACGGGAAATGCTCCGCTAACGGATAACCCGTCTTCCGAGGAGTAGCCGATCTCGGGAAAGTACGGGCGTTTAGGAAGACCCACGTCTTTTAGCGTTAGGAAGTAGAGCGGGGACCAGCCCACCGGGACCCCGAAGGACTTCAGCCTCGCGGACCTTGCTAGGACGAAGTCCCCCTCGATCAGGGATGTCCGATCAGCTGAAATGGAGTAAGCGCAGCCGCCATCGCATCTACACCCTTCGCAGGTGCTGAACGAGCTGCTCTCGAAGTCAGCCCGGCTCAAACCGGAAGGACTATCGAACTCAAAAGCGGCGGACTTCCCGAGCATCTGAACTTTTCTCTGTTCACCCTTGCTGCCCTCCAGGACTATCTGGCCTGAGATCCCTTCGGCGGTAAGGTCCGATATCTTTACAGCGTCTTTGGGGTCGGTTGACAGGGTTCCCGATATTCTATCGGCTCGCAAGTTCGTGGTTTTTCTTGTTAGTTCAGCATTTTCGGATAGTTCAAACTTCCAGGCGTCTTCGATCTTCTTGATGGAAGCTTTGTCTCCCGAAAGGTAAGAGTTTTCTCCGAGAGTAACCCTCATGGCTCCCTCCGCCGATAGCTCCTGCGTGCCATCCTCTCCTTTCAGCTCCAGGTAGTCGGAGGTCAAGGACCAATCGGGTCGGGATAACCGAACGTTCCCTTCGGCGGTGGCCCTTCGAGAAGCTGAATCGCTGTCCTGACCGGGGCTTGCCGTTCCCGTAATCTTATCGGCCCGGAGCGTCGTGGGCCCGCTTTCGTATTTCGGATTTCCGGTTACTTCGAAGTCCCAGCCTGCTTCGACTTTCTTTGCCCGGATTTCGCCCCCCGCGAGGGACGAGTTCCCGGCGAGAGAGAGTTCGGCCCCCGGCGCGATCCTCAGGGAATCCAGCTTGGCTCCCTCTATTACTAAACCGATATTTTCCCCGCTGAAACTTACCGAGCCGGACTTACCGCTCCCCTTAAAGAGAGTTAATTTGAAGGAGTCTTCGGAACCCGCCTCGGTTAGCTCGCCGGACAGCCGTTCGGCCCGGGCGGTAAACTCCTCGGATTTCAGGATTACGTTTCCTCTGGCCGTTACCCCGTCCGTACCATCTCTCCCTTTCAACTCGAGGTAGTCGGAGGAAAGGGACCACTCGGGTCTGGTAAGTCGAACGTTTCCTTCCGCGACCGTGCTTTCCGCTGAGAGTGTTAGCCTGTCCGCTTCAAGTACCGTTTCTGCCCGGTATTCCCGGGCAACTCCCAGGACGATCAGTCCCGAAATAAGAAGGGTCGTTAGAACCAGAACGGAAGTTTCGCGTTCGTATCCCACGGTTAATCCCGGGATTGTGAAGTTAGTCGGGATCTGATGGACCTGAAGCCCGTCTTATCCAGCAGGAGAAACAGAATTAACCCCAGCGCCCCGAATATCGCGTCCGGCAACCACGCGCCCAGCGTCGGCTGGAGTACACCCTGTCTGGCGGAACTTTTCGCCCACAGCAGCACTCCCTGATAACCTCCGACCGAGAGAAGGGCAAGCAGGATGCCCACTGCTTTGCTTTGATGGCGGAGAAGCAGGCTAAGGGGCACGCTGAACAGGACGAAGACCAGTGCGGCCAGCGATTGAGAGAACCGGGAATGGAGGGCGAACTCGAGTTTCGCCACCGCCTTCCCTGCCTTCTCGGCGGCAATTACATTATTCCTGAGTTCCCGAACTCCCATTTCGTTCGGCTTGCGGGAGCCGAAGGCCAGGTTCTCGACGGCGCTGTCCACGCTGACTTTCAGCTCGTCGAACTTCATCGTGTAGCTGACTTCTCCCGATCCGTCGAGGCCGACTACCTGTCCACCCGTTAATACCCAGCCGTCGTCCGTTAGCGCCCCCGATTGACTGGACAATAGTTCGGGGAAATTTCCGGGTGATTCGAGTCCCGGAAGGTCGAGACCCTTCGAGTTAAATATCAGCACGTCCTCTATTCTCTTCTTTCCTTCGTCGTACTGGCCGACGTAAATGATCCTGCCACTGGGGTCCTTGAAGAAGAGGTCGGACTGAATTCGAGGGAGAGGACTCTCCTTGGTTATCCGGTATATCTCCTTTCGATATTCGAGGTTAGCCCAGGGCACGAGGTAGTTGTTTACTCCGAACCCCGCCAGGCTCACCAGGAGACCGATCAGTATTATTGGAAAGGCGATCCGTTTGAGGGAGTAACCTCCCAGCTGGAAGGCGAGTATTTCCCGGTCGTTGATCAGTCGGGCGAGAACGATAAAAGTAGAGACCACCAGCGCTATAGGCAGGGCGAACCCGAGGAACTCCGGGACCTTCAGGGCGAGCAGCTTGAACACTGTGGAGAAGGATTCGCTCCTGGTTAAGATCAGGTCCGAGAGCTGGACGGCGAGGGTTAGTGAGGTAAAAAGCACCAGGCCGATCAGCGAGACGAGAAATAACCCGACGATCTGTCGCGAAATATATCTTTTCATTCTCTCTCCTTATATCTTAGCAATTTTAACAGGCCGCTTCGCTGATATTCTCGCTACCGACCACCCGCGCGGGCAATGGGAGCCCGCGCTGCTATTGCAGATTCCCCAGCAGGCCGGGCTCTTTTTTTTAATTTTAAGCAGGTCGGGCTCCCATGCCCGACCGGTAGTTCCAGTAACAACAACCCACGCGGGCAACGGAAACCCGCACTGCTATTGTTTATCGTGGAAGGCTAAAGCCTTCCGCTACACAAACAAGTCCGGTTCTTACTACTTAATTCAACCAGGTCTGGCCTCTTCTTAATTTTTCCAGGTCGGGCCCCCCGTGCCCGGCCGTAAGTTACGACCGTCAACCAACCGCCCGAGCGTGGGAGCTCGGGCTGCTTGTTACGAGTGTCCTCGGGAGCACGGGCTGCTTCGGCCTCATTTCTCGACGAAATACGATTTCTTTGCCGATTCCGCCTCCACTATCTCGTCGGAATCCCCCTCGGCGATTATCTTTCCCTCGTCGAGCAGGTAATTGTAGTCGGCAATCGACAGGGCCTCCTCCGCCCGGTGATCCGATAGGACTACCCCAATTTCTTCTTCATCTTTAAGCGAAACCAGGACCTCTTTTATCTCCTCCACCGACCGGGGATCCAAATCGGAGAACGGTTCGTCCAGCAGCAGGTAGTCCGGGGATAGGGCCAGAGCTCGCGCTATCTCCACCTTCCGTTTCTGCCCGGATGATAGGTTATTAACCCCTCGTTCCTTCAGTTGGGCGATATTTAATCGCTCCAGTGACCGGGAGGGACCTCGATCCCGGTTCTCCTCGCTAAATTTGATTCCGTCCAGGTAAACCTGAATGTTTTCCTCCACCGTTAGGCCTCTAAACAGGGAATTTTCCTGGGTGAGATAGGTTATCCCCCTGGCTGCCCTGATATGAATCGGCAGGTTGGATACGTCCTCCCCGTTAAGGTAGACAGATCCCTCGTTCGGAGCTTCCACCCCGGCTACGATATTAAAGGTCGTCGTCTTGCCGGCTCCGTTGGGCCCGAGAAAGGACCTGATCTGCTCCCGCTCGAATTCGAGGTCCACTCGGTTCAGGACCCGGTTCGACCCGTATGATTTGGATACGTTTTTTATTTTTAGCATCTATTGACCTTTTACTATCATCTTCGCTTTATCGACTCTTATCTTTTCTTCTTTGCCGTCGTAAGTCATGTACTCGCCCTGAACCCGGGTATCCCCTTTTACGGCGACCACGGGACCGAAGCATTCGAGACTTTCCTCATCCGGGTTCCATCTCATCGTCCCCGCGGATAGCTTCCAGCCCGAATCGGTCCTGGCCACCACGTTCCCCTCCGTGTATATCTCGCCGCCGGGTGTCCAGGTCAGTCGGTTGCCCGAGATCTCGGCCCGCCCGTCGGCGGATTCCGGTATTGTGACCTGGAAACCTTTGGTGATTTTCAGCTCTCCGCTTTTGTAGCCGTACTCGAATGACTTCCCCCTCAGGGACGTCTCGTCCCACTCCCCGGTTCCGGTTAGCTTCAGATCGTTTCCGGAGACCTTTCCCGTCGAGAAGTCGTACCTGGCACTTTCGGCTACACCCCTTAACTCGTCCTTAATCTCTATTTCCACTTCTTCCGGTATGCTGGCCAGGTCGTCTCCGCTCGCCGAGTTCAACCTAATTTCCTCTCCGGAAAATTCGTACAGGGGTTTCCCTTCCCGGGACCCGGATCTTCGGACGAGGAGTTCGAAATCCTGCACTACCAGATCCCCGTCGCCCTCTCCCGCCTTCTTCCCGGTCAGCTTCCAGGTCAGCTCGTCTCCGTACCGGAACAGGGAGAAGCCTTCCACCGTAGCTTCCGACTCCTTTTCCTGTTCTGCTCGGCCAGGGACGGGCGAGAGGACAACAACTGTTGATGTGAAAAGCAGCACTACGGCCAGGACCGAGACTATCTCAAAGCGTTCAGCAACTTTGCTCCGGACAGATTTCGCTGCTTTTGCGAATTTCCCGACCCGGATGAGGAAGTTCGCTACGCTAAGTTCTTTAGTCATACTCCACTCATAATAGTGTTTACACGGGAGTTGATCAACGACACGGAGGATTCTTCCCCCCGAAAAGTACCTTCTTCGGTTTTTTAGATTTTTCTCTCCCGGACTACGGAAGGATGTAACGTGGGTAAGAGTCAGTTGACCTTAATTGTTATTTTGCAATCGGGTATAAATTGTTGTTATAAATAGTTTGGTCGGGCCCTGATGATTTTGTATACTTATGTTTGATCCGGAGAACACGTTAAATGATTGATGATTTGATAAATCGGCATATAGGATGGAATTTAATTCTGGGTCAAAGTAGAGGGGACAATTAAAGTAATGGGAGGCGAAATAAGTGAAAAAAAATTATCGTAGTATCCTGTCGATCGGTTTGTTGGCGGTATTAATCGGTTCGTTGGTGTTCGTATTGACCGGTTGTGGGTTTTTAACCAGCTCACCCACGGCGAAGATAGATATGGATCCAGAGAGCCCTTTAAGTGTTGATGAGGATGTAACGTTTACCGGAGACAGTTCCGAAGCGAGTACCGAGGATGGAGAGATAACTAGCTACGACTGGACGTTTCCAACCGAATTCGATCGAGGTTCACCGTTAGGTAACGCCGTCCAGACGGGTAGTTTCTCTTCTGCGGATACTTATACCGTATCTCTTGAAGTCGAAGATGATGAAGGAAAGACTGACTCTGCAAGCATAGAAGTTGAAGTCAGCTAATAACACGGGAGGCGAAAAGTGAAAAAACATTATCGTAAGATTCTGTCGTTTGGTTTATTGTCGGTTTTGGCGGTTGCCCTGGTACTTATGTTGAGTGGTTGTGGGGCTCTCTATCCGCCCGACGCGGCGATTTCTACAGATCCTTCAGTTTCTGGAGGAGTTGGTGTAGGTAAGACAATAACGTTTGACGGTTCAGGTTCCGAGGCCAAAGGTGACGGGACAATTGAGAGCTACGACTGGGATTTTGGAGACGGCAGTACCGGTTCTGGAGAAACCGTAGATCACAGCTATAGCTCGGTAGACACTTACACTGTAACGTTAACTGTAACGGATGATAATGGAGCCACTGACGAAGCTACAATAGAAGTAGAAGTAACAGACCTAACCGCCTCGTTTACGATGAGTCCGAATCCGACGACAACCGGTGAGGAAGTGAGTTTTGATGCCTCTGCTTCCACGGGGGACATTGTATCTTATGATTGGTTCTTTGAGAGTAATAATCCAAATACCACGGTTACAGGTACAGGGGAAACAACAACTCATACTTATACCCAAACCGGTAGTTATTTGGTATCTCTCCAGGTTACAGCTGAAGACGGGGATGTAGCTGGAGTTGCAGATACAATAGTTGTAGAAGAGAGCTAATTGCAAGCAGCTGGAAAAACTGTCAGACTTTTTAAACAACCCAAACCTCTCCGGTTTTCTCGCCGGAGAGGTTTTGTTTTTACCGGCTAAGTGCAGGAGTTCTTCTTAATTAATGCTGAGCTTTGTCAAACTTTTAAGTAAAAAGCCAGTTATCTATTTTTTCCAACCTCGATATATTAATTATCCGTAACTTCCGATAGCCGGGGCTTTCAAGCCCCGGTGTACACCTGGGGCGAAGTGTTTATGAATTACCTTCGGTAGGGACTATGTGGACTTTACCAAAGGGAATATTATTACAATTTAACCAATCAGAACTCCGGATCTAGAAACCTATCATAAAAGAACCGGCTATCGAGTAAGCGTGGGGTTTACCAAAGAAGATAATTCTATATTTTTACCGGGCATGACAGCAGGCCTGGAAAGGCCTGCCTATCGAAATTAAGGGGAAATATTGACCGAAGTAAAAATTTCAACTACTCAACCAAACACCAAAGCGGATCTGGAGAGAACCCCTATGAAAGAAGTTAAATTCTTGAAATCCAATGTCCCTTCTACATTAACGGTTGTCCCCGCAATGATTCCTCCCATTTGTCCGTACTGAAGGTACCCAATGACCCGTCGTAAGCTTTTCCGTTACATTTAACCCCCTCCCTGATTTACTTGACGTCCCGTTTCGTTTATGATACAGTGATTGCGATGTTTCCGGTGGAGGCAGGTGGAAAATTGGTATTTCACCTAATTTCTGCTGTTTTTCTAAAAATTCCGGTAAATCCTTGCACTAATAGCGAAAAACTGCAATAATTGTAATTGTTTATAGCCTTTTTAAAGGGGCGGATAATTAAACGATGTCTTATCCGAATTCGGAAAAGTGCAAAAGTGAAAAAGTTGAACTCAAAAGGGGGATGCAGACCTCTAAGATCCGGGCTGCTCGGTGGAGGTGGTCTTAGCTGATTATCAGTTCATGGATGGAAACGCGGCAGGACAGTCAGAGCGAAGACTTCGGGACGAAAGTAATATTTTTCGGAGAAGTAATTCAACAATGAACTCTTTTAATAAGGGGGTTAAATAAATGGAAGAAAAGTCGAAAATATTGGTTATTTCACTGGCAGTTGCCCTCGTGGCTTTACCGTTTGTGGCCGCCCAGGGCGCTGTTGATGACAGCACGTCGGGGAGCATATTTAGCTTTGGGACGGACGCAAAATCACTCGCCATGGGTGGGTCTTTCGTTGCCGTGGCGGACAACTACTCTGCTACCTACTGGAACCCCGCCGGACTCACACAATTTTCCGGGGTCCAGCTCGGAGGAATGAACCTCCAGCCCTACGGGGTTAACGGGTTGAATTTCTCCTACGGCGGCGGAGCGGTAACGATTCAGGACTTCGCCTTTGGAGCCAGTTACGGACAGCTGAGCGCCAGTATGTCGAACCAGCTCGGTTACTCCGGCACGGACTACGAAAATTATTCGGAAACAGTGATAGGCGGTACATTCGCCTACGGAATAGACTTTGCCAACTTCGGCGCCAACGTCAAAAGCTACCAGTTCTCGGGGCAGTCCGGGTTCGGATTCGACCTTGGAACTCTGATGACGTTTGACGGCATCAGTCTGGGAGTGGCCGCGACGGACATCGGTGGAGTTAGCATAAGCGATACCTCGACGGTTAAGTCGACCTACAGGCTGGGAGTGGCGGCCGAACTTCTCGGCAGGGCGGTAGCTTCCGCCGAAGTCGACCTTCAGGGGAACAGTCGCTTGATGAAAGCCGGGTTCGAGATCCTGCCTATAGATCAGTTCGCCCTTCGTGGTGGAGTTCAGGTACCGAGTTCCGGCGGTCCTTCGTTCACCGTAGGTGCCGGGATAAACCTTGCCGGTCTGACCGTGGATATCGCCTGGCTTCAGAACAACACGGAATTTGCTAGCTACGACGGCGCGGGCGACACGCTGGTACTCTCGGCCGGGTTTCAGTTCGGCGCCTTTGGCGAATCCGCTTAAGATTATAAGGAGGTATGATTGATGAAATTGACTAAGTACAAGGTTGGTTTACTAAGCCTGGCAATTGTTTTGTCGGTAGGGATGCTTCTGGGAGTTAGTTTGACGGCGCTGGCGGAGACATATACGATAGATAACCAGACTGAATTTTCGCAAATTACTGGGGAGTACTTGAGTGAAATCGGCGACCCCTGGAATTTTCAAGACGGTGACGTTATAGAATTGGACTTCGCGGACGAAGGCTGGGAGGTTACCCAGACGCAGTCGCTGTTCGTCAACCTAGAGGTAACCATAAAACCCTCAGACGACGATGAAACCGTCGTGCTTAACCAGGTAGAGGGGTGGGAAGGTTTCGAGAGTAATGGTCCTTCTACTACTGCTTATGAAGAATTATATAATGTTCCAGATAATGTAGAAGTCGACGCGGCGATAGTTGTCCTTTCGAGCGGGGTTAAGCTGGAGAGTCTGGAATTTAAGCCCACGAACAATCCTGGGGAGTATTATTCTAGTGATGGATATGACCCTAAGAGTTATGGAATAGGTCCTGCTAACGCGATAGAGGTCGATTGCTGTGGCTATGACTCCACAAAATCTCTGAGGTTTTACAACCTTGAAATGCCGGTTTCCGGCGCGGACGGGGGCTTTGTCCACGGCTTCAAGTTCGATGGGAGCGTATCGGACCTCCTAAAATGTAATACAGGTGCTACGGACTACACGGGAGGAATATATTTCAGGGACGTGAGGTTGGACGGGAACAATTCTCAGGGAATTCAAGGTAACGGTGTGGTGTTTACGGAAAACGTAGGTAACGTGGCAAATGTAGAGTTTGAGGAGTTGTACGGAGGATACATCGTCAACTATCCGGATACTAGTTATTCTGGTGTAGATGGATCGAACCCGTCCGGGAACGGCGGAAACGGGATCCTCTTCAACAACAGCGGGACCGTCAAGGACGTTACGTTAATGGATAGTGAGAGGAAGGCACCTTCGGTATCCGAGGATCCATTTTCCCTGGAAGAAAACTTTAGTAACGGACTAATGATAAATACGGGTTCCGGCGATAGCAATTACGTCTCCGGGATAAGCGGTCTGGAACTCAATTATACCCGTCTAGAGAACAATGGCGGAGCCGGTATTTTCGTGCAGGGTCGAGTACCCGATGATGGTATAGATCCGGTTTCTTTAGGAATGGCAGTCAAGAACACTCTAATTACCGGTAATAATTACGGTATATTAGTTGCGCAGGCTTCTCCTTCAACTACTCTCGATAGTCAGGATTACATCCCGGTTAGAGTAGACGGGGTTCATCTCGGCGATAACCTTACTGTACATAACAACCCTCTAGGTGGCGCTTTGTTCATGGCTCAGGTCGTGGACGGATCAAAATCTTCTCCCGCGTTTACGGTCTCCGATAGTCAGTTCCACAGGGGAGAGAGTGAAACGAATAGCGACGTAAATGACCAGGATTTCGGGTTGATAGTGGATACCTACGAGGGAATATTTGGTGTAGAAATAAGCGACTCTACCTTCCGCTACCACGGTCAAAGCACCGTGAGTGGTGCAGGTATAGAACTGTTAACCCCGGGTCCGGCTTATTACGATAGAATAGAAGGGGTGACGATAAAGAATACCAGTTCTCTGGACAACGGAGGTCCCGGGTTGGCCATAGAAGCCAACGTGGTCGATAATGTAGATATCCTCAGTTCTGACAGCTCGACGGCCAAGTTTTCCGGTAACGGGTTGGAATTTACTGACGAAAATGACCTTCTTGGAAGTGGGATAGACATATATGGCCAGACCCGAGTCACGGACCTGACAATTACCGGAGAAGCAGGTGGCGGGGAGGTACTCGCAAACTACAATGCCGAGTACGGACTACTGGTGAAGAGTGAAGAAGAAATCTCTGGCGTCGAAGTCGCCAATGCGCAGTTTGGTGATGACTATAATGACGACGGAAACGGAAATAGCGGTGTCAAGTTGGCTACAACTGGTTCGAACCCCGACGAATTCGACATCGGATCGAATGACCAGGCAGGGGCCATCAGTTTTGACAACGTGGAAGCGAGCGATAACGACGGTCACGGGATAGAAATTTCCTCCGTTAGCAATTTTATCAACCCCTCGGATAACGTATTGGTGAATAGTTCCGAGTTCCGGGAAAACAAATCGGACGGACTCCACCTCTACGCAGCTGAGGACGTAAGAAGACCCCGGGTGGAAAATAGCACTTTCGTAGGTAACAACATAACTGGAGGCACCGCGGGAATTTTCGTGGAAGCCGGTGGTGGAGAAGTAGTCGGAACAGGTGACGGGGACATAGTAGGCAACGTTCTGGCTAACAACGAGATAGGAGTAGCAGTGACCGACTCAGTAATAGAGGAAGACGATGACTATGTCGATACGATAATAGACTTTTCCGTCAAGGGAAATACCACGGTCCACCCGGATGATAGCGGGAGTGATGGAAACAGATGGGCCAACGTGGTACTGGCAGCAGACAACCTGAATACGGTCACCGTCGAAGATAACAATCTCGTTAGCGCGTATACCGACGATCAAGAGGAACCCAATACCGACTACGGGCTGTGGCTGGAAGCGAACGAGTCCAGCGCCAGTTTGTCCGTCAAAGCCAATACGTTCGATAGCGGAGCGGAAGGCTTCTGTGTCGGTATAGGGACGGCAATTCACCTGGACGCCAAGAAGACTTCCGTCAGGCAAAACGAAATAGTCGGATTCGACACGGCACTCGAGGTATTGCAGGAAAGTTCCGGTAGCTCCACGGCCGGAGATACGAGCAACCACATAAACGACAACAACATCAACGGCTGCTGTACCCTGATAAACGCTACCGCCCTGGATTACGACAACGGCGAAAAGGTCGACGCGACGAGCAACTACTGGGGAGAAGACATTACCAAGTCCGACTTAGAACCGAACTTGAAGACGGACTCCACGGACCCGTTCGACCAGATATTCGTCGAGCCGCTCAGGACCGAACCGGTGGAGATGGACGAAGACCTCCAGATCAATATCTCCGTAACTCCTGAGACTCCCGACGTCAACGAAACGGTCGAGCTGGAGTACGAATTGGTCAATACTACCGGAACGTCCATGAGCTTAAGCGAAGTCCGGCTTACGCTAACCGATGCCGACGACGAATTTATCGACGAAGACAAGCTACTCAAGAGCGACGTTACGGTTCCGGCTGACGATTCCAAGACCTTTACCTACGAATTTGAGACCACGAGTGCCCGGGGCGAGTACGAGGCGGAAATCTCTGCCGACGATTACACGGAAACCTTCCTGTTCGACGTCGGAGAAGTAGAGCCCGAGGTAAAGACACCTTTCTGGGGCAGCGACGCGGACTCCTCGGAATCGGGTATACTGCCGGCGCCAGTCGGTAAGGAGGACGGCGAAACTCCGTTCCTGGAACTGGCAAACGAAGACGGAGATTCCGTCCATAGTTACGTTACAATTAACGTCTTGAGGGTATTCGACCTGGGTGGAAGGAAGATCCTTGAGGTCGAAGAGAACTTCGACGATCTATCTGAGCTGGAAAACCTCGAGAACGGACTCTACCTCTACACAGTTGACTACGAAGTTAGCGGAGAATCAGGTACACAGAAGAGTCCGGTAATGAGGTTCCTGGTCAGGAATTAGTATGACCATAAACTAACTCAACCAATTATCGACTCCAGGCCTCTTACCCGGGCCTGGAGTCTTATTTATCTTTTTAATAATCCAGTCAAGAACCCCGCCCCAAGGGACGGGGCTTGTAGAAAAACATTTTGATACGTAGTTGAATCTGAATAACGAGAATTGACCCAGCACTCACTTGAGGAGACTAACCTGGTTAAACACAAAGAACGAATTCCATGGTCAACTTAGCCCAATTAAATACGATTACCATATGTCCCCCAGATATCTCATCTCAAGTGAGTGCTGGACAAACACCGGCCGATTCATCCCCGCAGCAAGCTACGGGGCTT
>JAIPHJ010000028.1 GCA_021735245.1 Candidatus Bipolaricaulota bacterium
GGTTGTAATTCCTCTAGTTCTCGTTCTTCTAAAAGTTTGGCCGGAATTCTTTCGGTCGCCTGACATTTTCTCTCTTCGTTTACCGTATGGAGCCAATCCTCTAATCTCTTCTCCATATCCTCCCGGTCGGAGAAGATCCGGCCGGGCAGGAAGTTGTTTTTGACGTACTTGACTAAATTTTCTACACTGCCTTTCTGGTTGGGCTGGTCCGGCTCGCAGGCTATCGGGTGAAAGCCCAACTTGGTGGCGAACTTGAAAAACGTATCGTTCCAGACAGGGTCCCCCTCCTCGTCAATATCGGTAACTACCGTCTTCATGTTGTCAAAGGACAAAGACAACGGTACTCCCCCTAAGTCTTCAAAGGCGTGGAGGATGCAGTTGATCAGGGTCTCCAGCTTCATGTTATCTCTAATTTCAACATACATATACCTGCTATACTTCATGCGGGGGGTTAATCCTTTCCCCTGCCATAATTCTTCGCAATAAGATAATTTCTTATTCTGAGTTCTGGAAATAAACAATTGAATTACACTTAGGCTTAGTAAGGATCTGTCTTCTCTATGTATACTCTTTTTAGAAACCTTTGCTCCTTCACCTGATTTATGAGCGATAAAAGTTCCACATCAACGGGAGTACCGTAGGTTTTAGCATTTTCCCCTACAAATAATTCTAATTTGATCACACTCCTCTCTTTAGCCATAATGCCCAGAGTCCAAGGGGCGGTAAGATGAGTACTAGTTAAGTTTTGCGGTATTACTTCTCGTGCTATTGTCGACCCTACAACCGTATTATCTGTAAAAAGTTCTGAAGAGTTAGCAAGTCAGTGATTACAACCCAAGTGAAGTATTGAAGCACCGTAATTCACCATTTGAAGGGTGGTATAAGGTCTACCGAAAATAGTGGACCTACAGAGTGGTTTCAGAACGAGAGAATATGGAAGACCAGGTTCCAGCCCGAACTCTGGGAAGAGGCACCAGAACAGGTTGATAAAATTCTCCAGCTTCTGGATCTTCAGGGCACAGCCAAAATACTTGATCTCTGTTGTGGAGAGGGCAGGCATTCCCTGGAACTGGCTTTGAGAGGTCATGAGGTGACAGGGGTGGACTTATCAGAAAGAAACCTCTCAGAAGCTCGGGAAAAAGCAGCTGAAGCGGATCTTGAGATCGATTTTGTTCAAGAGGATATGAGGGATTATTACACCCAGGAAACTTTTGACGTAGCATTAAATCTTGGAACCTCTTTTGGTTACTTCGAGTATGAGCGGGAGAATACGAAGGTTATTGAGAATATTTATTCTTCCCTGCGGTCGGGCGGAAAGTTCTTACTGGAGCATATTGGTAAAGAGGTTTGGCAAGGACCTTTCAGGAGAGGCTCTGGCATGAAATGGATGGGGGCTACCTGCTAGAAAAGCGGAGTATAGAAGACGGCTGGAAATACATTCGGACAGAATGGATCAGAATCCAGGAGGAAGATACGGACAAATTAACGAAAAATTAGAGTATCTTTAATATTCGTGGTGGGATGTTATAAGAATATGGGGGGATAACCTGATTTTTTTCCTACCTGATTCACTAAACCCCCGGATTAGTTCTGCCAACTAATGAGCCGGTTAAAATTTGACAAATTTTCGTTTATGAAGTAAAAATTAGATGAAGGCAAGATTCCGGAATTTGTTCAATAATTTTATCAATTAACATTTTCGGTAGTCTTTTCTATCATTTCGCAGATGTTCCAGATCTTATATTTTCGACCACCACCATCGAGGTAAACTAAACAGATAGCGGCTATGGTCGTCTTTTGTGTAATACCAAGGCATATCTCTCTCATTCTCATCTTTCACTCTTAACCCTCGTTCCTCTTTACAATATGTTAGATTGTTGATCGATCAGGTATTCAGTACAAAAAAGATAAGTAAGGTTAGCTAGCAATACCGTTTGCGACACTCGACACTCCTTACCCAATTGATCAGGTTTTGGTTGTAATTTCTTGGTAATAAATAGAAATTTTTGGCGGTGTCCTCAAGGTCCTTTGGTAGATTGTTGGAGATCCCAATAAATTGCTGTGAGGGGATAAGAAAAAGTTAATATTTATAGGCAAAGGCCGCTCAAATCTTAAACTGTGAGCAAAACATAAAATGTGGCCACTTTGGACAAATTTAAACGGTCAAAAGGGAGGCAAGTATGCATATAAGATCGGGATTAAAGACCTTTTATAAATCAAGTGGCAAATCTTATAGACTGTTGGGACTGACGGCCGTTTCCCTGGTATTACTGTGTCTTTTTGTTTCCCCTTTATCGGTTCCTGCTGAGGCGCCGGAAGTCGATGCGGAAAATATTCAACGGGTCCAACGCCTGTTCCGTAGACCCTCGAACGATCCTGTGCTCGCCCTGAAGCATCCTATATATCAAATCCCGCCCATATCAAATCCAAGCCCGGAGGTCACAAAGACGAAAGCAGTCCGAACGAAATTGGACCGGGTAACCAAGTTTATCATAACGCAACTACAGGTCAAACCAGAATTCTATCATACTACGAGAGTAAAAGTTGGGCAGGTGATGACAAATCGTCCAATATCTCGAACTTAACAAGAAGTTCCTATTCGGGTATAGACAGGGGAAAATCCGATAACTTTACCAGAACCACTTTTACCGATCTGGAGATGATAAGGGACCCTGCTAGTTATCCTTCCAGAATGAACGTAAAGACGGTGATTTTGTCTTCTGTTAGCGCTGAAGTCGTGGGGGCGTACCGTCGGGAAGCTTTAGCCTGAAAGCGGGACTAAGGGTAACGGATTCTCTCTGTCCAAAAAGAACAGGAGGTGATATGCAGAATTAAATACAAACGTTACAACTCAAATCAAATCTAGGAGGTAAAACCAATGAAAAACTCAAGGATTGGCAAACACAGCTGGTTAATTCTTGTCCTAACGATTGCCATGACAGCCGTACTACTTTCGGTTGTCGCTGGTACTTCACAGACCGAAAACCTCAAAGCCTGCAGGGGAATGGTTTTCTCTGTCGAAGAAGATTTCGTAACGCAAGGTCCGGAACCGCCGGACGGCGAACCGATAATCTCCGACGGGGATCTCCTTTCGTCAAACGGTACGATATGTGCTCGACACCGCGATCTTGTCGGTATGTTTGACGTGAGAGAGGATGTAGGCTTGGATGCCGTAGACATAATAGATTTAGATTTCCAAGTTAGGCTGATAGCTTTCTCCACCGAAATAGATAGTCGGCACGGAAACTTCACTTCGGGTGACCTTCTCGTCACAAACGGAGCCGTGATCCCCAACGTAGCGCTGACCGCACTTTTCCAAGTAGGGTACGACGTCGGGTTGGACGCGCTTCATTTTGTCGGTGAACCCGAAAGGGTAATTGATTTAATGAACGAGGTTGAGGGTTTCTCCAGAGAACGCCTGGCGAGTAATCCTACGCTTTTAGTGGAAATGCTGAAAAAGTTCGATATCGACATCTTGTTTTCCGTCGAAGGTACTCCCCCAATGCCACGAAAACACAGCTTCCTCGACGGCGACTTGCTGTCCGCCAGAAGGGGAGTGGTCGTTTCCGGCAACGAAGACTTGTTGCCGCCTTCAGTGCCCGCCGGTATTCCCAATCGCGGGGTAGATTTTGGCCTTGACGCCTTTGTGTCACCCTCCCGTTTAGTCGAAGAAGAAATGGAGGGGGTAAAACAGGGCCTCTTCTCGACGGAGATCCTTTACCGAGGAAAACCCAAGTTCACCGACGGGGACGCTTTACTATCCGGCAACGGTATAGAGCTCACTAATAGGGACCTTGTTAATCCTTTCGAACCTAGAGCTGATTTTCTCGGCCTGGACGCACTTTCCCTGGTGTCAAGGCCTCCGCCTAAAGAACCCAATATTCAGTCCATGTGTGGGGCCGATCGGCCTGTCGTCAATTTTGACGGTGGAATGGTGGCACCTGGAGGTACGGGGACGGGACTTTATCGTCAGAATCCTTCGACCGCCTGGCCCGCGGGACGTCCTAGACGACCATGCGGTCAATTTGTTCCCGTTGATGGATTTTTACCCGATAGCGGGATTTCTCGTTTTAGGGTCGCATACCGACCCGCGGGCGATTCGATACCGCCAGTGGGCGGCGCTTCAGGGATACAGACCAAATGGCTCCTCAAGGAGTGGCGATGGTGGCCAACACTCGGATGTTACTACAGCGGACGCAAATTAGAAACAGATTCCTCCGGGTGGATGGATGCAACAAAGTTCTCGAAAGCCAAAGATGGCACTCTTACCGGATGTGCCAACAACGAATTACGTTTGGCGGTATGGGATACAAATAACATAAGGGGGCTAAGCGGAGGCATAGATAAAGACGGTCACTATGTCCTGTGGCTGGAGTGGGAGGACAGTAACGGTTTACATAAGGAACCTTACGAGCACCACTTACAGCTTGACAATACTGCGCCCGAAATCTCCGACGTAAATAACGACGGCGTATCCGATGTAGAGGTTCGCCTACCGGATGGAAGCACGCTGATACCCGCATGTGGGCAGGCAGAAAACGTCGACGAACTACAGGTCTGGAGTCAATTCTCCGACGAGTACTACTGGAAATTCCGCCTAAGGATCCGTGGCGGCGAACCTCCTACCAACAAATGGTACGGGCCACACAATTATTACGACCCCGACGATGGGACTCCGGGCCTTAAAAACACCAAAGATAAAGGTACCCTTCCTTCTGGACTTAAACACCTCCGGAATATTTACATGACCGACCTCGGGGAAAAACACTTCGTTGATTGCTGCTATGGTCTTGACCTGTGGGTCTGGGACGCGTCAATTAGGCATAGTTTTAATAGAAAGGTAGTGGACGGGATTCGACCCTTAATAGACCACGCGTTTATAACTTTCGAGGCCGCTCCGAAAGGATAGGATTATAAATCTGGATTGGTATTGGATTAGTACGTCAACCTAAAATCGTCTCATGGGACTACTGGGGATAACGCTGCCCCCAACAACAGTAATCGGGTTGACGATACTGGTGCTGGCGCCCGGGTTTCTTCAAGATGTGGCTGTGTTGGCTGTGTTAAAGAGAAACCCGGGAGCGTCAGAAAGCTTGGTTTACTTAACCGGTCTGAGGGCCAAACTTCTTATCGCAACGTTTACACTGCCATCGGCCGTCGGATAATTTATAGAATTTGTGCCTTTAGCCACAGCTTGGAAATGTTGTTCTGTCGCCAAACTTTATCGTGTTGAATATTGCCCCTATTCGGGCAGGAGTAAATTCTGAGGTAAATACCATTTGAATAACACTTCATAGAGCAGGGAGTACTCCACGAAGTTACAAACGCCCTAATATTATTCAGTTACCTGCAAATTTTCAATCCACAACAGGTTCACCGGTTTGCGTTAACTGAGTATATTAAAGTTCCTTAATGGGAAAAGAGGGTTTAAGCTCGATAGAAATTATTTTTACGAAGTAATTCTTACTCCTGTTTGTACCAATCGCTATACAGGTTATCTCTTACATAGACTCCTGCTGTTTTTTTTTGAATATCATATACTTCTTTGAAATTACCGTCAAACGAATTATTGGCAATATCTACACTGTCCCCCATCAAAACCAAGGTAAGTTGATTGTCATTGAATGCTCTATCCTCAATCACTTCCACACCCTCTGAGATATCAACCGATTTTGGAGAGTCTAAAACCTCGGTGGTTGGGGCACAATAATAATTGAACCAGAAATCGATGTCTTGTTTCTTTAGAACTCAAATTCCGTCTCTATCTTGATTATCCTGGAATTCTCCCGGAAGGCCAAAATTGCTTGAAACCCAAAGGGGTCACCGTCGAGTCGGGCACTAAGAACACCTGAGTTAAAGTTGTAGGGACCGTTCTCGTTTTCGAATCTCAACCCCGCCGTGAATTCGACAGGGTCAGTCGGAACGGTGAGGTTAAGATTGAGTTGCTGGTCGAGGAGCGCCTGGCTGCCGAAACTCAGCCCCTCTATGCCCACCTCACTCAAGTCCGGATTAAACTGGAGTGATTGAGAAGCGTTTTTGAGTTTATAGGATTCGTCAAAGGAGACAGAGAAAACCAACGGGTCGGCGGTCCAGGTAACTGTAGTTCCGGTAAAGGGGACGAAAGCTGTGGGAGAAACGATAAGACTGGAAGAAAGAGTAATCCCGTAACCATCCAGGTCCCAGGCCCTTGTTCCGCTTAAAGTTAGCCCATTGAATCCGTTATCCGAAGAAAATTTCCCGGAGAGGCGCAAGTCTACCTCTTTGAAAAAAATATTGTCAGCGGAAAACAGGAATTCTTCGAACCTGGTGTCATCTTGAATTGCAATTTGCTGCAACTTAAGCGGTCCGAGGCAGTTACCAAAACACGTTACCCCGCCCTTTGCGCCAAGTCTTGTCTCCAACCCCACCTCTACTTCATTATCCATCTCTCCGGTAACTTTAAAAATTAAGCCGGGTTTTATCTCGGGTCGATCCTCCGGCTCATCCTGCCAGTTATCCAGAATTAAAGTGGCGGCGGCAGTCAGTCCCACCAGGCTGAATTCGACTGTCGATTTATACCTTCTGAACGCCAGGCCCGGAAAATTACCACCGAAGGAATCGGTTCTCTTGTCAGAAGAAGTATATATAATGATATTCGGAGCAAATATTAGTTCTCCGCTTACAGTAGCAATTTCCCCTACAAGGGTCTCCGCTGTAAACCCCTGAAAGGTAAGTCCAGAGAAAGGAGTATATGGGTGGTAAAACTCGGAAATGCTTCGTACTTCTCCTATGGGGCCAAAGAAGCCAGAAACTTTTAAATCCAGAAGCTGTTCGAAAAAGTACGGGACAAAATCAACATCACCGCTGGGCTCTTCGCTGCAAACTATCGAGCCCTGAACAACTTTACAGTTACTGCTTGCCAGGCTTAGGCCGGTGGTAAGTTCTCCCTCAAGAGTTGTTTCTCCACAGGTCGAAGGGACCCGGATAAACACCAGGAAGCTAAAAAGGATGAAAATTAGGACAATTCTCGTACCCTTCACACTGACCACTCCAGCAAAACACATCGGTTCGCTCGGGAAAACCTACTCGCTCTGGCCACCTGGACTTTCAAACGTCAGACACCTTTCGGGATCAACTTCTTCGGGGTCGGGAATGTAAATGAGACCCCAGCCTGTCTCCTGGTCGAATCCGGGCTCGCCCACGTCCTTCACGAAACAGGACTTTATCTTTTCCTTTACAGCTTCAACTCCCAGGTCTTTTAGTTTGGGCTGGGTTGACAATAGAAGTGCCACCAGCCCCGCCCCCTGAGGTGAAGAGAACGAAGTTCCGGACCCGGCATCGCCGAACTCTCCTCCTATCATGGTAGTAAAAATATTTTCGCCAGGAGCCACGAAATCTACCTCTTCGCCGTAATTCGAGAATGAACTTTTCTCGCCGGTTTGCAAATTGTAGGAACCGATTGCGATTACCCGGGAATCTGCTGCAGGCGTGTCAACTATACCCTCTCCGTCATTTCCCGTAGCGGCTACCACTATTGGTTTGACTACTCCCATTTCTTCAAAATCATCGTGTAAGAAATCCAAAACGTTCGCAAAATACTTCCTCGTCTGCCTTTCTTTTGAAGGACGGCACCTCGAACAGCCAAGGCTCATGTTGATTACATCAGCTTCTAGGTAAAAGGCTGCAATTAATCCTTTCGCTATAATATCCTGCGGAGTAAACCTGCTTCTTCCAAAAACTTTGATCGGAAGAACTCTACTGTTGAAGGCAATTCCAACGCCCAGTTTCCGGTTATCACCCCGGGCCGAAGCGATACCCGAGACAATAGTGCCGTGCCCTCTCCGATCATCCGCAGTTGAGGTCCCCAGAAGCAATGAAAGGTCTTGATGGCCGCTACTAACGTCGACACCGTTCGGGGCAAGCCGGGTCGTTCTAACTTCATCTCTTACGGCTAGGTCAAGTCCCGTGTCGACAACCGCTATTTTTATTCCCTGACCTTTGATCGGAAAAAATACCTTCCAGCCGGTAAAGATATTCGTCGCTTTAAGTTGGTCCTGTTTATCTATATCTGGATCGTTGAGTTCCAGTTCATCCTGGATCAACGACATTAGACCGTTCTCCGTGGCGTAAGTTACTCCTTCCTCGGTCGATAGTCCGTCCGCGGTCTCCAGAGTATTCCTTATCCCTCTATCCTCTAATCTCGCCACGTAAAAATTCGTGGGAGGAATTCTCTCGAAAGAAACTATACCGTATTTTGCCTTCAAGTTAGCTAATCCATCCGCTTCTCCATCAAACTGAATTAGAATTTCACCTGGAACAAAGTTTATGTACTGACCGGTTTTATCAGTTGCCCTTTCCATTAAATCTTCCGGTACCTGCCTTGCCCATTCCTCAACTTGCTTTTCAGTGACTTCGTTACCCTGATTGCTGGAGCAAGTTCTGTCAAAATTTATAGTTACCATATTGCTTTGCCCCTCAGGCCCCATCACCCGCAAAAGCGTCTCTCCTTCTAAGCCAGGAGGAATAACCGTCACTACGGCTTTATGGGATGCGGCAACTAATTTTGACTGTTTATCTCCGTGGTCAAAATCTACCACCCCTTCCCATTTAAAGTCTTCAGGATTCTGAATAGTGCTTATCGGAATAAGTACCGTTGAGCCCGGAGCGGCACACGTTCCTCGTGAAAAAGACGATGGAATTGTCAATCCCGGAATAAACGAGCGTCTTCTCTCTGTCTGAACTGAGAGAGTAAAGCTTCCAGTTATTTCGTGGTTCTGGCTGGCGTTGGGTAATTCACATACTACCCCCAGGGTGACATCTATTTGATAGAAACCCGTTGGCACGTTCTCCGTAACCACTGCAAATAGGGTCATGGCACCAGTCTCCCCTGTTTCAAGTGTTAGCTGCTGAGGCGCCAATAATAGGAAAATAGTCCCGGAATCCGGGCTCGGATAGATATCCAAATCGTTAACGGTAACTACGGAATGCGACTGAAACTCGGTTGAACCAAAAAAACAATTATTGGAAATACTCAGACTCGATAAAGCCACCCTGTCGCCAGGTACGACGGTAGTATTGAGTTGAGGGCCTAATGCGGGCTGACAGCACTGAGCTGTTCCGCTTGAGACGGTAAGGGTAAATATCTGGGATTCGGCGGAGCCAGTATACTGTCCGCCGTGGTCGCCGATACAGGAAGAACTTACGCTTATAGTGAACTTGTAACTTCCTGGAGACAAATCGGATGATAACTCCATAATTATACTAAAGTTAACGGATTCTCCGTCGCTTTTAATATGCTGGCTAACCGAAGGAGAAACGGTTAGGTTTATCGATCCTTGTGCAGGAGCGGCTCCGATAAACTCTTTCTGTATGTTTGTCAGGTCAATATCGCCTCCTTCCTGGAAGCAACCTTGATCCACGGTTACGGTGACGTTGGTTAATAAGGTTCCTGTATCACCGGGATAACCGGTTATTGAGCCTCCATTCGGAGAGAACTCGGGCAAGCAACACTCTACCTGGCCCCTAACCTGGACCGGGGGCAAAAGAGTAGCCAAATACAAAAGAAAAACCAGAACTACGCTTACATAGATTAGCGTTTTTTTGGTCATCCAGTCTCCCTCATAGAATATCGCTCCCTCACCTGAACAATTTATTAACTACCTTAAACACCGGGCTGTATCAACATTTCAAGAAGGATATTAATCCCACAAAGTTTATACATGTAGCCCAGACATCCCGCATCCAGGTATTAACGGTCACTTTTTTTCAGGAAAATACGGTTCTCAAAACCGGCCCTGCCCGCACCCAAACAGAGTGAGGGCAGGGCAAATCTTTGTTTACCTGAGAAATTACAGGTATTCTTGCTTCAACTCCCTGACTATTGTCCTGTAATTTTCGAACGCCTCGGTTTTTCGGCCGGACTCGATCAATTTGATCGACTTTTGGACCAGCCGTTCGTACATGGTTTCGAATATTTCAGTCGGATTTGCTGTACCGTTTATCCTTTTGATAATTCTCGGAGCGATCTCGTAATATTCCCTGATTGTATCCTCGCCATTTGGTAGATTCCTGACATAATTGTCCCTGAATTCCCTTAAAGTCTGGAGTTCGTAGCAATCGTCCGGTAGATCACGAGCTTCGACACAGGCGGTAGTGAGAAAGCACAGTTTTCCGCCCGTCATTTCGGTAGTTACTTCCGATTTTATATCGGTCGTCGTATTGACCGTAGATGTGTTGTGGGAATCCCAGCTGTAGGTAGCATGGCTATCGTAAGTATTTTCTTCTACCGAATGTAGAACTGTCACGTCCGCACTTACACCGATGGATATACAGTTCATCAGACAGCTGTAGTTAGTTTGAATGTTTACGTCAGCGTAAGCTGAGGACGGAGTGAAACCTCCGGGCAACTCTACTACCTCGAGGCTTCCACGTTCGTTCAAGTGAGCGGTTCCGGGTATCACGTCAATGTTTGCTCCCTTGTCCCCGAAACTTGTTTCACCGAAAGTTATTCCGTTCCAATTGGTATTTATAATATCGATTAGAGAAACCTGGTTAGCTGCCTCTACGATGTCTTTCTTTTTCGTGGAACCGGCCATGTCAAGAATTGCTGCCCATGTGTGTATTCCGGAAAATCCCAGAGCATTAAGAGGATTTAGCATGCCTACTGTTTCCTTGTATTGTTGGTAGAATGGACCTATGTAATCGCTGGCAAAATCGGCATCGGCTCGGAAAACCGCAGGAAAGAATTGAATGTTCGTAAAAGTCCATCTCCATCCAAGCTTTTCCTCATCAGACAGATCCTTCATTAATCCCTGCATTGTCGATAAAAAGGGATCGACGAATATTAGCCCCGGGCGCGCCTCGGTTTCGGGGTGCTTGTGAGCCAACTCTTTGACAAGAAAAAGCACCTGGTCTGATTGTAGGGCTGGAATTATCGCATCGTTGTAACCGACATTCCTATCCTCGATTCGCTGAGCTATTTCTCCTAGCGGCGTGCCCTCTTCGACAACCAAGGGTTCGAATGTGAATTTACCCTCGAATTCCCCCTCCACTCCTTCTTCCGCAAAACCTTTGATTACTTCCATGTCCTTTTCCACTCCGGGGTACCCTACTACTACGTAAATGTAGTTTTCCGGTACCATCGCTTGCTCTTCCGCCGGAAGCTCGTCCATAAAGTTCGACAGGGACGCAAACAACGACTTCGCCCCCTGTAAGCTGTCCGAGCATATCCGGAAGAAGGAATCCATGCCACGTTTTGTAAGAGGCGATATGAACGCGCTGGACGTCACCATCGGGAGGCCCATGTCATAGGCTGCCTTGCTCACCTTATCAGTAACGTGACTACTCAAAGATCCGACAATACCGGCTACACCTTTAGCCTTCATGTCGCTCACCAGGCTGGCGCCTAATTCCGGATCAAATTCGTGATCCGCGTAGACCAGCTCCAGTTTGGGACTTCCTAAATTTGGAATTCCCTCCCACTGAGGAATCATTTCCGGATAACTCAAATCAAATTGAGAATTAACCATCTGTTGAGCGAAATCCGCTCCCTTCTTCATTTCCAGGCCGGCGGGATTTACTCCCAGCGGCCAGATAACACCAAGTTTTACAGCATTCTGGGCTCGAGCGTTAAATGCATTTAACGCACTTAGTCCGATTACTGTACCTGTAGCCCTTTTAAGAAAGGACCTCCGGGTAATACCTCCCTTATTTAACTGTGATTTTTCCATCTTCGGCACCTCCTTACGTTATTGCCGATTATCACCTGACCTATTGAATCCCCAGATTATTTCTTTTCCCTTATTTGGGCCCAATCTAGTGAACTAAAACTAACAAGAACTTGAAGAGGGAGTGTAGATTTCAGCGAAGGATCTTTTCAGATTAGGGAGAGTGTGAAATATTTCATGGTAAGATCCATAAATAAGTACCTAGATCCCAGCAAATCGATTGTCACGATATTACCCCAAATTCTCTATAAACAATCTTAAGATCATTATACTTTGAATATAAAAATTGTCAAATATGGTCCTTGCTTAACGCTTGAATTCAACAAGTAGGTGCAACAGTCGAACTTTCCGTAGTTCCATAGTATGCTTCGTGGGGTGTTCGATAATCGAGTGATTTTCTCGGCCTATGATTAAGCCTATCAACTGCGTGCTCCAACTCTTCCGGTTTTACCGAGCCTGTTCGAGAAAAACCGCTTAGAGCGTAAATGAGAGTTCGCTGGAATTCGATTCGGAAGAGCTTTCAAAATTGGAAAAATGAGAACCATAAGTGTGCGCCTGCTTGTCCGACTTCATGTATATATAGGGAAGCAGAGCTTAGTTAAAATATATTTGTTAAACTCCGATGGATGGCGTATTAACGCAGGTGGTCGGGGAGACTGGATTTGAACCAGCGACCTTCTGCTCCCAAAGCAGACGCGCTGCCAAGCTGCGCTACTCCCCGATTTTTGCAACCTAATCCTTTAAAAGTCAACAAAGTATTTAATAGTAATTCTTGAACTGTGGGCTGTCAATCGGATCGGCCTCTTTCATAGCTTCCTTCGCATCCTTTCCGCTGCTACCCTGGCACATTACGTCTGCCCAAAAACCGAAGAAGTTTCCAAGAAGCGGGAGATCCCGGAACCGGAAGATGTGTTCACAAACAGTCCGCTGGGGTAGTCATAATACCTCAATAAGGCCACTGGTTCGGATCTCAGATAGGTAATCTTTATGCTGCAAAATACGGTAAGGCAAGCGAACGCTCTGAACCCGAGAATATATCCCCGCCCAGCTCTTCCAGTTGCTGGAGAGTTGATCTACCTTTCTGCCCGGCTAATTTATTTCGTATTGCCCAAACTATTCTTCAAACCAGTTTGCAATTGCACGGGGATCGCCCGCCCATCCCGGGTATAAATCCGTTCTTTCGAACTGGCTCCGCGAGGCGTGGATATTTACTATCGCGATATATTTTCCCAACTTTGAATTATCACCCGGCAGGATGAGGCTCACATATTCGTATTCGCCGGGTTGTCGCCAGGCGCGGGGGCACCAGCGCTAAAAGGAACCGTCGGAGTTACACTCCGGATTAACGGGGGTTGGTTCGGTTCAGTTCAAAATCCAGTAGAATACATGAACCCCCGTATAACCCACTAAAGCCAGGCCTCTACCTCCTCGGGCGCGATCGGCCCCTGCAAGTTTTTCTTATTCATTTTTGTCGTCAAAAATCTTGTAGTTCATCCCCAGGCTCTTTGCGACCCAGACCAGCTCACTGACCCAATCGCCATAAATTCCATGGATATGATTCGAACCGTACTCCGACAGGAACTCCTCTGCCGAAGTTTCCAACCTGGCGAAGGCGTGGGGCCACTCGTTCGTCGTCGCTTTTGCTTTCTTTTCGGCTTTCTCTGAAGGGAATTCCAGAAATTCTCCAGGAACTATCGCCAGCCAATACGAACCGTCTTTTCGGGCAAGTCTGGCCATGGTAACTATCCCTGGAGCGGCTATGTGCCGAACCGACGCACCGCCGGCAGGGAAGTAAAGTCCCTCTGGGTAGAACTCAACCTGTTTTAGATTTTCTTCCGGGTCAGTTGATTGGCCCGCATAATAAGTTGCGTGCGCCCCCGAGTTAACCAGATCGAAAAAATCATCCTCGGCGTCATAGTGGCGAACGTCGGCGAAAAGTACCGGTTTTCCGGAAAGGTGTTTAAGAATTTCCATGGTTAAAGCACCATCCATGTCCGCTTCCGTTGCAGAGACGATCGGTTCGTGTGCCCCTTCCCAATCATACGGATCGTTCAGAAATGCTTCCGTGACGTCCATCGTAGCGAAGCTATCAGTTAACTCGGGCTGTGCCTTAATTCCCAGGAAATCCAGATACTTTTCTTCTGCTATTTCTCGCACTGCATGATAACTTCTTACCTGTTTTTCTAGCTTTTCGGGCGTGAGTTTCTCGCCATCGTAGTGGATCTCTTTAACCCTATTTTCCAGCCACCTTCGCCCGTCTCGGGCACGTTGAGTACTTACCTCGCTTGCTCGATTGACTATCTCCATCTGGTCGATATGTTCGACGTCCACTCCGAATTTCTTTCTCCATTGATCCAGGTTTGATACCGCAGTATACATTCCCATCGGCCGGCCGCCAAATAGCCCAAAGGCCTCACCTCTCAGGCGATTTACCGCCGTAGTGGACCTGACAAAACTCATAACTTTATCGAGGACTTCGTCGTCTTCTATGTCCCCCCATACCCGGCCATGAAACTCGCCAATTTGATCCAGGGCTCCGGCTGAAGCAAGCATTCCAACCATCCCCGGATGCTCGGGATTTATATTTGAAAACAATAAATAAGGACCCGGCGCGAACTCGGCAGCAATTGAAACGAGGTGAGGGAACGACCACACGGCAAAGTTGAATATCGTCATCTCCACACCTTTCTTGACGAGCTCCTGAGCTTTGCGCCTGGCTAACTCAGAGGACCAGATCACCTTTTCGGTCGTTACTACTTCTACTTCACCGGTCTTCTTAAGAGCTTTTACTAATTTTTCCTCGTAAGCTCTGTTTGTCTCCAATTCTTCTTCGTGGACGGATTTTCTTCCATCAGAAAAAGTCATGACTCCGACTTTCCTCATATTATCCTCCTTTTTTGAGAAAAACCTTCGAATAATTCTTCAGTTCTTAGCTGCGAAACAAAGTTAGAATTCTTCTACCAAAAAGCCTGGATTCTCTTGACAGTCAAAATAATATGCGTAATAATACAGCTATAGAAACGATTGCGCAAACGTTTCGATATCTCGATCCAGGGGTAAAAAAATGGCCACAATGAAAGACGTCGCAGAGAAAGCCGGGGTATCCACGTCGACTGTATCCCACGTTATTAACGACACGCGTTACGTCAGCCCCGAATTAAGAAAAAAGGTAGAGAACGCTATGGAAGAGTTAGATTATTCTCCCCATGCGGCGGCCCGGAGCCTTCGTGCGCAGAAGACATACACTATTGGTTTCGTTGCTTCGGACATCACAAATACATTTTTTGCGAAAGTGGTCCGAGGAGTTGAACGGATAGCCGAAGAACACGATTACAAAGTCATCGTAGCTAACACGGACGAGACAGCCGAGAAGGAAGTTCAACATATCAAGGGCCTAATCCACCAGGAGCGCGTCGATGGCTTAATAATTGCCCCTACCGGCAAGAACCAAAAAGAATTTAAAAATATTTCCGATACGCCTTTAGTATTTGTGGATAGAGTTATTTCAGGAGTGGAAGCTCCTTCGGTGCTCTCTGCCAACAGAGAAGGGGCCTATCAGGCAGTAAACCACCTAATCAGCAAGGGACACAGCAAAATCGGAATCGTATTGGGCCGGAAGGGAGTATTAACGAGTAAAGAGAGATTTGAAGGGTACAAAAGAGCTCTCTACCAGAACGGTCTCTCTCCCGATCGGTCATTAATATCCAGGGGAAACTTTAAAGTGGAAGGATCATTTAAGGCCACCAAAGAGCTTTTGTCTCTGGATAAACCTCCTACCGCTATCTTCACGATTAACAACAAAACAACTATGGGGGCCTTAAGAGCAATAAGGGAAAGTAAAATGGATTGGCCGTCTGACATTGAAGTAGCGGGGTTTGACGATTTCGATTGTCTGAAATTTCTCGATTTACCGATTACCACCGTAATACAAAAGCCGGGGAGAATGGGAATGGAATCCGCCAAGTTACTCTTTAAAAGCATCGAAGCGGGTAAAGTAAACCAAAAAACGGTAAGGATTGGGGTTGAAGTAGATAAAGCCGAGGCTCCCCGGTGATTTAACTAGCGCAGGTAAGAGTTAATTTTAATTCTATTCCCCTTTAGTGGGGTGATATGTGGTAAACTTTCACCATCGTTACATTTAATTCTGATTGTTTTTTGATTCAGTTCAGCTAACCGTTCCAACTGTATTTACTATAATCAAACACTTTACTAAGGAGGAACAAGTATGAGCGATGGTTCAGCCTATACGCGTAGAGACTTTTTAAAGACGGCAGGAATTCTTGGTTCGGCCTCGTTGGTTTCGGGACTGTGGGGATTTCCGGGCAAATCTTCCGGTAAAAGCGTGGTAAAAGTTGCTATCCGGCCCCCTACTAAAATTACACCGGGAATGCTTACTGATTCTCCCGGCACGGTTATTAGCGGTGCCTTTTCAGACTATTTGTTTCACATACCAAAGCCGGAATCGGATTTACAGCCATGGCTTGTCAAAGATTACGAATCCTCACCGGATAAAAAGGAATGGACTTTTAAATTACGTGAGGGGATTAAATTCCATCACGGTACTGAGTTAACGTCGAAAGACGTTGCTTTCACTTTCAACAGGTTGAGGGACAAAAATTTTGGCTCTCCCTCTCGATCGTTATGGTCAAACGTAAGCGCGATAAAAGAAATAGACAAACACACCGTTCGATTTGTACTTAACAAACCGAATGCTGATTTTCTGCTCAATTTCTTTGATTACAATTCTCCGGTAATTGCCCACGATTATGACTATGGAAAGAAAACCCCTTCAGGAACTGGGCCTTTCGTAGTAAAAAAATATTTTCCCGGAGAAAAGCTGGTAATGGAGAGGAACAATGATTACTTCATGCCTGAAGTTCCCTACGTAGACGAGCTACACTTCTTCATTCAGCCGGAAATACAGACACAAATGATGATGCTGGAGGCCGGAGATGTAGATATTCTAACTTTTGCCGGCGTCAATGAGTTTCAACGGCTTAAAAGGAACCAAAATACTGTCGGAGTATCTGGTGGAGGCGGCTACCAGGCACCCATTAGCATGAGAACCGACAAGCCTCCGTTCGACGATAATCGAGTCAGAAAAGCAGTCAAATACTGCATGGACAGGGAAGAGATGCTCGATTCGGTCCTGTCGGGTTACGGACATGTCGGACACGATCATCCTATTGACAATATCTACGAGTGGTTTACGGATCTAGGTACCCGGGAACGCAACATTGATAAAGCGAAGGAACTACTGGCCCAGGCAGGATACCAGGACGGGCTTAATGTTGATTTACATTATCCGACAAACGTCTTTCCCTGCCAGGACACCGTGCTAAAATTTCAGAGGATGGTCAAACCGGCCGGGATCAACGTTCGCCTATCCGGTACCACCAGCGATGTTTACTACTCGAAATACTGGCTGAAAGCCAATATGATGTGTACTCAATGGGGGGCAAGATTAAACGTAGCCAACTTATTGAAGGTCGCCTACAAAAGCGATGCAGATTGGAATGAGGGTCACTACAAAAATCCGGAGTTAGACGATCATATAGACAGAGCTGCCCACGGAACTGACAAGCAAAAGAGACAAAAGCACTTCAATAAAATTCAGGAAATACTCCGCGAGGAAGGTCCGGCCGTTATACCTTTCTTCCAGCAATTATACGGAGGACACCATAAAAGAGTCAGCGACTTCTGGATGGTTAACCCCACAGGCCGAGCGGAACTTAGATACGTAAAGAAAGATTAACCAGTTTCCTGGAAACAAAAGGGGCAGCATTTTGCAGCTGCCCCTTTTCTACTCATTATTGTACTTCGTTGGATAATCTTTAAATTAAGACCTCCGATCGGATTGAAGAAGCGAAGAAATTTGCATCCCGTGGAGGGTTAAACTTGGATTCAACTCCGTATAGCGAGAAAGAACTTTACGAACAGTATTCGAGACAGGGCTTTCCCTCTGAAGCTCAAGAAACTGCTTTCCCCCTTGGAGGAATAGGCACCGGAAACATTTCAATCGGTTCCAGGGGTGAGTTCAGGGATTGGGAAATTTTTAACAGACCGGGCAAAGGGAATAAGCTCCCATATAGTTTTTTTGCCATTAGAACTAAAGAATTGGAAAAGAAAAAAACGGAATGTAAAGTGCTCGAATCAAAAATTAAACCCCCGTACACGCGGGCCAGGGGGTTTGGTTCCGAAGAAGTGGGAGGATTGCCCAGATTGGACGACTCCGTCCTCTATGGGGAGATCCCGTTTGTTAATGTCGACTTTGAAGACGATCAATTACCCGTAGACGTTAGCCTGGAAGCTTTCAGCCCTTTTATTCCCCTGCAGCCAGACGACTCCGGAATTCCCGGTGCCGTCATAAGATATGAAGTTGAAAACAACTCAGAAGAGGCTATAGAAGTTGTCGTTACGGGGTCTCTGGCAAACGCGGCGGGCTTCGAACGATTTGGACCGGACAATCAGTTGAACTTCAGAGGAAAACAGCGAAACGAGTACCGTGAGTCCGGTCCCCTGAAAGGCTTGTTCTTTACTTCTTCGGTAAAATCGGATCAACCCGAGTATGGAAACATGGCCCTGGCAACCACCTGCGAAAACGTGACTTTAAAGCAAGAGTGGTATAACAGCAGCTGGTTTGACGGTGTTCAGGACTTTTGGGACGACCTGCGGAGCGACGGTAGGTTAAAAAGGGAGAGCGAATTTAAAACAGACCAGGAACAATTTCCCGTCTGGGGAGAGATCGAAAACCGACCTAAAGTAGGGTCGTTGGGAGCGTACAAAACGCTTAAACCGGGAGATAAGCAAAATTTTGAGTTTATATTGACCTGGTATTTCCCGAACAGAATCAAGAGCTGGGAGCCCGACGTTGGGAAAGCAAAAAAATCGGGGTCCACTACTATTAAAAATTATTACGGGAAAAAGTTTAATAGCGCATGGGGAGTCGGACAATATCTCGTGAACGACATGAACCGACTGGAAGGAAAGTCAAGGGAGTTTCGGAGGGCATTTTTTGACAGCACGCTTCCAAAAAGCGTAATCGAGGCCGCTGCGAGAAATATAACTGTTATCAGAAGCCCCACTTGTTTCCGTATAGAAGACGGGACTTTTCTATCCTGGGAGGGCTGCGATGACGAGAAAGGGTGCTGTCCGGGAAGCTGTACTCACGTTTGGAATTATGCCCAGACTTTAGCATTCTTATTCCCCGGCCTGGAACAATCCATGAGAAGGCTTGAATTTGGGGAAGAAATAAGTGAATCTGGGGCAATTCCTTTTCGTCTATTCAAAGTATTTGACGAAGAGTGGGATATGCTCCCTGCAGCGGACGGACAACTAGGTTCAGTGATAAGGTTGTACAGGGACTGGAAAATTAGTGGCAACAACGATTTGCTTAACGACCTATGGACCAAAGTCAAAAAAGCACTGAGATATGCCTTAGACCACTGGGACGATAACGGAGACTTCGTGTTGGATTCTCAACAGCATACCACGTACAACATTCAATTTTACGGTGAAAACCCTTTAACGAATTCCCTGTTCTATGCCGCCTTAAAGGCTGGAAGCGAGATGGCGGAACATATGGAAGATACCGCTTTTGCCTCTACCTGCAGGAAAGCTCTACGGAAGGGTAGCAAAAGGATGGACGATCTTCTATGGGAAGAAAGTTATTACGTACAGAGGTTGGAAAATCAGGATGACTACAGGTATCAATTTGGAGATGGCTGTCTCTCGGACCAGCTACTGGGTCAATTTCTTGCCCACGTCTCGGACCTGGGTTACATACTGCCCGAAGATCACGTGAAACAAGCTATAAAATCCATCTACCAGTTCAACTTCCGGGAAGAAATGAACGACCACCATTGCGCTCAGCGAACGTTTGCTCTCAACGACGAGAAAGGGCTTTTACTCTGTACGTGGCCCAAAGGGGGGCGTCCCCGTTTCCCGTTTGTATATTGTGACGAAGTCTGGAGCGGTGTCGAATATCAAGTAGCGACCAATTTAATCTACGAAGGTTACGTAGAAGAAGGTCTTACAATTACAAAAGCAGTTAGAGACAGACATGACGGCTACCGGAGAAACCCCTGGGACGAAGTGGAATGTGGCCATCATTACGTTAGATCGATGGCAAGCTGGGGACTATTGCTCGGCTTGACCGGTTTTAAATACGATATGGTCGAGGGAAAAATGAGCTTCGACCCGAGGATAAACGAGGACGACTTCCAGACATTCTGGGTCACGGGAGAAGGATGGGGGACATACAAACAATGGAAGGACCCGGATTCCGGCAAAATTGAGTGGGAAATAGACGTACTGCACGGGAAATTGGAAGATATCGACATAAATACGGACACCTAAGAGCGAAGAGTAACTTAATCTTAAAAGGAGGATCGTATGAAATTAAGGAAAAAGCTGGCCCGGGTAAACTTAAGCGAGAGTTCCGTAACAAAAGAAAAGATACCGGACGAAATTTTATCCAATTTTTTGGGTGGCAGGGGGTTGAACTCATATCTACTCCTCAAGCACCTGGATAACGACGTCAAGCCCTTAAGTCCAAAAAATTTATTGGTTTTCTCAACGGGCCTGTTAAATGGTTCTGAAGTTTTTTCGTCAGGGAGGCTTCACCTGGGAGCTCTTTCCCCTGTCAGCGAACTTCTGGGTAGTTCCAACGTGGGAGGGTACCTGGGAGCAGAACTGGCTTCAAACGGTATACTTTCCCTGTTACTGGAAGGAAAGGCCGATCACCCGGTATATTTACTCGTCGACAGTGAGGGAATAGAAATACGAGATGCATCCCAATTGTGGGGACTGGGCACTCACGATACGATTGACGAACTTCGGTCTCAACTCGGCGAGGATTCGAAAATCGCTACTATAGGTCCGGCCGGGGAAAAGTTAACCAAAATAGCCAACATCATCGTGGGCAAGGACTATCACGCGGCCGGTCGCACGGGTATGGGAGCGGTAATGGGTTCGAAAAACCTGAAAGCTGTTGCCGTTCGGCCCGGAGAGACCTCTTCCAGCAGTTCTTCAAAGGTTAGAAAAGATTTAAAAGAGTATATGGAAAGAATCAAGGATTCGCCGGATTTTGAGCAAACTAAACTCGGGAAACTGGACGTCGGTTGGGTGGAAAAGCTTTTCAAAATGGGTGCTGGTTCAGCCTTCAATTATCAAAAGCAGACCTTCTATGAAGAATTAGAATCGTTTGGAGAAAAGCTATTTGATTACGTAACGAAAAGAAGGGGCTGCCACAGGTGTCCGGTGGGTTGTAGCGCACATTTAAAGATAACTGAAGGGAAGCGGGAGGGCCTTCAGGCCAAACTTCCTGCTTTTGAACCCCTGGGAGTGTTGGGGCCAAAAATTGGAAATAATGACTCAGTTGAAAGTATTTACTTTACTCATAAATGTGATGAATTGGGGATAGATGCCATTGATGTTGCCGGCCTCATTGCTTTTATAATGGATCTTTCCGAACGAGGACTAATACCCGAGCAAATGACGGATGATTTGCCGCTTGACTGGGGAGACACCGGGACCATTGAAAAACTAATAGAGCAAATCGGGCTGCGTAGTTCCGAAATTGGTGAAATTCTCTCAAAAGGTTTTAAAGAAGCAGTGGAAAAATTTGGGGAGGAAGCGGAAAAGTACGCTTTTCACGTAAAAGGTTTAGCTCTGGTGACAAAAGATCCCCGGGTGGCTAAGGGATACGCTCTGGGCCAAGTTGTGGGGAGCAGAGGTGCTGATTTTGCTACCACTCTTCCCATTCCCGAATACGGTTTTAGTAAGGAAAAAGCAAAAGAGCACTTTGGAATTGAAGAGATAGCAGAACCGCTGTCGGAACGTGGAAAGGCCGAAATGGTAAGAGAGACGTCCCGGTTTAGCGCCGTACTCGATTCAGTAGGTCTTTGCAAAACCGTCCACGCTGCCCTGGTAGAAGACTTCCGGATGCAATTTTTAACCAGGCTGGTTAAGGACACTACGGATTTACAGCTTTCTCCGGAGTATTTATTTACGATAGGTGAAAGAATAGTTAATGCGGAGAGGTTATTTAATATTAGAAATGGAATCACCCCGAAAGATGATACTTTGCCCGCCAAGTTCATAGAGGAATCAATAGAAGAGGGTAAGAACGAGGGAGCCAAGGTGGATTTAGACAAAATGTTAACCCGATTCTACGACCTGATGGGGTGGGACTCAAAAGGAAAGCCAACCAGTGAAAAATTGAAGGAACTTGGTCTGGATTCTTTCTGAACTTAGCGTTTAAACCCTTACTTAGAGACTTACTCCGGGGGACAAAAATGAAAGCGATTATTGATCTTGATCCAGGGATGGGAATTCCCTGGGCACCAATCGACGACAATCTTGCTTTACTGCTTGGCTTATTGAGTAATGAGTTGGATGTTGAACTAGTCACTGTAGTGGGAGGCAACGTCACACCGGTAGAGGGTGGATATAGCCTAAAAAAGACGATTGAACTGGCAGGAGTTAGCCCCACCAGCCCCCGTTATTCTATTGGTTCTATGTTACCGTTATCTAAACCTCTGCATAGCCTGAAAGAACTAAACAGTCAAAAGGCCTCACAAAACCAAATAGAACTGGACTTTGAGGGGCTAATAGGTAACGAGGATCGGACTATTGAAAATAGACACGGTGTATGTGATTTAATGGAAAAGATAGAGGGCACGGATGAAGATTTGAAATTAATTGCTCTGGGGCCTTTAACGAATATTGCTCTGGCGTTCCGGCAAAGACCTGATCTGGCAAAAAAAATTGACCGCCTGATAATTATGGGCGGTGCTTTAGAGGTTCCCGGGAATATTACGCCCTTTGCGGAGTTCAATTTCTGGATAGACCCTCAGGCAGCCCACCAAATTTTTTCATTACCCGTGGAAAGAGTACTTTTTAGTCTGGATGTCACAAACCAGGTAGCATTTCGTCCGGGAGAATTAATTAACGGTCTAAGTAACTCCTCGGGCAAACTCAGTGAATTTATCAAGGAATCGATAAAGGGAAGGCGAGAATCATTAAGACTTTTGCATGACGCAAATATTATTCATCTGCACGACGTTATAGCAATCGCCTATTTAATCGACCCCTCCATATTTAACCTGAAAGAACTATCCGTAAACTGTTCCCCTATTACGGGAGAAATAAAACCCGGGGTTAACCGTAACGGTAAAACTCTCGTTTGTGAGGGGGTTAATAAAAATAGGCTCAAGCAACTGGTTTACGATGATCTTTTCTCAAAAATCGCTTCTATATGAATTTAAATTAAGCTATCCCCCTCTGTCGGCATAAAAAGGGGGATAGCGTAAAACTTTCGTACCAATACTTTCACCCGCGTAGCAGGGTTTTTCACTCCTGAGAGGAAAGTTCTTTTTCCGCTCTGTCAATGATTGTCTCTATTTCTTCCTTTACGTCAGGGTCAAGTGGTTCGGGCTGGTGGTTGTCCAGTATCCAGTCCACCTTCTCTTTTGCTACTTTCTGGGGGTCCTCAAAGTCC
>JAIPHJ010000029.1 GCA_021735245.1 Candidatus Bipolaricaulota bacterium
GTCCCTTTAGACAAATGGATCAGGATGAGACTGAGGTCCATCCTGAGACGACGAGCGGGAAGAAAGGGACGTGGTCGGGGTAGAGACCATCAACGCTGGCCAAATACCTACTTTACAAAGCGGGGGCTTTTCTCCTTAGCTGAAGCCCACCGTCAAGAGCTTGAGCCCTCAAAGAGGTAAGACCACCGACCGGAGAGCCACATGCGGGAGACCCGCACGTGTGGTTCGGAGGGAGGGGAGGCCCTGAGGGGCCTTTCCTACCCCTATTAAAAAAAAATAAGGCATGGGATCCCGCGAATTGCTATGCATTGGTTAAAGGGTGGAACCGTGTCCGCTCGGCCTCGACGTTCAGCTTCGACTGAAAAGGACTTTCCTGAACGGTTTCCAAAGTGATCCAGGTAATTTGCACAGCAAACCCAACAGTATGCACCACGGAGTGGTGTTCGTGTAAAATTCCAGTCGATTCAACCCCGGGAGGTGCTTCGGGAAGTGTTTTCTACGAGTTTTTGTAAGAACTGTTCAATACGGGGCTGGACTGGGTTTCGTCCAAAGAGTTCGAACTTAGGAGAGACGGGTCAACCTGGGATCGAGGAGGTCACGGAGTCCGTCGCCTGCCAGGTTAAACCCCAGAACCGTTACCACTATCGCCAGTCCGGGAAAGATTGCAGGCCACGGTGATAGCCCCATAAAGGACTGGGCCTGTTTCAACATGAGGCCCCACGAAGGGTGCGGCGGCTGAATCCCGAGCCCGAGATAGCTAAGGGCGGCTTCTGCCAGGATGGCTAACGCGAACTGGGTCGATGCCTGGACGGCGATGGGCGAGCTGATGTTGGGTAGTATGTGACGAGCGATTATCGATAAGTCCGATCTCCCCGACGCTTTTGCTGCTTCGACGAATTGCCTTTCCTTTATAGATAGGAAGTTGCCGCGAGTGAGTCTGGCGAAAATCGGGATGTTGAATAATCCGATTGCGATCATCGAGTTTACCAGGCCCGGTCCCAGCAGGGAAGTTATGATGACCGCCGTTATTACCGGAGGAAAGCCGTACAGGGCATCGATTATCCTCATCACCGAGCTATCCATTAATCTGCCGGAGAAAGCGGCAAGGCTTCCTGCGGGCACCCCGATGGCTATCCCGATGCCGACGGCGATAATACCAACCACGATACTACTGCGCGAACCCACCATCACCCGACTGAGGACGTCCCTGCCGTACTGATCGGTGCCGAACGGATGATTTCCGCCTGGCGGAAGAAGTCGACTGCCGATATCCATGCTTGAAGGAGGGTAAGGGGTAAGAAAGTAGCTGCCGGCAAAAGTCCCCAGAACAAGGAATACAATCAGCCCTCCAACCAGGAGGTGAGGGGTGGCCCATTTTTTCGGATAGGTCGAAATTTTCCGGAGCCGGGTTTTGGACTTTTTCATCCATTCCTCCGATCAGGTTAGTCTAATTCGAGGGTCCAGTATTCCGTAGGCTAAATCCACAAGATAATTTATCGTGATAATTGCTCCTACCAGAACCGTGACAATTCCCTGAACCAGCTGGAGGTCCCTCTGTTCCACGGCGAGGATTAGCAGCCGTCCCAGTCCGGGAAGGTGAAATACGCTCTCAACGATAACCGCGCCGGCGAGCAGCTGACCCATCTGAAGACCGATAAGAGTTATTATCGAGATCAGGGAGTTGGATAGCACGTGTTTGGAGAGAACTCTGATCTCCGGTAAACCCCGGCCTCTTGCGGCGGTGACGTAATCCTGAGACAGGACCTCCAGGGCGGAAGATCTGGTCATCCTGGTGAGAGCAGCCGATTGAATTATTGCAAGCGTAACTACCGGCAGGGTGAGAGATCTAATTGCCCCGACGGGACTGGCGCCCCACTCGATAAACCCTCCCGACGGAAGCAGGTTAAGTTTGACGGAGAAGAGCAGCAAGGCTAGAATCCCAAGCCAGAAGGCGGGAACTGAGATTCCCAGCTGGGAAAGAGCTATTATTCCGAAGTCACCGGGTTCCCGGTGATGAATTGCGGCGTAAATTCCCAGAGGTAACGCAAATGTTATCGATAGGAAGGTGGCGAGAAAAGTAAGGGGGATCGTTACTGCCATTCGGGAGGAAATCAAAGCCCCGACGCTCTTTTCGTAAAATATCGAATTTCCCAGGTCGCCCGTTAATAACCCTCTTAACCAGTTTAAGTACTGGACGTGGAGTGGTTTGTCCAGTCCGAGCTCCGCCCTCAGCCGAGCCAGGCTCTCGGGCGATGCGTTTATCCCCAGTACGATCTGTGCCGGGTCTCCCGGAAGTAATCTGAGGACCAGAAATATAGCCAGCGAGACCAGGACTAGAGTTATTATCAGTTCTATGAACTTTCTGGTAACGTAACCAGGCATCTTGCAGTCAGAGGAAGATGGTCTTATTAATCATCGATCCAGACCTCCGTTACGTCGACGGCGGGGATCGGGTAGTCTTTCCACCAGTTCATTATTTCATTCCTCATGGCGGGGAGGCTCGGGGCGGAGAAGAGAAAAGCCGAAGGTACGTCTTCCGCTATTATCCACTGAGCTACCGAATAAAGTTGACTCCTGGTTTTTTCGTCGGTCTCTCGTTCGGCTTTTTCCAGGACCCGTTGAAGCCTCTCGTTGTCGTAGTTGAAATAATAATTCGGGTCCCCGTAAATCGATATGTCAAATGCTTCTGAGTGTCCGATGATTGTCAAGTCGTATTCGGCGTTCGTAAATACCCTCTGAAGCCATTGAGCCCAGCTTATTTTTTCTATCTTCAGGTCGATCCCTACCTTCTTGACCTGGTCCGCAACTATCTTGCCGGATCGAAGGGAAAGTTCGTAAGTTGCGGGGAGAGTCAGTGTGGCCTCGAAACCGTCCGGATAACCGGATTCCTTAAGTAGCTTCCTCGCCTTTTCCGGTTCGTGCGGGTAAAGCCAGGATAGGTCCAGGTGATTTGGGTTTGTCGGACTCATCAGGCTGCCTATGGGTTTACCGAACCCGAAGGTCGCTCCTTCGATTATTTCCTTCCTGTCCAGGGCGTAGTTTATCGCCTTTCGCACCAGGGGGTCGGAAAAAGGCTTCCGGGAGTTATTCATGGCAAGGATTACTTCCCAGGTGGTTACCCCCGTGAGGACCTTTATTGAACCCAACTCCTTCAGAGATACGGCGTTTTCCGGGCTGCTGAGATAGGCTATGGCGTCTATTCCGCCGCTCTTCAGGCTGGTGATTCGGGTATTTACGTCTCCGATAAATTCAAATATTACTTCCTCCAGATAGGGTAACTTCCGGTCGTAATAATCTTCGTAACTCGTGAGGGAGAGGTTCGAACCCCTCTTCCAGGTTTTAAATTTGAACGGACCCGTTCCTACTGGTCGAGACGACAGTCCTTCCACGCCTCTGGGAAGAATTACAGCGTCCCCTCTTGCCAGATTGAACAGGAAGATAGAACTCGGCCGGGAGAGATTTATTCTAACCGTAGTCGTAGATGGGGCTTCTATTTTCTCTATAGGAGCAAAGTACTCCGGATGAGGAACAGTGGTGGCGTCGCTCATGGCCCTTTCGAACGTAAACCGTACATCTTCCGAAGTGAACTTTTTACCGTTGTGGAAGCTGACTCCTTCTCGGAGATAGAAAGTGTAGACGGTTCCGTCTTCGGAAACTTCCCAGTCCCGGGCGAGTGACGGTACTACCTCTCCGTCTCTGTTGATTCTAACCAATCCCTGGTAGACGTTGTTGTAGAGAACCCTGTCGATTACCGCTGCTGTATGGGTGGTCGGGTCGAGACCCGGAGGTTCTGCCGGTAGTGCCACTCTGAGAGTGCCACCGTATTTAGGTTTGCTGGCGCCGGCTACAAGCGGTAATTGGACCGTAGCCAGGACTACGAGGACCGAAAGCACGACAATTTTCCATCTAAAACTGGTGATCATCATTACCCCCGTTTTTCTGTGGTAGCAGATTTTCCCTCAGGACAACAAAATTACCCGAACACGTCTATTCTTCCAGGTTCATTTTCTGTCAATCGCCGCGGGTTCCTCTCGCTTGTGGGCGGAATATGCAACCATGTCGTAAATATCCTTAACGAAATTCGGGTCCAGATCGAGCGCCTCCTGGGCTTCCTCGAGTGGGCAGTCCCTGTCGTGCTTCAGGTAGAGGATTTTATCTATCTCCTCGTAACTGCCCCCTAGTTCTTCTTCGTCACTTTGACCCTCCCATAGCCCGGCGGAAGGCGGCTTAGAAATTATGGATTCGGGAATCTCCAGGTATCTGGTCATTACGTTAATTTCCGTCTTGTAGAGATGCGTTATCGGGGCCAGGTCAGCGGCTCCGTCGCCGTACTTCGTGAAGTATCCCAGAAGCCACTCGGATAAGTTTCCCGTGCCCAGTACGAGACCGTCGTTCCGGTTGGCCAGCGTATAGAGGACGACCATCCGAATTCTCGCCTTTAAATTTGCCGCCGTTAGTTCCGACATTTCTCCTAACTTCTCTTGAAAAGCAGAGACAAAATTATCTATCTCCATATCTCGGACTTCGAGGCTGTACTTCTCCGCCAGCCTGGCTACGTCACTTCGATCCCGGTCGGGTGTGGCGGCTTCAGGCAGAAATACGACTTCCAGCTTTTGATCGGGTAGCGCCCGCCCTGCCAGCACTGCCGTAAGGCTCGAGTCTATCCCCCCCGATAGCCCTATTATCACATTGTTAAACCCTATCTTAGATTGCGCCCGAGCGATAAATTCCTCGACTCGGGCGACCTCGGATTCCGGGTCAAACTGATCTATGTGTTCGGCAAGTCCCATAAAGCCTCCCTATGGCTACCGTTATTAACCGAGTTTTTCTTTTAGCTGCTCTTTTAACCCGGTCAACCTTTCCTTTTCCGACTTTAAATTTCCCAGGTCTTCTAATTTAACCTCTCCCGACAATTTCCGGTTAACTCTGGACAACTTCTTGTTTATCATATTTAGAGCTTCTTCCCATTTCTCTCTCGCCTCGCTTTTGTTTCCTCGGTAGTCCGCGATATCTCCCCGGAGTATTATTGCCCTCTCGAAATTCGGATCCTCCTTCAGAATCTCCTGAAGGATACTCTCCGCTTTGTCTACCTTCTTTTCCCGAATTGCTATAGTGGCCAGGTAGAATTTCGCTTTCAGGTTAAGAGACCCTTTCCCTCCTAAACTCAGAAATTTACGGAGAGCCCCTTTTGCCTTATCCAGCTGATTCATGCCCTGATATAGGGTACCGAGTTGAAGGTAAAGATTGTAAGGTTCAAACTGACCCAGGGACTTTTCGAAATAATCCAGAGCTTTCTTTTGATTGCCCAGGTGTCGCTCGACCACTCCCAGGAAGTAATACGTCTGTCTGGGCTGAAAATCGAGAGCTAAACTCTCCCGGAGACGTTCTTTTGCCACGTAGTAGTTACCGTACTGGAGCTGTTCTTTCCCCTTTCCCATTAGCACGTTGGCCTGCCAGTCTCTGTACGCTAATGTCGTTACGGTGATTAAGAGAACAAAGATGATTACCAGCGTTAGGGAGCGAGTAAAGCCTGAGAAGTTTACCGAATACTCGACCTCACCGAACGCCTCCGAGTTAATCAGGCCAAGAAACGTGACCAGGGCGAACGAAGAAGCCGGCAGGTGGGCGGGGAAACTCACCCCGGAGTGGATCAAAAAACCAATTATTCCTCCAGCCAGTGCAAGGCCAAGAATTCCCGTCGTCCACTGATCAGGTACCCCCGGGGGGCTCACCCGGGAGAAAATATTCTGCAAAAGTATAATTATAGCTGCCAGAATGGCGATCAGCCCGATTGTCCCCATCTCGGCGGTAAACTGGACGTACTCGTTGTGCGCCTGGGCGCCCCTGGGAATAAACCCGCCGAAATCACTTCCTTTCTCGGAGGTTAAAAATCTCCCTCTGTATTCGAGGAATTTTATCTTGTAATTACCCAGCCCTATTCCCACGAACGGGTGGTCCTTAAGCATTTCCAGTCCAATATACCAGTCCTCGACACGGGCACCGCCTTTTTCCACCAGTTCCTTTACGAGCGGCCTGATAACGGGAGTGAAGACCCCCCATGAATTCTCGCCGTTTTCCGGGGCGGAATAGGAAAGAACCGAGTTCAGCGGACCCGGAGCGGAGGCGAAAATATAAGCCACAAACAGTACGAGAACCACAACCAGAAGGGTAAGCCACAGTTTCCTCAGGTTGTCTATCGGCCTGTAATAGAGCAAGCCGGCGACGAATACCAGGGAGGCGAATACCAGACTGAGCCAGGCACCCCGGGCGCCGATCGGAAGAAGCAGGAAGAAAAAGAGTCCCAGGGCGAGGATAAGATACGTTTTCAGGATTTTCGATTCTGAAATCAGTATTAGCGCGAACGCGGGGATGAACAGGTAGGAGATGAACCCGCCCAGATAGTTCTGATTTCCCATCACGCTTATTATCGAACCGGCTCCGGCCGCGAACCCGTGAGCACCCCTCACTATTCCCAGGTACTGGAGGAGTCCGTAGACGGTCGCCCCGAACCCGGAAGTTGTCAGAGCAATTAGGAGGTATCTCGCTTCGGTTTCCGTCTTAATCGTGTTGGCAACGAGTAGATATGCGAGGTAAAAGTAGACCAGTAAACCCAGGCTCTGGAGGACTACGCCCCTGCTGGGGGCGTTGATTAAAGACAGCAGGCCGGAGAGGACCAGCAGCCCTACGGGAATAGAAAGCCGGGTTAGGGATATTTCCTCCTTCTCGTTCAGGAACAGTTCTACCAGCCAGATTATCGTGAGAAGAGAAATATAGACGAAAGTGTAGATCGTCTTGGTGTACCCGTATTCCGTGTTACCGAGATAGATCACCAGTGGCATGGTCAGCGTAAAGAAAAGCAAAAGCACCAGCCTGACCTGCCTGAAGGTCGGTGTCAATTTATCCGCAGTTTTCAGCAAACTTTCCCTGGATAAGTTCATCAAACTTTCGTCCTCCTTACCCATTATTTTGCGATAATTTTGAAAACCAGTTATCGCCGTTAGAGCTTAACTAAAGAACCGGATAATATCCTTGTAAGTTATAAAAATCATCAGGCCTATCAAAATCAGGAATCCGATTGAATTAATTAGTCCCTCCTTTTCCGGAGGTAAAGGCCTCCCCCTGATCAACTCGTAGGTGGCATAACCGATCCGACTTCCGTCCAGGGCAGGAAAGGGAACCAGGTTTATCAACCCCAGGTTCAAACTTATCAGAGATATCATAAAGAACAGGGGGTATATTCCCTGTCGGGCACTCTGACCGAGTATGTTGGCTATACCAACCGGACCCGCAACCGCCTGACCCGCCGCCATTTCCCCTCTTATAATCATCCGAATTCCCTGATAGGTCAGGATTATTATGCTTTTTATCTGATTTAATCCCCGTTCGATGGCGGTAATAGGACCCACGGGATCCCTTATTGTGTTCAGTGAAAATCCCGTGAAGATTTCCTCGGGGTTTGCTGGTTCCAGGGTCAGGTCGATCGTTTCTCCGTCCCTGGCCACCGTGAAGGTTATTGGTTCACCTTTTTTCGCATCCTCCAGGACGTTTACGACTGATGCCCCGTTATTTACGGAGACCCCGTTGATATTCGTTATCCTGTCCCCCTTGGTTAGTCCCGCCTTTCCCAGGGGGGATTCTTTATCGACCCGGGTTACTTCGGTCGTCATTGCAGTGCCCAGCTTAACACCCAGCATGTATTTCTCGTATTCTTCGTAATATCCGGGATTCAGGCTTAATACCCTTTCCTCCCCGTCCCGGTAAACTGTTACGGTCAGGGAGCTACCATCTCCCTGCTGAATCAGGGTGTTTAGCTGGTTGGTCGAAGTTATCCTTTCTCCGTCTATGGACAGTACCTGATCGCCGCGCTCGAGCTTCCCCCGGGAGGGAGAATCTTCCAGAAATCCGTAGATGGAGACCCTTGGAGTTCCTGTCACTCCTACGACGAGTATCATTATCAGAATTGCAGCCAGGAGGTTCATTGCCGGTCCTGAGACCGAGATAAGCATCTTCGTTCCCGGGGATTGCGAGTAGAACTTCCTGTCTTCGGGGACGTCCTCGTCCTGGTCAGCTCCTTTTTCTACGTCCTCCCCGGCCATTCTAACGTATCCTCCAAAAGGTATGGGCTTTAAGGAGTAGGCCGTTTCATTTATTTTTCCGCTCACCAGATTGGGACCGAAACCGATCGAGTACTCGTGAACCCAGACTCCGGCGAGTTTGGCCGATATTAGGTGTCCGGCCTCGTGAATTGCGATTAAAAACGAAAGAACGGCAAGAAATAGCAGTACGGTCGTCATATCTCCCTCGCTCTCATGGTCAGAATTTCGTTCGTCGCCTCGTCCACCTTGTACCGATCGTCTATTCTGAAACCCACTACCCAGATAATTCCTTTTCTGTCACAGACCAGCGGTATCCTGTCCCGCTCTTTAAGGGGTACCTTGAGGTCGATAAAAAAGTCCTTTAGCTTCTTTTCCCCGTTCATCCCCAGTGGGACGAATCTGTCTCCCTCCTGTCTGTTCCTGACTGCGATCGGTTGTTCAACCTTACGCCAATCCACGGCTTCGATCAATCTATCAGAGTAAAAATCGTCGAGATTTCGTTCGGCGTCTAGCGTTTTAGTTTCAAGGGAAATTTTAAGATCCACCTCTTCGATTTCCATTACTTCTCCGGGCTCGATTTCGAAATAAAATGACGGCGGGGTTCCGGCCGGTAAATCCTTGCCGAAGCAGGCCTTATTCCGGTCCAGGCTGAAAGTAATCCCGGGCAGATCAAGTCGGGTACTTGCCGGCTCTTCCCGTAATTTGTCGAGGACCTTTTCTACGTGAGAAAAAGTTAGATCCTCCAGATTTCCTTTTGCTTCCTTCATAAATCTCCGGATTGTCGTTCTTTGAATGTAAGGGTGGAACTCCAGGAGTTTTTTTCTCCTGAAGCATACGCCGCCGGCCCCTTCCTGTACTCTTATTTCCTCGGAAGCTTTATTTACTCGACCTTCGATAAAATCCCGGGCATCCCCGGCGAGGTCGCCAAGCCGAACTATATTGTCGATTATCCGGGGATTATAGTTTTCCTCGAGTTTCGGTATAAGTTCGTGTCTAATCCGATTGCGAGTGAATGTGATATCCTGGTTGGTTTCGTCGTATCGATATTCGATTCCCCGCGCCTCCAGGTAGTTTTTTATCTCTTTTCTCGGGGTGTGAAGGAGCGGTCTTATGTATCGGCCGGTCTTCTCTTTCATACCGGCCAGACCGCGGAGGCCCGCTCCTCGTATCAGGTGCATGAGGATTGTTTCGGCCTGATCGTTTTTGTTATGGCCCAGAGCAACCAATTCAATGTCTTTTGCCCGAGCGGTCTCGGTTAGAAAACTGTATCTGACGTCTCTTGCTGCCTCTTCCAGGGACTTGCTTTCCTCTTCGAGGACCCGGGAAACCGGTCGTTTCTCTACTGTCGACTGGAGACCGAGTTTCTCAGCCATGTTCCGGACGAACTCCGCGTTCTCGGCGGAAGCCTCCTCCCGGATGTCGTGATCGAGATGAGCTACGGAGAGTTCGAGTTCGAACTCCGTCTCCAGTTCCGAGAGGGCGTGAAGCATGGCGGTCGAATCTACTCCTCCGGATACGGCAACCAGTACGGAACTGCTCTCGACGGAATGGCGAGCCAGGAAGTTTCGAATGTCGTCCAGTAACGCCATGGGATCAGATCAGCTCTATGTCTCCCCAATTAGTAGCAAACTTTTCCATTCCTGCTTCCAGTACTTTAAAGCCAGTACGGCCGAGAAAATCAACTTGCGGTCACCAACCTCTAGTCCGCTTTTCATAGCATAGTCCTTTATCTCCAGGTTTTAACCTGTCAAGTTCCGGAAACGTAATGAGGTTTATATGTTTAACAGATTATACCCAAACCTGAGCGGGTTTGTCATACCTGACGGTGAGAAAAATAGGTTTTATTAATTTTACCAGTACTGGCTGAGAACTCCCAGGCCACCTTCCGGGGCAGAATTGGCAGGCCCCGTACCCCGGGGCGGGGTTATTGATTGAATTGAAGTTCCCCCTCCTCCCGGCTATACTGGAATGTCAGGAAGCGAGATCCGGAACCCGAAAGGGCGGGGTAATCGACTTACCGGGTGATTTGAAGTTGAAGAAAGGAATATTTTTTCTGAAAGGCCACATGGGGGGGAACGAAATAGTTCTCCTTCCGCGGCGGGAGTTCCCTGAGGAGTCCGAACTGGAATTGGGACTTAAGGTTCTGGAACGGCCCCATATCGGTGGCGATCAGCTTGGTTTGCTGTACGAAAGGGCGGAAGATTCGCTCCTCGGGTCGAAGATCCTGGACGTACATTCGCGGGACTACCTTTCCATCTGCGGGGGTTTAACTCAGGTTCTGGGTAAAGCCCACCGGGAGTTCGACCTCGGAAATCTGTTTGAACTGCCCCTGCCCGAACGGACTGAAGACCTCACACTGGAGACTGAGGTTGGCGCCTTCCCCATCAGAAATGATCTCGAGGGCCGGACTACATCCGTCGTGGATTCTTTTGTCGAGTCGGTCTATCGGGTGGGTGTTGAGAGCGGGACAGTCAACGGAGTGTTAAGCTTTCGGGTCGGCAATTTTTTCGTGACCTTCGAGGAGGAGGTAAAGAAAAGGTATCCCGGGGCTTCTTTTAACCCGCTGGACGAAGGGACTAAAGAAATTCTGGTTGAACTCCAGAAGGAATTCCGGAAAGAGTTTTCTACGGGAAGAGAAAACCGTGACTTTGCCGTAATGGGAGAAACGGAGGATAAGTCTTCTGCCGGCCGGCTGATCTTCCCTCATAACCTTTCAGAAGGTTCGCTGGAGCCCTCCTGTGGGACGGGAACCGTGGCGGTGGCAATAGCACTTGTAGAGCGGGGCTCGATCACCGGCCCAGGGGAGCTGGAGCTTGAGTTCGAATCCGGAGGGGGCGAGGAGTCAATAGGCGGGCCAGAAATCACGAACGTTACTCTCGAAGTGGAGTCGGGCAGGGTCAAGAGTGCCCGATTTTCGCACAGCCTGGTGGAAATACTTGCCGTGGGTAAGCTTTACCTGTAACCTCGGTCATGCGATTTTACCCTTGCCATAATACAGGAGAACCACTCCTGTACGGGCAACTATTGCCCGTAAATCGGGACTTACGGATAACCCTTCTCTTTCGAGATAATACGTCGAAACTGCTCAAGTCGGATCTAGCGTGAATTTTCGGATAAGGTCAACGCCCTGGCTATCGCTCCGTAGAGGACGTTTTCCTCGCTTAGGGGAGTGATTTTTATTTTGGGCACTTCGTTTTGCGTATAATCGGTGACTTTTTTCTTTATCGGTTCCAGAATCAGTTCGGGATTGTTAAGCGCCACTCCACCTCCGACCGTAATAAGATCGGGGTCGTACGCCTCAGTGACCGTTGCGAACCCTATTGCATTCAATCTCCCGATTTCCTCGACCAGCTCCAGTGCCAGTTCGTCGCCCTGTTTCGCGTACTCGAACAGGTCCCGGGGGTGAAAGTTCTGAAAATCCTTCTTTTTCTCCTCACTCAGGGGGCTATTTCGCTCTTCCGCATCGACGCCCTCCAAGCTCATCCTGACGAATCCCGGGATGTTAGAACCGGAACAATACGCCTCCCAGTGACCCCTGCGTCCGCATCCGCACTTTAATTTTCCCTCTTCGTCTATAGTGAAGTGTCCTACCTCGGCGGCGTTACCGTTTTTTCCGATTAGCAGGTGCCCGTCCGTAATGACCCCGCCACCTATACCCGTACTTATGGTAATATAAACCAGGTTCTCGTAATCGATCCCGGCTCCGTATTTGCTTTCCGCCAGAACGGCGGAGATCCCGTCGTTGATTAGTTCGACTTTCGTGTCGAAGGAATCCTCCAGCGGACCCGCCAGAGGAACCTCTTTCAGGGGGATATTTGAAGGGCTGACCAGTTTTCCTTCTTTCCTGTTCATCGGTCCTGCCGAAGCTATACCTATCCAGGATAACTCTGCAGGATCGCAGTCGACTATCTTACAGAGGTTTCTACCGACCTTTTCTATCTGCTTGCTGACTCCCAGATTAGACGAGGTATCGATCGGCTCCCTGTCCTTCGCCATTATGTCCCCGGATGAGTCGGAAATAGCAACTCTGACCCAGGTGGCACCTATATCGACTCCAAAGACAAAACTATCGTTCATCGGCTCCTCCAATTCTAATTTATTGGCTTATCTATCTCAGTTTAAGGTAAACGGAAAGGTTCTTAAACTCCGGGCCCCTTCTTTGAACTGAAGGGTAATATAACTAATTCCGGGGCCGGAATAACCACTCGGAGGTATCAGCCGATCTTGAAGGAGGTTTTAGGATTGGAACTGAAAACTGTCTCCGATCGTCCGTCCTTGCAGTTGTTACAGGGGTTGGGGGAAGCTAAAATTTACCGTTATGAAAAACCGTAGAACGTCTACTTTATATCTTAACATGTTGCCGTTTATCGTACTGCTGGCACTGGTAGGAACTGGCAGGGCCCTGTACGAGATCAGCGCAACTATTAACGGTCAGGTTTACAATACGTCCAGGGGGGAGGTTGGAAACGTCACTCCGGGAGATTGGGATCTGCCGTTCGAAGAAGTTGAGTTCAAGACTAACGGGGACCTTACCGTCAAGGGATGGTTTGTCGACAACGAGGAGTCTACGAGAGCCGTGATCCTCGCTCCGGGGAGAGGTGCAAACAGGTGGGATATCCTTAAAGACGCACCGATCAAACACCTTTACGAGAACGATTTCAGCGTATTATTGTTCGATCCCCGAAGTACAGGAGAGAGCGAGGGGGATAGATACGGATTCGGTTACTTTGAGAGCCAGGATATTACGAAAGCGGTGGAGTTCCTGAAAAAAGAGAGAGGCGTGTCGACGGTCGGGGTTTGGGGAGCCTCGGCAGGGGCTTCTGCCGCGATTATCGCCGGGCTGGAGACGTCCGGGATAGATGCTATAGTAGCAGATAGCCCTTACGCCAACTTAAAGATCGCTGCTTCAAATTACGGTAGAGAGAAAGAGGACAGGGTAATGCAGATATTCTTCCCGTTCTATATGGGGGTAGCCAGGTTTAGCCTGAACTTCGACGTTTACGGGAAAACCAACCTGGTGGAGAGAGTCGATGGCCTGGATGTGCCGCTTTTCTTGATACACGGTCTGGAAGACCGTGCTCTCGGCCCCATTAATTCCCAGTTACTATACGAGAACGCAGGAGGTCCGAAGCGATTGTGGCTCGTGGAAGGGGCGTGGCACGTGGGAGCTCACGAAATATATCCAGAGGAGTATCAAATGAGGGTGTCCTCGTTCTTTGATACTTATTTGACAAATAATACAGAGGACCGGTCAGAGTGATTGAAGTTAATGAAAATAGATAAGTTAAAATTGACGAATTACCGAAATCTGGAGGATCTAGAAGTAGAGCCAAATTCCCGGCTGAACCTGATTTTTGGCCCCAACGGCTCTGGTAAAACTAATTTTTGCGAGGCGATCCATTTCGTCTCCACGGGTGACAACATAAAAGGTTCTCGTCAGCGGGAGTTGATCAACTGGAGGTCGGAGTACGCTCTTGTCAGATTGGGGTTGAAGAATGATGACCAGGTAGTAGTCTACCTGAAAGAGGGAGAAGGGAAGGAGATAAAGATCAACTCGAAGTCCGGCAGGCAGTCGGAGCTCAGGTCTCTCGTTCCTACCCATGCTTTCGTTCCCGAGGATCTCTATATTTCAAAGGGCCCACCAAGACGAAGGCGGTCCCTGTTAAATAGCCATTTAAGCCAGCTAAGCGACGGTTATGGCCACCTCCTGTCGGAATACAATGCCGAGTTAAAGAAAAAGAACACTCTCCTGAAAAAGGACGAGATAAACGAAGATTTTTTGGAAGTGTTGAGCGATAGGTTGGTTGAACTTGGAGCCCGGATCACCGTGGAAAGGGCCGATTACCTTCGCGACCTGAACCAGTATCTTCCGGAAATATACGGACGGTTTGCCGGGACCGAACAGGAGCTCAATTTAAGCTATTCCGAGGACGGTCTGGTCGAGGGATCCGAGGAAGAAATAGCCGAATTACTCTCGGATAAACTCGAACGGAACCGAAAAAAAGAGCTGGAGCGGGAGACCTCAGTAGTCGGTCCTCACAGGGACAAGTTCGAATACCTACTGGACGGAAAAAACCTTCGGACCTTCGGGTCTCAGGGCGAGTTGAGAACCGCTGTGATCGCCACTTACCTGGCCTATCTTGAGTTATACGAGAAAAGATTCGACGAGCTACCGATTCTCGTGCTGGACGATATCCTCAGCGAGCTCGACAGGGACAGGGGAGAAGCCTTTCTCGAAAACCTGCCGGAAGAGCCCCAGGTGTTTATGACTACTGCAACCAGGTCCCCTTCTTTCAGGAAGCTATCGGGCGAGTTCACCGTGCTGAAGATTGCGGAAGGGGGGATAGAACGGCAATGACTCTCGAAAGGGGATCTCTTGCGGCCATATTCAGGAAGAATAATCTTCTTTCCGAGTACGAAAAACAGGAACCCGTTTTCGTCTGGACCGAGATAGCGGGTGAGCTGGGAAAGGTAGCCCGGCCGAAGAAGGTCCAGGGTGGGAGTCTTGTCCTTGAAGTTCCGTCAGCCGCGGCCAAACAGGAATTGTCTTTCCTGGAGGAAGAATTGCTGGACAAACTAAATGAAAATCTGACTCATTCGAAAGTCGATAAGTTGAAGTTCAAGCTGGGTCAGTTTTCTGAAGGGTCCGGGATGGGTGAGAAGAGTTACGATATTGAGGAAATCAGTCTTAGCGAGGAAGAGCGAGAAAAGATAGAAAAAGAACTGGCGGATACCGGTCTAAACGAACCCGCAAGTCGAAGCCTGAAATCGCTTATCGTTACCCAGCAAAAAAAGAGGAAGGTTAGGCTTAAGGAGGGGTGGCACGAATGTCCAGCCTGCGGGGGAGTGTTCCCGGATTATAAATGTTCTCATTGCGGGTTTGATAGAAGGGAAGTTGATACTGCCTGACCGAATCGGTAAACTTCTACAACTTGCAATTCGGTTTTGCTTTCTGGCCTATCGGGTTTTGTGATTGATTTTTAGTTTAGTCTTTTTCACATTAGAGTGAGGTATGGCTATGTTATCCAGTGATAAAAACCACCAAATAGACCGAAATAGAATAGAGAGTACTACCATTATTGCAATTAGAACTCCAGAAAACTGTAAAGGAGTGGTTGCTTCTGACGGACAGGCCACCATGGAAGATACTGTGGTAAAGAACAATACAAACAAAGTCAGGGTACTTTACGATGGTGATGTATTGGCCGGTTTCGCGGGTTCAACAGCTGATGCGATGACATTATTTGATAAATTCGAGGGGAAGCTGGAGCAGTACAGCGGTAAACTGGAAAGGGCAGCCGTGGAGCTTACGAAAGAGTGGCGAACGGACAAGATCCTGAGGAAGCTGGAAGCTCTGATGGTCGTGGTTAATTCGGAATCATTGCTTTTGATATCAGGGGCCGGGGACGTACTTCGTCCGGATCACAACGTGATCGGAATAGGTTCCGGCGGTTCCTACGCCCTGGCAGCTGCACGAGCCCTGCTGGATCACTCTCAACTCTCACCGGTAGAGGTGGCCAGGGAATCGCTCCTTCTGACTTCCTCTATCGACGTATATACAAACGACCAGCTGTCGATTGAGTCGATCGAGTGGTAGGAGCAAATGGAGGAATAATGGTTAATTTACCGACAATACTTGGTTCCGATAAAAGAGAGTTAACTCCCCGGCAAATAGTCGATAAGCTGGACGAGTATATAATTGGCCAGGAAGACGCCAAGCGATCAGTAGCTATCGCGTTGAGAAACAGGGTCAGAAGGCAGAAAGTCGAAGGGGAGATAAAAGAAGAGATAAAACCGAAGAATATTCTGATGATAGGTCCCACGGGAGTGGGCAAGTCGGAAATATCTCGCCGGCTGGCGAGTGTCGCTCGGGCCCCCTTCCTGAAGGTAGAAGCTACTAAGTTCACGGAAGTAGGGTACATGGGGCGGGACGTGGAGTCCATGATAAGGGACCTCATGAGCAGAGGAATAGAAATGGTTCGAGAGAACGAGATAGAAAAGGTGGAAGAGGAAGCCCGGGCCATGGTCGAAGAAAGAATCCTGGACAAGTTGTTGCCCGCCGAAGACGCAAAGGAAGGGCGGGCCCAGAGCCTCGAGCGCACGAGGGACAAGCTGAAGCGAAAGTTGCGCCAGGGAGACCTGGACGATCGCTACATAGAGGTCTCCGTGAAACAGTCAAACGTCCCCCAGGTGGAAGTCTTCTCTGACCAGGGCATGGATCAGATGGGAATCAACATGGGAGACATGCTGGGCAACATATTCCCGTCAAAGAAAGAAACCAAACGGGTAAAGATAGAAGAGGCAAGAGACATACTTTTCGACCAGGAAGTGGACAAACTTCTCAACGAGCAGGAAATAAAGCGCAGGGGGATTGAGCTGACCGAGGAGTCAGGGATAATATTTCTGGACGAAATAGATAAGATAGCCGGCGACAGGCCTGGCGAATCGGGCGGGGGTGGTCCCGGAGTTTCCCGTCAGGGCGTTCAGCGGGACATATTGCCTCTGCTGGAAGGTTCAACGGTGAGGAGCAAACAGGGAACGATAAATACCGAAAACATACTCTTCATCACCGCGGGGGCGTTTAACGTTTCCAGTCCCTCGGACCTGATTCCCGAACTACAGGGTAGGCTGCCGATAAGGGTTGAACTCGATAGTCTCGATGCACCCGAGTTCAAAAGAATTTTGACCGAGCCCAAAGACGCACTCGTAAAGCAGTACAGGGCATTGCTGGACGTGGAGGGGCTCGAACTTCAGTTTACCGAGGGAGCAATTGACGAAATCGCTCAGGCCTCCGCTAATTTGAATGAAACGACGGAAAACATAGGAGCAAGAAGACTTGAGACCGTAATGGAGAAGTTAATGGAGGAGATTTCGTTTGACGCCCCGTCCATGGACGGGGGGGTCGAGGAAATAGATCGAGATTTCGTGAAGGAAAAACTGGAGAGAATAATCGAAGACAGGGATCTTTCCCGATACATTCTATAATGTACGTACCGAGAAAAATTTCTTTATAAGAGGTGAACCCGATGAAACTTACCCTGCCGGACGGAGACGAGCTAGAGGTTGAAGAAGGTAAAAAAGTAGTTGATATTGCTTACGATATAGGTCCAGGATTAGGAGACGCTACGGTGGGGGCCACTCTGGACGGTGAAATGCTTGATCTAAGAGACAGAGTCGTTGAAGAGGGTGAGTTCGAGATAATCACCATAGATTCACCTCGCGCGGTAGAAATTATAAGACACACTGCTTCTCACGTACTGGCTCAGGCCGTCAAGCGTCTATACGACGACGTAAAGCTTGCGATAGGTCCGGCAATAGAGGACGGCTTTTACTACGACTTCGACCTTCCGGAAACCCTGTCGGAAGAGAATTTTGACGAAATCAGAACCGAAATGAGGAATATCATCGAGGAAGACTACGAGATAGAAAGGTTTGCCCTGAACCCCGACGAGGCAAGAGATCACCTCCTGGAGCAGGACGAAGAGTACAAGCTGGAACTTCTGGATGAATTCGTTTCCGAGGGAGAAGAAGAGGTAACTTTTTACCGCCAGGACGGGTTTACGGATCTCTGTGAAGGGCCACACCTCAGGACTACAGGACAACTCCAACATTTCGAACTCCTGGATGTAGCCGGCGCCTACTGGAGAGGTGACGAGGATAACGTGATGCTGCAGAGGGTGTACGGGACTGCTTTTACTGACGAGAAGGAGCTGGAAGGCTACATAGAAAGGCAGGAGGAGGCAAGAGAAAGAGATCACAGGAAGCTCGGCCCCGAACTGGACCTGTTCACCTTCCACCCCGAGGTCGGTCCCGGACTGGTATACTGGCATCCAAAAGGGACAGAAATTCTCAACGTCATCAAGGACTTCTGGCGATCAAGTCACAGAGAAAACGGCTACGAATTCGTATCTACACCCCACATTGGGAAAAGCGATCTCTGGAAAAAGAGTGGTCATCTCGACTACTTCCGGGAGGATATGTTTCCGCCAATGCAGGAAGACAATCAGGAGTATTTCCTCAAGCCGATGAACTGTCCGTTCCACGTCCAGATATATCAGAGCAGGACAAGGAGTTACAGGGATTTACCCCTCCGGTGGGCGGAACTCGGTACAGTATATCGCCACGAGCGGTCAGGAGTTCTTCACGGTCTCCTCAGGGCTAGAGGATTCACCCAGGACGACGCTCACATCATAGCGACTCCGGAACAGGTAAAAGAAGAAGTTACGGGAGTACTCAATCTTACTTTCGACATACTTTCCGCATTTGGGTTCGAAGACTACGAGGTTGCCCTTTCGACAAAACCGGAAAAGTCCGTGGGAGACGAGGAAAAATGGGACAAAGCCACTGAAGCACTGAAGGAAGCGATTGTCGACCTGGGACTTGATTACGAGGTAGAAGAGGGTGAAGGAGCATTCTACGGCCCAAAGATCGACGTTCACCTGGAAGACGCTCTAGGTCGGTTGTGGCAGACCACAACCGTCCAGTTTGACTTTAACCTGCCTGAAAGGTTCGACATGACTTACATGGGCTCCGACGGACAGGAGCACCGGCCATACATGATCCACCGGGCGTTGCTCGGAACGCTTGAGCGGTTTTTCGGCATTCTGGTAGAACATTACAAGGGAGCTTTCCCCGTCTGGCTTTCCCCGCTTCAGGCAGTAGTTTTACCTGTAACCGAGGACAACAACGACTACGCGGAAGAAGTTGCAGACAAGATAGCCAGATCCGGAATCCGGGTCGAGGCAAGGACCGACGTGGACGAAAACCTGTCCCGCCAGATTCACGAGGCTCAACTGGAAAAAATTCCTTACATGCTGGTGGTTGGTGATAGGGAAGAGGAATCCGGAGAGGTCTCACTAAGGCTGAGGACCGAAGAAGATCTTGGACCGAGACCGCTGGACGAATTTATCGATTTCGCAGAGGAGAATATCAGAGACAAAGCCCTGATCTGAAAATTACCAAAAATAGCTGAGAACCCCCAGGGCACCCCCTGGGGATGAATCAGCTGGTTTTTGGTCCAGCAGTCAATCGAGGATAATTCTCTTAAAAGACTGCTGGTAGTTATTTGAGTTGATATCTCTTATCTAGGTCGAAATACAGAGATGGGTTCGATTGACTGCTGGGTCTCGTGTTTTTGAAGGAAGTAGTTGTTGTTTATAAGGGGTTTTTCTACAAGCCTCGCCCGGAAGGGCGGGGTAATTGACCCCGGCGCCCAATTGCATCCTCGAACAGAGCATCTCCTTTTCGATTTTTTCATAGCTGTTCGAAAGCGAGAAGTAACTCGTAAGTAATAACATCATTTTTATTTCAACTCCCTTGCCCCTTACCTGTCTACGGGATTACCTCTACTGCCAGGATTTTAAGGTTAAATCGGTTGCCAGAGAAGGGGCAAGTGAGGACTGGAAAACGATCTACGACGACGGTGAAAAAATTGAGCCCTGGATAATCGTACAAATTGTAAACACCGCCGCAATGACTGTTTTCGTACGTTTAAAGCCTTTTAGTGCTGGCCTTATTACAGTAGCTTTTCCCTGAGTTCGTCCTTTTTGTCAGTCTTTTCCCAGGGAAGGCCCAGGTCTTCTCGTCCGAAATGCCCGTAGGCGGATAGAGGGGCGTATAAGGGTCGCCTCAGCTGAAATTTATCTATTATCGCCGCGGGACGCATGTCGAATACGTCTTTAGCCGCTTCAACTATCCTGTCGTCCCCCACGGCGCTAGTGCCAAAAGTATCTATTGTAACCGCCAGAGGATTCGCCTTGCCTATTGTGTAGGCAATCTGAACTTCACACTCTTCGCTTACTCCTGAAGCCACTATGTTTTTGGCCACGTAGCGAGCCATATAGGAGCCAGAGCGGTCTACTTTGGTCGGATCCTTGCCCGAGTAGGCTCCACCTCCGTGACTTCCGTATCCTCCGTAAGTATCCACTATAATTTTTCTCCCGGTCATCCCGGCGTCTGCCGGAGGTCCGCCTTTGACAAACTTGCCCGATGAATTGACAAATATATCCGTGTCGCCGTCAAGCCACCGGCCTATTACGGGTCGAATAACTTTTTCGATAAGCTTTTGAGCGAGGGCTCCTTCGTCGAGTTCGGGATCGTGCTGGGCGGCAAGAATGACCGTGTCGGCTCTTATCGGTTCCTTCTCTTCGTACTCGATAGTCACCTGAGATTTCCCGTCGGGTCTCAAGTGTGGAACCTGGCCAGTCTTGCGAGCTTTCGCAAGTTTCTTGGTCAATCGATGGGCAAGAGTAATGGGCAGGGGCATGTAGGATTTCGTTTCTTTACAGGCGTATCCGTAAACTATGCCCTGATCGCCGGCCCCCAGTTCGTCGTAATGGTTCTTCTCGCCCTGGGCCTCCCGGATCTCCTGCGCTTCACTTACTCCCTGATAGATATCGGGGGATTGTTCGTCTATGCTGGTGAGTACGGCGCAATCCTCACCGTTGAACCCGTACGTATTATCGTTGTAACCAACGTCCAGAATGGTGTTTCTGGCTACGGTTGGAATGTCCACGTAGGTCTCCGTAGTAATTTCTCCACCTATCAGCACCAGTCCCGTGCTAACGAAGGTCTCGCAGGCAACTCTTCCTTGAGGGTCGTCTTCTAACACGCTATCCAGAACCGCATCTGATATTCTGTCCGCAACTTTATCGGGATGCCCTTCGGTTACGGATTCAGAAGTAAAATATCTTCCTTTCATTATTTCACCCTTTAGCGCAAAATAGTAGCAAAGTGTAAAAAATAAGGGTAACTTAGTCAACTAGCGAGGCTGCCGGGAGTCGGGTCTTTTGGAAAACCGTTTGGATACAATTATCGGTCTTTAACAAGATTAGACCCGGCTTCCAGCCCGGGTAAGGGGCAGAGAGCCTCTATAAAGATAATGTAGCTAACCCTCACTAATTGAGTTTCGTATCATCCGATGGCGAAAATTTGAGCTTTTTATACTTCACCCACCGTGTGAAGCAATTAAGTATCTCAAAGGGTGGTTATTTTATCTTACGTTCAAATTTAGAAGTTAGTGGGACAAACAAATTAGATAGGCCTAATAAAATCCGATGGCGGTAATGGGAGCTTACCTTCCGGCCGAGCCGGAAAAATTGTACCTGAAGTCGTATTTGGTATAATTCTGTTAGAGTTAAAAGTTAAAAATAGTAATTTTGTAGTGGGCTATCACACTGGCTTGTTCGCCGTTTCGAAATTATCGCCGGCAGCGGGGTGATGGGAAGCGCTGACGGCCATCTATTTAGAAAGAGGGTGGAGGTGGAGGCATAATGATAGGGCAGAATTTTTTAACAAAAGATCTGCTTTCAGAGGAAGACGTCAATTTGATCCATAAAACTTCGATGGAAATTTTCGAAGAAACGGGTGTCGAAGTCCATAATGAGGAAGCAAGAGAGGTATTTGAGGACCACGGTGCCCGGGTGAAAGGAGAGAAAGTATTTCTATCGGGGGACCTGGTGGAGGAATATCTGAATAAGGTACCTTCGTCTTTTACGCTTCACGCGAGAAATCCTGATAACAGCATGGAAATCGGGGGAAGTAGCGGAGTTCTGGCACCCGGTTACGGCGCACCCTGGGTTACGGATATGGACGGCAAAAACCGGGACGCGACCTACGAGGACTACGAGAACTTCACGAAACTGGCTCATGCAAGCGACAATCTGGACGTACTTGGTGGCGTATTGGTAGAACCAACGGATCTGGCCGACAAAGAAAGACACGTCAAAATGATGTATGCCGGGGCAAAGTATTCCGATAAGCCCCTTATGGGGAGTGCCCTGGGAAAAAAGAAAGCAAGGGAAGCCATACAGATGGCCAGCATCCTTATGGGCGAAGAAGAGATAATCTGTGATCGACCTATAGTAATTACGCTGATAAACACCACCAGCCCGCTTGGCTACGACAACCGGATGCTAGAATCCCTCATGGAACATGCGAAATTCAATCAGCCTACGGTCATTGCCTCACTTATTATGGCCGGTTCGACCGGTCCGGTCACCGTTGCCGGCACGATTACACTTCAGAACGTCGAAGTTCTGACGGGAATGGTGTTAGCGCAGATGGTTAATCCCGGTTCACCGGTCGTTTACGGCTCAGCATCGACTATAGTGGACATGAACACCGGTGATCTCGCCGTGGGAAGTCCCGAGTACGCCAAGTTTATCGGAGCTACTGCTCAGTTGGCCCGGCACTACGACGTCCCGTGCAGAGGCGGCGGCTCCATTACTGACTCTTTGATGACCGACGGTCAGGCGGGATACGAGTCGATGATGACCTTTAACGCTTCAATGGGTCACGGCATGGACTTCGTCCTCCACTCGGCCGGACTGCTCAAGAACTACATGGCCATGTCCTACGAGAAGTTCGTCATGGACGACGAGATTCTGGACATGGTAAATAACTACCAGAAGGGCCTGGAGGTTAATGAAGAGACCGTCGCAAAGGAAGCGATCCAGAGCGTCGGTCATTCGGGACATTACCTGAAGGAACCGTCCACCATAGAGCACATGAAGGACTTTCGGGTCCCTGCTTTGAGCAATCGAAAGGGTTTCGATTCCGAAGAAGCTTCGAAATCGACGGTCGAGCGGGCTCACGAACTTTGCAAATCGATACTGGACGACTACGAGGCTCCCCCGCTGGATCCCGAGGTTGAGGAAAAGCTCCAGGATTACATGGAAAGCGTTACCTAGCCCGGTTATGTCGACTTATCGAGCACTTATCCGGATAGTTTGCCATATTCCTCCAGTAGTATGGCGTTCCTGGCTTTCCGGTTGTGAGGGTACTGAACCGTTTCCGAGCTTTATTCTTGACCGTAACAAATTGATGTTATCTTTAGCTACTACGAGTTTAATTAATTTATCAAAATCACGCAGAATACTCCGGCCTATGGCCGGAGATGAATGCGAAAGTTTGTAAACAAATAGAAATCGCGGTGGCGAAGCCATGAATCGGGCGAAATGCCCCGCCCCATGGGCGGGGATAGCGCGATTCAAG